>JBBRVP010000005.1:0-145058 GCA_038246785.1 Jiangellales bacterium
CAACACAACCCGAAGGCAGACAGCACAAGCACACCCAAACAACACAAACAAAAGGCGTCACCAATCACAAACAATGACACACTGTCGAGTTCTCAAACATCGGACACACACCAAACACCCACCAACGGCAAGCGCTCAGGGTCTTCATGGCGCACCTGCACCCGGGCGAAGCCGTCCCCGAAGGGCGTCATCGCCACGTCACAGGCCGTCCGCGGGGGGCGTCAGGCCGCCCGCAGAACCCCCCGAACGGCCGCCGGCAGGCGTCCGTCGCTCGGTGGGGCGAAGAGCAAGTCTACGCACCGGAACTGCCTGGAGGCAACTTCCGTGCCGACCGCCGGGTCGATCCGGCGCGCCGACCAGGTCAGGCGATGGCGACCGGCTCGGGCTGCGGCGCGACCTCAGGCACGACCAGCCCGCTGCGACGGTCGCCCCGGACGTCGGCCAGGGCGCCGACAGCGGCGGACTCGGCACGAGCGACCTCGTCGCTCACCTCGCGCAGGACCTCCGACAGCGGCGCGTCCAGGGCCTGGCAGATCGACGCGAGCAGCTCGCTGGAGGCCTCCTTGCGCCCCCGCTCCACCTCGGAGAGGTAGCCGAGGGAAACCCGCGCCGTCTGGCTGACCTCGCGCAGGGTGCGCCCCTGGGACTGCCGATGGCGGCGCAGGACGTCGCCGAGCAGTCGCCGGATCAGGACCATCGCCGCCTCCTCTCACGCTTTGGCTGGCGCCCACGGTACTCCGCGGAGCCGACACCTACCCGGCGAACCAGAGCCATTCCGCCGCATGATCGATCCACAGCATGCTCGCTCCGCAGTCAACCGCGCGCCCGGCTGCCCGATTCCCCTGGAGGTCTGCCCTCGGGGAGGGCAGCGGCGAGCAGGTCGAGCGCCGCGGCAACGGCGCGGATCCGCACCGCCTCGCGATGGCCGTCCAGGTGCAGCGTTCGCGCGGTCGCCATGGACGGCCCGCGCAGAGCGACGTGCAGGATCCCGGGAGGGTGACCGTCCTGGGGGTCGGGTCCAGCGACCCCGGTGGTGGCGACGCCCCAGGTGGCCCCGAGCAGCCTGCGTACCCCCTCTGCCATCGACCGGGCGGTGCGCTCGTGAACGGGACCGTCAGTGGCGAGCTGCTGAGCAGGGACCCCGAGCAGCTCGTGCTTGAGCTCTGTGGCGTACGCCACGACCGCGCCGCGGAAGACCAGCGAGCACCCGGGTACCCGCGTGATCGCGCCGGCAACGAGCCCTCCGGTCACCGACTCGGCGACCGCCACCGTCTCTCCCCTGGCAAGCAGCCGGCCCACGACCTCCTCCGGGGAGGCGCTCACGGCGGCGGCCGGCCCGACGCCTCGCTGCCGGCGTGTGCCGAGCTCCGCCACAGTCGCCGCGCCCGCAACGCGTAGTCGACTCCCGTCACGAGCGTCACAGCGACCGCCGCCACCATCACGGCCGCGGCCGCGGTCTGCAGGGCAGCTGGAAGTGGCAGCAGGTACAACCCGATGGCGATGCCCTGCAGGCCTGTCTTCGCCTTGCCGCCGCGGCTCGCCGGGATCACGCCGTGGCGGATCACGACGAAGCGCAGTGCCGTCACCCCCACCTCGCGGACCAGGACGACGACGGTGACGAGCCAGGGCAGCTCGCCGAGGAGCGAGAGCCCGACGAACGCCGTCCCAATGAAGACCTTGTCGGCGATGGGATCGGCGACGGTGCCGAGCGTCGTGACCAGCCCACGCCGTCGGGCCAGCTCGCCGTCGAGCCGGTCGGTCACCATCCCGACCGCGAAGACGACGAAGGCCGCCACCCGCGAGGCAGTGTCCTCGCCGCCGTCCCGCAGCAGCAGCCAGGCGAGCAGCGGCACCAGGAGCATGCGCAGACCGGTGAGCGCGTTGGCGGGGTTGACCCAGCTGACGGCCACCGGGGCCTCGGCAGGTGGGGGCGCCACGTCGCCCGACTCGCTCACGGCGAGGTCGCCGGCAGAGCGGTCGCCGCAAGGTCGGCGCCGGCGGCAGCAACGACGCAGGCAGCAAGCAGGTCCCCCGGGCTCGGGACCTGTCCGCTGCCGGAGACGACCGTGCTGGCGTCGTCCGGTCCCTGATGAGCCGCCCGGCCCTCCACCCGCCACACGCCGGCTCCGGAGCCGCCGGCGACGGTGGCGCGCTCTGGCGCGCCACCGGCGCCCTCGTCCACGACGGTGTCCACGAGGACGTCGACCGTCTCCCCGACCCGGTCCTCGGCGCGCTGGGCGCCGAGCTCGTCAACGACCGCCAAGGCGCGCGAGGCCCGCGCCGCCACCTCGTCGGGTTCGACCTTGCCCGGCAGCGTCGCCGCCTCGGTGCCGTCCTCGTCGGAGTACGCAAAGACCCCGACCGCGTCGAGGCGCGCACGCCCGAGGAAGTCCTCCAGCTCGGCAAGGTCCTCCTCGGTCTCACCGGGGAAGCCGACGATGACGTTGGAGCGCACGCCGGCGGAGGGGCACCGGGCACGGACCTCGTCGAGCAGGTCGAGGAAGGCTGCCGAGCCCCCGAAGCGGCGCATCCGCCGCAGCACCCCGGCGCTGGCATGCTGGAACGACAGGTCGAAGTACGGCACGACTCCAGGCGTCATCGTCAGGGCGTCGAGCAGCGAGGCACGCACCTCGGCCGGTTGCAGATAGGACACGCGCACGCGAGCGACGCCGTCGACCGTGGCCAGCTGTGCCAGCAGCGACTCCAGCAACCGCAGGTCGCCGAGGTCTTTGCCGTAGGACGTGGAGTTCTCGCTGACCAGGTAGAGCTCGCGGACCCCATGCCGGGCAAGCCAGCTCGCCTCGGCCAGCAGGTCGGCAGGTCGGCGCGACACGAAGGCGCCGCGAAAGGCCGGGATGGCGCAGAAGGCGCAGCGCCGGTCGCAGCCGCCTGCGATCTTGAGCGGCGCCATCGGACCGCCGTCGAGCCGACGCCGCATCGTGCCCGGGCGCCAGGGCGCCGCCGTCCCCGTGGTGGCCGCACTGGCACGTGCTGCGGGCGCCACCGGCAGCAGGCGGCGACGGTCCCGCGGCACGTGCGCCGCCGGGGCGTGGCCACCTAGGACGTCGCGGAGCCGGTCGGCGATGTCGGCGTAGTCGTCGAAGCCCAGCACCGCCGCCGCTTCCGGGAGCTCGCGGGCGAGCCGGTCGCCGTACCGCTCGGCCAGGCAGCCCACGGCGACCACCGGACGGCCAGGACCCGCGAGCTCGAGCAGCGCGTCGATGGAGTCCTTCTTGGCCGCCTCGACGAAGCCGCAGGTGTTGACCACCGCGACATCGGCGCTGTCGGGGTCGTCCACGAGGCGGAAGCCATCGGCCGCGAGCCGGGCCGCCAGCTCCTCGGAGTCGACCTCGTTGCGCGCGCAGCCGAGCGTCAGCAGAGCGACGCTGGCAGGCGGAGCGGAGGCGGGCGGCACCGGCCCAGCGTAGGTGTCCGGTCCCGTCGGACCGACGTGTCGGATCTGGATCAGTCCCCCCGCAGCCCCGCCAGCAGCTCGTCGAGCTCGTCCGGGCGCACCAGCACGTCACGCGCCTTGGAGCCCTCGCTCGGCCCGACGACGCCACGGGACTCCATGAGGTCCATGAGCCGGCCGGCCTTGGCGAAACCGACCCGCAGCTTGCGCTGCAGCATCGATGTCGACCCGAACTGCGTGGTCACCACGAGCTCGGCGGCCTGGCAGAGCAGGTCGAGGTCGTCGCCGATGTCCTCGTCGACGTCCTTCTTCGAGGGCTGCGCGACGGTGACGTCGTCGCGATAGCTCGGCTGCAGCTGCTCCTTGCAGTGCCGGGCGACCTCGTGGATCTCGGCCTCGGTCACCCAGGCGCCCTGGATGCGCACGGGCTTGCTGGCGCCCATCGGCAGGAACAAGCCGTCGCCCTGACCGACCAGCTTCTCCGCACCGGGCTGGTCGAGGATCACGCGGGAGTCGGCGAGCGAGGAGGTCGCGAAGGCCAGCCGTGACGGTACGTTGGCCTTGATGAGCCCGGTCACGACGTCGACGCTGGGCCGCTGCGTGGCCAGCACGAGGTGGATGCCCGCCGCGCGCGCGAGTTGCGTGATGCGCACGACGGAGTCCTCGACGTCGCGCGGCGCGACCATCATGAGATCGGCGAGCTCGTCGATGATGACGAGCAGGTACGGGTACGGGGTGAGGGCGCGCTCGCTGCCGGGCGGGGCTGTGACGGCGCCCGAGCGCACCGCCTTGTTGAAGTCGTCGAGGTGGCGGAAGCCGTTCGCCGCCAGGTCGTCGTAGCGCAGGTCCATCTCGCGGACGACCCATTGCAGCGCCTCGGCGGCCCGCTTGGGGTTGGTGATGATCGGCGACACGAGGTGCGGGATGCCGTCATAGGCGGTGAGCTCCACTCGCTTGGGATCGACGAGGATCATGCGCACCTCGTCGGGGGTCGACCGCATGATCACCGAGGTGATGATCGAGTTCACGAAGCTCGACTTCCCGGAGCCGGTGGCTCCGGCGACCAGCAGGTGCGGCATCTTGGCCAGGTTCGCGACGAGGAAGCCGCCCTCGACGTCCTTGCCGAGCCCGACGACCATCGGGTGGTGGTCCTGGCGCGCCACCGGGGCGCGGAGCACGTCGCCGAGGCTGACGATCTCCTTGTCCGAGTTGGGGATCTCGATGCCGATGGCACTCTTGCCAGGGATCGGGCTGAGGATGCGCACGTCGGCGCTCGCCACGGCGTACGCGATGTTGCGCGACAGCGCCGTGATCCGCTCGACCTTGACCGCGGTGCCGACCTCGACCTCGTACCGCGTGACGGTCGGTCCTCGCGTGTAGCCGGTCACCTGGGCGTCGATCTCGAACTGGTCGAGCACGCCGGTCAGCGACTCCACGACCGCGTCGCTCGCGGCGCTGCGCGGACGGTGGGCACTGCCGCGGCCCAGGCTGTCGACAGCCGGCAGCGCGTAGCTGACGTCGCCCGACAGCGCCAGCTGCTCGACCCGGGCCGGCAGCGGCGTGTGCGGAGGCGGCTCGGCCGCCCCGTGCGCGTCGTCGCCGGGCCCGGGAGCCGCTCCAGCAGAGCCGTCGCCACCGCTGACGAGCGGGGAGTCGTAGGGTGCCTGACCGCCGGCGGTCAGACTGGCCTGCCGACGGCGCGGACGGGACCGCCGAAGCGGCGACGACTCGTCCACCTCCGACGGGCCGTCGCCGGCGGCGGGCTCCGGGACGGCGTGCCCGGACAGCCAGCGAGCCAGCGATCGGGCCCTGTCGGGTACCGCATGCAGCGGAGTCCCGCTGACCACCAGAAGCCCGAAGCCGGCGAGCAGGACGAGCAGCGGAGTGGCGACGTAGACGGTGAGCAGGTCGGCAAGCAGTGTCGAGGAGAGGAAGCCGAGCGCCCCTCCGGCGTCCCGCATGCCAGCGGGGTCGTCCGGACGCGGGAGCCCGTGCGAGACGTGGACTAGCCCGAGGACCCCGAGCAGCAGGGCAGTCCAGCCGATCACCTGACGGCCGGCCGGGCCGTTGCGGTCGGGATGACGCAGGGTGCGCCAAGCCGCCAGCGCCAGCAGCAGCGGAACCGCGAACGCCAGCACCCCGACCGAACCGGTGACCACCGCGCGTACGGTGCGCCCGGTCGCCCCCGGCAGGTCCCACCAGACCGCGGCCGCGACGACGACCCCGAGGCCGACGAGAGCCAGGCCGGCCCCGTCGCGGCGGTGGGCGGGGTCGAGCTCGCGCGCCGAGCGCCCGACCCGGCGGGCGGCGCCGCCGGTGACGTGGGCGAGCCCCATCCAGGTCGCGCCCAATGCGCGGCCGACGCCTGCCGCGCCGCGGCGCAGCAGGCGCGGGCGGGAGGCGGCCCGGCGCGCCGGTGCCCGCCGCGCCGACGCACGCCGCGAGGTGCTGCCGCGGCCGCTCGAGGGGGGGGTGCGCCGCGCCGGCGGCCGGGCCGGCGAGGAACCGCCCGTCGTACGGCTCGGGGTCCGCGCCGGGGGAGAGCTCCGCGTCGCCATGCCGGCAGGCTACCCGCGGGTCCCAGCAGCACCATGCGTCACACGCGGAGGTGCCACAGGTCCGGTCGGCGGATCAGACGTCGACGACGACGGGGAGGATCATGGGCCGCCGCCGGTGGGTGTCGCTCACCCATCTGCCGACGGTGCGTCTCACCACGCGTTGCAGCTCGAAGGTGTCCACCGATCCCTCGGCGGTCACGGCGGCGAGGGCTTGCTCGATCCGTGGCCGGACAGCGTCGAAGACCCGGTCGCCCTCGGCGAAGCCGCGGGCGTGGATGTCGGGACCGCCGACCACCTTGCCGGTCGTCGAATCGATGACGACGACAACGGAGATGAAACCCTCCTCGCCGAGGATGCGGCGGTCCTTGAGCGAGCCCTCCGCGACGTCCCCGACGCTGGCGCCGTCGACATAGACGTACCCGCAGGGGACCGCTCCGGTGATCTCGGCCTTGCCGTCGAGGAGGTCCACGACCACGCCGTCGCCGGCCAGCACCACGCGTTGGGGTGCCACCCCGGAGGCGACCGCGAGGTCCGCGTTGGCCCGCAGGTGCCGCAGCTCCCCATGCACCGGCATGACGTTGCGCGGCCGGACCACGTTGTAGGCGTACAGCAGCTCGCCCCCGCTGGCGTGCCCGGAAACGTGCACGAGTGCATTGCCCTTGTGCACCACGGTCGCTCCCCAGCGAGTGAGGCCGTTGATGATGCGGGAGACGGCGTTCTCGTTGCCCGGGATCAGCGACGAGGCGAGCACGACGACGTCGCCGGGCTCCACCCGGATCGCGTTGTGGTCGCGGTTGGCGATACGCGACAGGGCCGCCATCGGCTCGCCCTGCGAACCCGTCGACATGAGCACGACCTGGTCAGGGCGCAGATCCTCGACGGTCTTGAGGTCGACGAGCGTGCCGCCGGGCACCCGGAGGTAGCCGAGGTCGCGGGCGATGGACATGTTGCGCACCATCGACCGACCGACGAAAGCCACCTTGCGCCGGTGCGCAACGGCCGCGTCGAGCACCTGCTGGACTCGGTGCACGTGGGACGCGAAGCTCGCGACGATGATCCGTTGGGAGGCGCGGGCGAACACGCGGTCGAGGACGGGGGCGATGTCGCGCTCGTGGGTGGTGAAGCCCGGCACCTCGGCATTGGTCGAGTCGACAAGGAAGAGGTCGACGCCCTCCTCGCCGAGCCGGGCGAACGCCCGCAGGTCGGTGAGCCGGCCGTCGAGCGGAAGCTGGTCGAGCTTGAAGTCGCCGGTGTGCAGCACCGTGCCGGCTGCGGTGCGCACCGCGACGGCGAGCGCGTCAGGGATCGAGTGGTTGACCGCGACGAATTCGCAGTCGAACGGCCCGAAGCGCTCCCGGTCGCCCTCGGCGACGGCCAGCGTGTACGGGGTGAGGCGGTGCTCGCGCAGCTTGGCCTCGACGAAGGCCAGGGTGAGCGTCGAGCCCACCAGCGGCAGGTCGGGCTTCTCGCGGAGCAGGTAGGGCACCGCCCCGATGTGGTCCTCGTGCCCATGGGTCAGCACGACCGCCTCGACGCGGTCGAGGCGGTCGCGGATCGCGCTGAAGTCGGGGAGCACCAGGTCGACGCCGGGCTGGTGGTCCTCGGGGAAGAGCACACCGCAGTCGATGACGAGCAGCCGACCGGCGTGCTCCAGAACCGTCATGTTGCGGCCGACCTCGCCGAGGCCGCCCAGCGCGACGACACGCAGACCGCCGGCAGCGAGCGGGGGCGGGGCGGCGAGATCGGGGTGCGGTTGGCTCACGCGCCGGTCCCGACGCGGTCAGGACCGGTGAGTCCAGCCGCTGCGAGCACACCGAGGATGGCAGCCACCTCGTCGTCGGTGGCGTCGACCAGGGGTGCCCGAGTCGTCCGTGACGGAAGGAACCCCCGTGCCTGGAGGACCCCCTTGACGGTGATGGCACCCTGGCTCGCCGGGGTCATGACCGCCGACACCACCGGCAGCAGCTGGCGGTGGACGACCCGCGCTGCGGACAGGTCTCCGGCGTCGACCGCGCGGACAAGCGCGGCGTAGCGGGCGGCTGCGACGTGGCCGACTACCGACACCACGCCGCTCGCGCCGACCGCCAGCCACGGCAGGTTGAGCGCATCGTCGCCGGAGTAGTAGGCCAGGTCCGACCCGGCCATGACGACCGAACCCGCGAACAGATCGGCCTTGGCGTCCTTGACCGCTACGACCCGTTCGTGCTCGCCGAGCCGCAGCAGCGTGTCGGTCGCGATCTCGCGGCCCGTCCGCCCGGGGATGTCGTAGAGCATCACCGGCAGTCCGGTCGCATCGGCGACCGACCCGAAGTGGCGCAACAGGCCGGCCTGCGGCGGCTTGTTGTAGTACGGGGTGACGACCAGGAGACCGTGGGCGCCGGCCTTCTCGGCGGTGCGAGCCAGCTCGACGGTGTGGTGCGTGTCGTTGCTGCCGACACCGGCGACAACCCTGGCCCGCTCCCCCACGGCCTCGAGCACGGCGCGCAGCAGCCGGTCCTTCTCGGCGTCGGTCGTCGTCGGGCTCTCACCGGTGGTCCCGCTCACGACGAGCCCGTCGTTCCCGGCGTCGACCAGTGTCGTGGCGAGACCTTGAGCGGCGTCGACATCGAGGGACCCGTCGGGAGCGAAGGGCGTCACCATGGCGGTGAGGACTCGGCCGAAGGGTGCGGAACGGCTGCGGTCGGTCACGGCGTCGAGGCTACCTGCCTGCGGACGAGCGGAGCTGCGGTCGGCGCCGGTAGTCGACGATGTCGAACGCCAGCGCGTGCCGGTCGTCGGCAGGGTGGTGCTCGCGCCCGACCTCCGCCCACACCGCGGGGTCGACGGGCGGGAACCAGGTGTCGGGACTGACGACCTCGGTGTCGACGTGGGTGAGGTGCAGCTCCTGGGCGACCCCGAGGCAGCGCCGGTAGACCTCTCCACCACCGATCACCACCAGCTCGTGGGAGCCGGCCACCCGGTCGAGTGCCTCCTCGACGGTGGCCACCGGCTCCATCCCGTCGAACGGGACCCGACCAGACCGGGTGAGAACCAGGTTGCGCCGGCCGGGCAGCGCTCGGCCGAGGGACTGCGCCGTGTGCCGACCCATGAGCAGCGGGCGCCCGGCGGTGCGCTCCTTGAATCGGCGCAGGTCGTCGGGCAGCCGCCAGGGCAGCGTGCCGTTGCGGCCGATCGCCCGCCGCCGGTCGAGGGCGGCCACCAGCACGACCGTCGGCGCACCGCTCACACGGCGACCGGCGCCTTGATGGCCGGGTGCGGGTCGTAGCCGAGGACCGCGACGTGCTCGTAGCGGAACTCGTCGAGGTCCCGCACGCCCGGGTCGAGCCGCAGGCTCGGCAGCGGTCGCGGGGGGCGGGACAGCTGCTCGCGGGCCTGGTCGAGATGGTTGAGGTAGAGGTGCGCGTCGCCGAGCGTGTGCACGAACTCGCCGGCCCCCAGCCCGGTCACCTGGGCGACCAGGCAGGTCAACAGCGCATAGCTGGCGATGTTGAACGGGACGCCGAGGAACACGTCGGCCGAGCGCTGGTAGAGCTGGCAGCTGAGCCGCCCGGCAGCCACGTAGAACTGGAACAGCGCGTGGCAGGGCAGGAGCGCCATCTCGGGCAGGTCCGCGACGTTCCACGCGCTCACGACGAGGCGGCGCGAGTCGGGGTTGCGCCGGATCTCCTCGACCACCCAGCGGAGCTGGTCGACCTCGCGGCCGTCGGCGGTGGCCCACCGCCGCCACTGCTTGCCGTAGACCGGCCCGAGCTCTCCGGCGTCGTCGGCCCACTCGTCCCAGATGCTGACGCCGTTGTCGCGGAGGTAGTCGACGTTGGTCTCGCCCCGGATGAACCAGAGCAGCTCGTGAACCACGGAGCGCAGGTGGACCCGTTTGGTAGTTACCAGCGGGAAACCGTCGGCGAGGTCGAAACGCAGCTGCCGGCCGAACACCGACAACGTCCCGGTGCCGGTCCGGTCGGCCTTCTCCACGCCGTTGTCGAGCACGTCCGCGATCAGGTCGAGGTACTGGCGCACGCGTGCACTGTAGGCCGCGGAGGACGCCCGGCTGTCCGCGGCGCGCGTCAGGCGTCGTAGTCGAGCGCGACGGAGTCGGTGGTGGGAAGGGACTGGCAGGTGAGGACGTAGCCGGCGGCCACCTCGTCCTCCTCGAGTGCGTAGTTGTGGTGCATGCGCACCTCGCCCTGGACGACCTTGGCCCGGCAGGTGCCGCAGACGCCGCCCTTGCAGGCGTACGGCGCGTCGGCCCGGACGGCGAGCAGCCCGTCGAGCAGGCTCGGGGCGTCGGCCGCGAGGTCGAAGTCGGTGCGCCGCCCGTCGAGGACGGCGCTCACCGCCACGCCGGGGGCGTCGGGCGGGGCCTCGCGCACCGGCGGCGGGGCGTCGCCGACGTGGAACAGCTCGGAGTGGATGTGCCGTCGCTCGACGCCGCGTCCGAGCAACAGTTCGCGGGCACCAGCGACCATCGCCTGCGGACCGCAGAGGAACCACTCGTCGACGAAGTCGACCGGCACGAGCGCGTCGAGCAGCCGGCCCAGCCGCTCCGCGTCGAGCCGCCCACTCAGCAGCTCGGCCTCCTGGGCCTCCCTCGACAGCACGTGCACCAGGTGGAAGCGCTCGCGGTAGCGGTCCTTGAGGTCCTCGAGCTCCTCAAGGAACATCACGCTGCGTGTGGTGCGGTTGCCGTAGAGCAGGGTCACCCGGCTCGCCGGCTCGACCTCGAGCACGGTGGAGACGATCGACAGCACCGGCGTGATGCCGCTGCCGGCGGCTACCGCGACGTAGTGCTTGGCGTGGCTCGGATCGGTGTGCGCGGTGAACCGCCCACTGGGAGTCATCACGTCGAGCTCGGTGCCCGGCCGCAGGTCGGAGATCGCCCAGTGCGAGAAAGCGCCGCCGGGCAACCGCTTGACCGCGATGCGCAGCCGGCGGGACGTGGCCGGCACGCAGATGGAGTAGCTGCGCCGGACGTCCTCGCCGCCCAGGTCGGTGCGGATGTTGAGGTGCTGGCCGGGCTGGAACGCGAAGTCGGCGCGCAGGTCGTCGGGCACCTCGAACGTCAGCGCCACCGAGTCCTCGGTGAGCCGTTCGACCGCGGTCACCCGCAGCCGATGGAAGGCGTTGCGATGCCGCAGCGGCGCGCCGGTCGCGTCGACCGGCGGGGCGTCGACGGTCACCGCAGCACCTTGAACGAGTCGAACGGCTCGCCGCACGCCCGGCAGGACCACAGCGCCTTGCAGGGCGTCGATCCGAAGTGGGCGAGCTCGCGGGTCTGCGTCGAGCCACAACGCGGGCACCGGAGGCCTTCGGGCACCGACAGAGACGGCATCCCCAGCGGCACCGGGCCAGGTGAGCCGGCGGGGGCCGGCGGCGCGATGCCGTACGCCTCCAGCTTGCGACGTCCGTCGGCGCTCATGTCGTCGGTGGTCCACGCCGGCGCCAGGACCAGGCGCACGTCAGCGTCGTCCCAGCCGGCGTCGCGCAGACGTCCGTGGACGTCGTCACGGATCGCGTCCATGGCGGGACAACCGGAGTAGGTCGGGGTGATGTCCACCTCGACGTGGGCGTCGGGGCCCACCCGTACATCGCGCAGCACGCCGAGGTCGGCGATCGTGAGCACCGGGATCTCCGGGTCGGGCACCGTGGCGACGACCGCGCGCACCTCCTCGACGGTCGGCGCGCTCACCAGCGGGCCCCAGGGTGCGAACGGGCGATGTGCTGCAGCTCGGCGAGCAGGGGGGCCAACGCCTCGGTGTGGATGCCGCGGCGCCCGCCGCCGGGCAGCGCTGTGACGTCCGGACGGACCAACGTGGCCTGCTCGACGACGGTGCCGACGTAGGCGGACCAGGGGGCAAGCAGCGAGGAGGGATCCACCGCCACGCCGGTGCGGACCAAGGCGTCGGTGAGCTCGTCGGCCTCGAACAGCTCGTCGGCATGCGGCCAGACCGCGTCGAGGCCGGCCTGCATGCGCGCGGCGCTCTGCGCCGTGCCGTCGCCCAACCTGACCACCCACTGGGTGGCATGATCGCGGTGGTAGCGCACCTCCTTCACCGCCTTCGCCGCCACGGCGGCCAGTACCTCGTCGGCGCTGCCGGTGAGCCGTGAGTACAGCTCGACCTGGTAGGCGGCGAAGACGAGCAGCCGGGCCATCGTGCGCGCGAAGTCGCCGTTGGGCAGCTCGACGAGCTGGCAGTTGACGAACTCGCGCTCCGTGCGGTGGGAGGCGAGGGCGTCCTCGTCGCGGCCCCTCCCCTCCAGCTCGCCCGCCCGGGTGAGCAGCGAGCGGGCCTGGCCGAGGAGGTCGAGGGCGATGTTGGCCAGCGCCACGTCCTCCTCCATCTCCGGTGCGGCGGACACCCACTCCGCCGTGCGCTGGGCGAGGACGAGGGCGTCGTCGGCCAGCCGGAGCGCGTACTCCCCCGCCGGCGGAAGATCGGGACGGCGCACCGCGTCGAGCCAGCCGCCGCGCTGGGCGGTCACAGGTGCTGCACCTCGTCGGGCACCTCGTAGAACGTCGGATGGCGGTAGACCTTGTCCGCCGCGGGGTCGAAGAAGGCGTCCTTCTCGTCGGGACTGCTGGCGACGATGCCCGCCGACGGGACTACCCAGATCGACACGCCTTCCTGACGGCGGGTGTAGAGGTCGCGGGCATTGCGCAGGGCCATCGCGGCGTCCGGCGCGTGCAGCGAGCCGGCGTGGACATGGGACAGGCCGCGGCGGCCACGGACGAAGACCTCCCACAGCGGCCACTCGCGCGGGTGGGCCGCGCCGGCGTCGCTCATGCCGCCACGCCCGGTGCGCGGGCGCGTTGCTTGTCGGCGTGGGCGAGGGCGGCCTCACGCACCCAGGCGCCCTCGTCGTAGGCCCGCCTTCGGTGCTCCATGCGCTGGGAGTTGCACGGTCCGTTGCCCTTGACGGTGCGCCAGAACTCGTCCCAGTCGGGATCGGTGAAGTCGTAGTGCCCGCGGTCGGCGTTCCACCGCAGGCCGGGATCGGGAACCCGCAGACCCAGCACCTCGGCCTGCGGCACGGTCATGTCGACGAAGCGCTGGCGCAGCTCGTCGTTGCTGAAGCGCTTGATGCCCCAGCGCAGCGACTGCTCGGTGTGGCCGCTCGCGGCCTGCTCGCCGCTGTCGGAAGGCCCGAACATGGCGATCGCGGGGTACCACCAGCGGTCCAGCGCGTCCTGCGCCATCGCCTGCTGCTGCGGCGTCCCGCGGCTGAGGGTCAGCAGCGCCTCGAAGCCCTGCCGCTGGTGGAACGACTCCTCCTTGCAGATGCGGACCATGGCGCGGGCGTACGGACCGTACGAGCAGCGGCACAGCGGCACCTGGTTGGTGATGGCGGCGCCGTCGACCAGCCAGCCGATGGCGCCGATGTCGGCCCAGGTGAGGGTCGGGTAGTTGAAGATCGAGGAGTACTTCTGCCGGCCGGCGAGAAGCCTGCCGACGAGCTCGTCGCGGGAGACTCCCAGCGTTTCGGCGGCGGCGTAGAGGTAGAGACCGTGGCCGGCTTCGTCCTGCACCTTGGCGAGCAGGATCGCCTTGCGCTTCAGGCTCGGCGCCCGGGAGATCCAGACGCCCTCCGGCTGCATGCCGATGATCTCGGAGTGGGCGTGCTGGGCAATCTGGCGCACCAGCGAGGCCCGGTAGTCCTCCGGCATCCAGTCCCGCGGCTCGACCCGGCCGTCGGCGTCGACGAGGGCGTCGAAGGCGCCCTGCTCGGCCGTTGCCGTCACGGCCGGCCCAGCTTCCGGCCCAGCGTCCAGCCCAGCTTCGGGAACGGCGTCGGGCACGGCGTCGGGCACGGCGTCGGGCACCGTGTCGGGAATGGCGCCGGTGCCGACATCCTCTGCGTCGGGCAGCGCAGGCATGGGTCCTCCCGGGGTAGTCAACCCATGTTACACGTGAACCGGCCGGCGAGTCTTTCCTGTCACAGCGGTTCGCCACGCCCGGGGCATACCCGGTGCTCCTGAGACGATCGGGAGGTGAGGCTGACGTCGCGGGTGGACCTGGCGCTGCGCGCCGCGGCAGAGCTGGCCGGCGCCGACGGCGTGGTGCCCGGTCACGAGCTGGCCCGGCGCCAGGACGCCTCGTACGGCTTCCTCGTCGCCGTCCTCGGCCAGTTGCGGGCATCGGCCATCGTGCGCAGCGTTCGCGGCCGCGAGGGCGGCTTCATGCTCGCCCGCCCCGCCGGGGACATCTCGTTGGCGGACGTGATCCGCGCCGTGGACGGACCGCTTGCCCTCATCGTCGGGGACCATCCCGAGCAGCACTCCTACGCCGGGCACGCCCGGACGCTGCAGGACGTGTGGTTCGCGCTGCGGGAGAACGAGCGCGACGTCCTGGAGAAGGTGACCCTGGCCCACGTCGCGTCGGGCGACCTGCCCTCCGAGGTCCGCACCTCTGCCGAGCGTGGTCGCCTGGAGGGCATCCGGGTGCTCCGCCGCCGCTGAGGCCCGCCTCCGGGCCGCCGCGCATGGCATCGGACGCGGCGCGGTGCGTCCACGATCCGGACGCACCCCGGCGTGTCGCTTGCCTCGCCGGGCCGCTTCGCTATACAACACCACCTTGATCGTCATTCTGACCTGACTCCCCGCCCGAACGAGGTCTCCTGTGCGCAAGCTGCTCGTCTTGGCCTTTGTCGGCCTGTGCGCCCAGCTCGTCGACGGGTCGCTGGGCATGGCCTACGGGGTCTCGAGCAGCACGCTGCTGCTGGCCAGCGGATACGCCGCCGTGACCTCGTCGGCCGCCGTCCACCTCGCCGAGGTGGGCACCACGCTGGCCTCCGGGCTGGCCCACTGGCGGCTCGGCAACGTCGACTGGCGGCTGGTGTGGCGGCTCGGCCTGCCGGGAGCCGTCGGCGCCTTCGCCGGCGCCACGGTCCTCTCGGCGCTGTCCACCGAGTGGGCAACCCCCTGGATGGCCGGGATCCTGCTCGTGCTCGGGGTCTACGTGCTGCTGCGCTTCAGCATCAAGCCCTGGCGAGCGCGCGCCGGTGGCATCCCGCGCACCCGCGTGCTCGTGCCGGTGGGCCTGCTCGGTGGCTTCGTCGACGCCACCGGCGGTGGAGGCTGGGGTCCGGTCGCGACGCCGACGCTGCTCTCGACAGGCAAGGTCACCCCACGCCAGACGATCGGTTCGGTGGACACCAGCGAGTTCCTCGTCACGGTTTCGGCCAGCCTCGGCTTCCTGGTCGGCCTGGGCGCCAACGCCATCCCGATGCACGTCGTGCTGCCCCTGCTCGCCGGTGGCCTCGTGGCGGCCCCCATCGCCGCCTGGCTGGTCCGCGTCCTGCCGCTGCACGTGCTCGGCGTGGCCGTCGGCTGGATCGTCATCACCACCAACACCCGCACCCTGCTCGCGCTCGGCGGCGTACCGGCCGCGACCCGGTGGGCGACGTACGCCGTCATCACCGCTGTCACCCTGGCCCTCCTGGCGTCCGTGGTCACCCGCGTACGCCGGGCCACATCCGTCGAGAACGACGAGGCCGCCCTCGCCCGGGCCGCCGGCGAGGGCTGACCGCTACCGAGCGAGGATGGGCCGGTGACCCATCCGCCGCCCTCCCCCGCCCCTCGCCCCGACGGCAGCGTCCGCCTCGCCTGGGCCGCCGACGCCGACGCGATCGCCGAGGTGCAGGTGGCAGCGCTGCAGATGCTCCAGCACGCCCTCGTCCCTGGCGCACCACAGGTCGACCTGAGCGAGACGTCTGGTGCCTGGCGGGCGGCTATCGTCCGCCCGCCCAGCGCCCGCCACCGCGTCCTCGTCGCGCTGGCCGCCGATCAGGTCGTCGGCCTCGCCGCGACCGCTCCGGCGGAGGATCCCGACGCCGACCCGGCGATCGACGGCGAGATGGTCGCGCTGCACGTCGACCCTCGCCACACCGGGCAGGGGCACGGCTCGCGGCTCGTCGCCGCCTGTGCCGACACCTTGCGCGCCGATGGGTTCCGCAGGGCGTACGTGTGGCTGCTGGCCGACGATGATGCCCAGCGGGCCTTTCTCGGCTCAGCGGGGTGGGCGCCCGACGGGGCGCACCGCGAGGTGGAGACCGCCGCCACAGGCGCCGGCAGCGCGCCGCTGCGGATGGTCCGGCTGCACACGGACCTGGGCGAAGGAGCGGCATGACGTTCGAGGGCATCCCCGACGCGGCGCTCGAGTTCTACGAAGGGCTGCAGGCCGACAACTCCAAGGCCTACTGGACCGACTACAAGGACGCCTACGAGGCCGCGGTGCGGGCGCCGCTGCAGGAGCTGTGCGAGGTGCTGGCGGGCGAGTTCGGCCCGGCGCGGCTCTTCCGTCCCTACCGCGACGTGCGCTTCGCCCGGGACAAGAGTCCCTACAAGACCCACCAGGGCGCCGTGGTCGAATCCGGCGACGGCTCGGTCCGCTACCTGCACGTGGACGCTGCGGGGCTGTTCGTCGCGGTGGGCATGTACCAGATGGCCCCGGACCAGGTGGAGCGCTATCGCGCTGCGGTCGACGACGCCCGTAGCGGACGCGCGCTCGAGCGAGCCGTGCGGGCGGTGCGCGATGCCGGTCACGTCGTCGGTGGCGAGCAGCTGCGCACCCGGCCGCGCGGTTACCCCGCCGACCACCCGCGGCTGGAGCTGCTGCGTCATCGCAGCCTCACCGCCTCCCACGAGCTCGGGGCGCCGGCGTGGCTTGGCACACCCGAGGCGGCGGCGGTGGTCGCGCGCTGCTGGCGGGAGATGGCCCCGCTGGCTGCGTGGCTGGGCCGCCACGTGGGGTCGTCGCGGACGCCGTCGCCGCGATGAGCGGCGGCCCGCCGGCGGACGGGCCAGCCGTCCGCCGGGCGGTGCTGCGCCAGGCCGTGTCGATCGGCGTGGCCAGCGGGGCCTACGGCGTCTCGTTCGGGGCGCTCGCGGTCGCGGCGGGACTCGACGTGTGGCAGGCCTGCGCCCTGTCCTTGCTGATGTTCACCGGCGGCTCGCAGTTCGCCCTCGTCGGCGTGCTCGGCGCGGGTGGGACGGGGGTGGCGGCGGTGGCAACCTCGACGATGCTCGGGCTGCGCAACGGGCTGTACGCGTTGCAGCTCGCCCGGCTCCTGCGCCCGCGTGGGCCGGTCCGGGCGGCGGCGGCCCAGCTGACCATCGACGAGTCGACGGCGGTGACCGTCGCGCAGGAGGAGCCGGCCGTGCAGCGGCTCGGCTTCTGGGCCACCGGCGCGGCTGTCTTCGTCCTGTGGAACCTCGCGACGCTCACCGGCGCACTCCTCGGCGACGCGCTGGGCGACCCGCGTCGGTACGGCCTGGACGCCGCGGCCGGCGCGGCCTTCCTCGCCCTGCTCTGGCCGCGGTTGCGGGCGGTGGAGGCGCGCACGGTCGCGGCCGCCGCCGCCGCCGTGGCGGTGGTCCTGCTCCCGCACGTCCCGGCCGGGGTACCTGTGCTGGCCGCCGCACTCGTGGCGCTGGTCGCCGGTGTCCGGGGCGGCCGGCGGTGACGACCTGGACGACGGTGCTCGTCGGCGCCGCGCTCTGCTACGCCGCCAAGCTGGCCGGCTACCTGGTGCCCGCGGAGCTGCTGGAGCGCCCACGGGTGGCTCGGGTGTCGGGCATGCTGCCGGTCGCGCTGCTCTCCGCGCTCGTCGTGGTGCAGATGCTCGGTGGGCCGGGCGGCTACGCGCTTGACGCCCGGTTGGTCGCGCTCGGCGTGGCGGCGGTGGCACTCCGGCTGCGGGCGCCGTTCATCGTCGTGGTGGCCCTGGCCGCTGTCACGGCGGCGGTGCTGCGTCAGGTGTCGCCGTGACGGCGGTGGCGGCGGCGGCAGCGGGCGCCGCCGAACAGCCCTCGAGACGTGGGGAGGTGCACCGGATTTCCCGTCCGTGGTGGAGTCCCCCGGTCCTACTGGGCCCGGGGACCCCCGCCCCCGGTGCGGCGCAGGGCGATCGCCTGGCGCATCGCCGCGCGAGCGCGGCGCCGGTCGCCGGCGTCGTCGTAGGCCACCGCGAGCCGGAACCATGCCCGCCAGTCCTGTGGAGCCACCTCCGCCTCCGCCCGACGCGCGGCGAAGGCCGCGTCGGCCGCAGCCCGCTCGACCCGGCCGCTGGGCCGCCGCGGCAGGTCGTCGACCGGCAAACCGCCCTCCGCCGCGAGCTGGCGCCCCATCTGCTGCGTCGCCAGCCCGAAACACACCTCGCGCCACACCAGCCAGCCGGCGATCAACGGCAGCACGATCACGGCGAGGCCGAGCGCGACGCCGGCCTCCGAGCCGTTCCGGACGAGCAGCACGCCCCGCCAGCCGACGAGGGCGAGGTAGCCGAGCAGCACCGCCACGACAACCGCCGCCGCGGTGCGCGCGCGCACCACTCAGTCGAGCCCGAGGAAGCGTTCGAGCCCTACGGTGAGGCCGGGCGCCAAGGACACCCGGCGCACCCCGAGCAGCACGCCGGGCATGAACGAGGCACGGTCGAGGGAGTCGTGCCGGATCGACAGCGTCTCGCCCGCGGCCCCGAGGAGCACCTCCTGGTGGGCGACCAGGCCGCGAAGCCGCACGGCATGTACGTGGATGCCGTCGACGACGGCACCTCGCGCACCGTCGAGCTGCTGCGTCGTCGCGTCCGGTGGCGCCGCGAGGCCGGCCCGCCGCCGGGCGGCAGCGACTACCTCTGCCGTACGCCGCGCCGTGCCGCTGGGGGCGTCGACCTTGCCCGGGTGGTGCAGCTCGACGACCTCGACCGACTCGTAGAAGCGGGCGGCCTCCCGCGCGAAGCGCATCATGAGGATCGCCCCTACGCCGAAGTTCGGCGCTACCACAATGCCCACGCCAGGCGCCCGGGTCAGCCAGTCGCGCAGCGTGGCGAGGCGCTCGTCGTCCCACCCGGTCGTGCCGACCACGCAGTGCACGCCGTTCTCGACACAGAAGCGCACCTGGTCGAGCACGACGTCGGGGGGGGTGAAGTGCACGGCGACGCTGGCATCGCACTCGACGAGGACGTCGAGCGGGTCCTCGACGTCGATCGAGGCGGCGAGCTCGAGGTCGTCGGAGGACTCCACCGCCCGGCAGACCTCCGACCCCATCCGGCCGCGGGCCCCCAGGACAGCCACGGCGGTGCGCTGCGTCATGGCGGCGAGCGTAGTGAGCGGCCTCAGGCCACGAGCCGGGCCAACTGGTCGGCGTCCTCGAAGGGCCCGACGGCGGCCAGCGTCGGGTCACCCACCAGCAGCTCGGCGGCCACCGCCCGCACGTCGTCGAAGGTGACCGCATCGATGTCGGCGAGCACCTGGTTGACGCTGGGCAGCTCGCCATAGACCAGCTCCGCCTTGGCGATGCGGCTCATCCGCGAGCCGGTGTCCTCGAGCCCCAGCACCAGCCCGCCGCGCAGCTGCCCCTTGCCACGGGCGAGCTCGTCGTCGCTGATGCCGTGGGCGGCGACATCGGCCAGCTGCTCGCGGACCAGACCGAGCACCTGCTCGACCTTGTCCGGGAGGCATCCGACGTAGACGCCGACGAGCCCGGTGTCGGCGTACTGCGAGAGGTAGGAGTACACGCTGTAGGCCAGGCCGCGCTTCTCGCGCACCTCCTGGAACAACCGCGACGACATGCCGCCGCCCAGCGCGCCGTTGAGCACGCCGAGGGCCCATCGCCGCTCGTCGGTGCGGCTGATGCCCGGCAGCCCGAGGGCGAGGTTGGCCTGCTCGATCGGGCGGTGCAGGACATGCACGCCCGGGCGAGGGCGAGGCCGCCGCCCGCCGATCCGGGGCGGCTCCGGGCCGACGTCCCCGTCGAGGAACCCGGCCCGCCCGAACGCCCCGCGCACGAGGCTGACCAGGCGGCGGTGGTCGACGCTGCCGGCGGCAGCCACGACGATGCGCTCGGGCCGGTAGCGGCGGCGATACCAGCCGTTGACAGCCGCCCGAGACAACGCCTTGATCGACTCGGAGGTGCCCAGAATCGGACGGCCGACTCGCGCGCTCTGCCAGAACCCCTGCGCCAGCAGGTCGTGCACGACGTCGCCCGGCTCGTCGTCGTGCATCGCGATCTCCTCGAGGACCACGAGGCGCTCGGACTCGACGTCGCCGGCAGTGACCAGCGACGAGGTGACCATGTCGGCGACCACGTCGACGGCGAGCGGCAGGTCCCGGTCGAGGACCCGCGCGTAGTAGCAGGTGTACTCCTTGGCGGTGAAGGCGTTCAGCTCCCCGCCCACTGCCTCGACGACGCTGGAGATCTCGAACGCGTCCCGGCGCTGGGTGCCCTTGAACAGCAGGTGCTCGAGGTAGTGGGTGGCGCCGGCCAGCGCCGGGCTCTCGTCGCGCGACCCGACGCCCACCCAGACGCCGAAGGACACCGACCGGACGCCGGCGACGCCTTCGGTGACGACACGGATGCCGCCGGGGAGGACGGTGCGGCGGACCAGGCCGCCGCCCGCGTCCTCCCGCAGCAGCGTCCGGGTGGTCCCCGGCGCCTGCACGGGGAGCGCCGCCCCGCGCCGCGACCGGGCCGGGTCCGGCGCCGTCACGGAGCGTCGGCGCCGGCCACAGCCGGCTGCCCCGCCTCCTGGCCGTCGGCGCCGGCAGTCGCGGTCGTTGCGGCTGCCTCGTCGAGGACGGGCACGAGGGACAGCTTGCCGCGGTTGTCGACCTCGGCGATCTCGACCATGACTTTCTGGCCGACAGCCAGGACGTCGTCGACGCTCTCCACACGCTTGCCCTTGTTGAGCTCGCGCATCTTCGAGATGTGCAGCAGACCGTCCTTGCCAGGCAGCAGCGAGACGAACGCCCCGAAGGCAGTGGTCTTCACTACGGTGCCCAGGTAGCGCTCGCCTGCCTGGGGCTGGGTCGGGTTGGCGATCGCGTTGATCGCCGAGCGGGCCGCCTCCGCCGAGCCGCCGTCGGCGGCCCCGATGAAGATCGTCCCGTCCTCCTCGATCGCGATCTGGGCGCCGGTGTCGTCCTGGATCTGGTTGATGATCTTGCCCTTGGGCCCGATGACCGCGCCAATCTGGTCGGTGGGGATCTTGATGGTGATGATGCGCGGCGCGTACGGGCTCATCTCGTCGGGCTCGGAGATCGCCTCGGCCATCACATCGAGGATGGTCAGCCGCGCGTCGCGGGCCTGGGCCAGCGCCCCGGCCAGCACCGAGGCGGGGATGCCGTCGAGCTTGGTGTCCAGCTGCAGCGCGGTGACGAACTCGCGGGTGCCGGCGACCTTGAAGTCCATGTCACCGAACGCGTCCTCGGCACCGAGGATGTCGGTCAGCGTGACGTACCTGGTCTCGGCCGCACCGGCGGCATTGTTCAGCTGCCCGGAGACCAGTCCCATGGCGATGCCGGCCACCGGTGCCCGCAGCGGCACGCCGGCGTTGAGCAGGGCCATGGTCGAGGCGCAGACCGAGCCCATGGACGTCGAGCCGTTGGACCCGAGCGCCTCGGAGACCTGGCGGATGGCGTACGGGAACTCCTCGCGGGCCGGCAGCACCGGCACCAGCGCCCGCTCGGCGAGCGCGCCGTGGCCGATCTCGCGTCGCTTGGGCGAGCCGACGCGCCCGGTCTCTCCGGTGGAGTACGGCGGGAAGTTGTAGTTGTGCATGTAGCGCTTCGTCGTGTCGGGCGACAGCGTGTCGAGCTTCTGCTCCATGGAGAGCATGTTGAGCGTGGTGACGCCGAGGATCTGCGTCTCCCCCCGCTCGAACAGCGCCGACCCGTGGGCCCGCGGCACCACACTCACCTCAGCCGACAGCTGGCGGATGTCGCGCAGTCCCCGGCCGTCCATACGGACCTGCTCGCCCAGCACGCGCTCACGCACCAGCGTCTTGGTCAGCGAGCGGAATGCGGCGCCGATCTCCTTCTCGCGACCCTCGAACTGGCCGGCCAGCTTGTCGACCGCCGTGGCCTTGACCCGGTCGATCTCGGCCTCGCGCTCCACCTTGGCGGGCGTGGTGAGCGCCTGGGCGAGCTCGTCGCGCACGGCGGCCGTCACGGCCTCCAGCACGTCGTCCTGGTAGTCGAGGAAGCGCGGGAACTCGCGGGTCGTCGGCTTCCCGTGCGCCGGCGCAGCGGCCTCGGCTAGCTCACGCTGTGCGCGGCACAGCTCCTTGATGAAGGGCTTGGCGGCCTCGAGGCCCTGCGCGACGAGGTCCTCGGTGGGGGCGGTGCGGCCCTCGTCGGTGACCAGGCGCCACGTGGCATCCGTGGACTCCGCCTCCACCATCATGATCGCGACATCGCCGTCGGGCAGCACTCGCCCGGCCACCACCATGTCGAAGACGGCATCGGAGAGCTGCGAGTGGTCTGGGAAGGCGATCCACTGGTCGCCGCTCACGAGGGCGACCCTGGTGGCGCCGACCGGCCCGCTGAACGGCAGGCCGGACAGCTGGGTCGACGCCGAAGCGGCGTTGATCGCGACGACGTCGTAGAGGTGGTCGGGGTGCAGCGACATCACCGTGATGACGACCTGGACCTCGTTGCGCAGCCCGGAGACGAAACTCGGCCGTAGCGGACGGTCGATCAGCCGGCAGGTGAGGATGGCGTCCTCGCTGGGCCGGCCCTCGCGACGGAAGAAGGACCCGGGGATGCGCCCCGCGGCGTACATGCGCTCCTCCACGTCGACCGTCAGCGGAAAGAAGTCGAAGTGCTCCTTGGGCGACTTGGACGCCGTGGTGGCCGACAGGAGCATGGTGTCGTCGTCGAGCGTGGCGACGACACTGCCGGCGGCCTGGCGAGCCAGCCGGCCGGTCTCGAAGCGGATGGTGCGGGAGCCGAAGCGGCCGTTGTCGATCACGGCGGCCGATGTGGTAGCCGTCGTGCCGGGCGTGCTGTCGTGACCCGTCATGGGCCGTCCTTCCTGGTCGAGGACGGCGCCGGGCGCTTGCCGACCGTAGGCCGGCTGGGCGGGATCTGGCCGGGGGCCGGTCTTCGATCGAGGCTGCCGGGGGGTCGGGGCACAAGTCGACCGTGTCCTCCCGGAAGCCACTACCGAGGACCGGCGTCCGGGGCGCCCGGGCACATCGGCGCTCGTCCTGGTGTGGTGCCGTGCGAGCCGCCGCGGGTGCGGCGGCCGAGGCGGGATGCAGTTGTGGGCGGGACTGACGCGCGGGAGCGGGGCCTGCGGCGGGAGCCCGCTCCCCGGCGTCTCAGGTCACCGACGCAAGCCGAGCCGCTCGATGAGCGAGCGGTAGCGGGCGATGTCGGTCTTGGCGAGGTAGTCGAGCAGCCGACGACGCTTGCCGACGAGCTGGAGAAGACCGCGCCGGCCGTGGTGGTCGTGCTTGTGTTCCTTGAAGTGCTCGGTCAGGTGCTTGATCCGCTGCGTGAGCAGGGCGACCTGCGCCTCCGGGGAGCCGGTGTCGGTCTCGTGCAGACCATAGTCGGCCAAGATCTGCTGCTTCGTGGCAGTGCTCGTCGGGGCGCTGTCCGACACTCGTGCTCCTTCGTCATGAGGCTGCGCGGCGCACCGGGCTGGTTCACCGGGGCACTCTGGGTCCGCGGCCGGCGTGAACGGCAGCACCAGGCTACCAGCGCGCGGGCGACCCCTCGACCGAGCCGGTGCCGACGATGGCCCGGGCGGCCTCGACATCGCGGCCCATCTGCGCCACCAGGTCGGCGACGTCGGCGAAGGCCTCCTGGCCGCGCAGCCGGGCGGTGACCTCGACGGCTACCGGGACGCCGTACAGCTCGAGGTCGTCGCGGTCGAGGACATAGGCCTCCACGCGCCGCTGGACTCCTTCGAACGTCGGGTTGCTGCCAATGCTGACGGCGGCCGGGAGCGCCGGCGCGCCGGCTTCGTCCAGGCGCGTGAGCCGGCCCGCGTACACGCCATCGGCCGGGACGAGCAGGCCGGGCGGGATGGGCAGGTTGGCCGTCGGGTAGCCGAGCTCACGGCCGCGGTGGTCGCCCTCGACGACGACGCCCTCGACCCGGTAGGGGTGACCCAGCACCTCCGCCGCGGCCGCGACGTCCCCGACGATGACCCGGTCACGGACGACTGTGGAGGACCAGCGGACGCCGTCGTGCCCGGCGGTGGTGACTGAGTCGACCGTGAAGCCGTGCTCTCGCCCGAGGTCGGCGAGCAGTTCGACGTCGCCGAGCGCACGGCGCCCGAAACGGAAGTCCTCGCCGACGACCACGACGCGGGCCCGCAGCCGCTCGACGAGCACCTCGGTGACGAAGTCGGCGGCGTCCTGCGCTGAGCGCTCGGCGTCGAAGGGCAGCACCAGGACCGCGTCGGCACCGGCCCGGTGCAGCAGCTCCACCCGGTAGCCGACGCTCGTCACCGACAGCGGAACCGCGTCGGGGCGGACGACGGCGTACGGGTGGGGGTGGAAGGTCAGCACGACCAGCGGCAGCCCGAGGCGGTCGGCGGCGGCGCGGGCCCGGTCGATGACGACCCGGTGTCCGCGGTGCACCCCGTCGAACACGCCGATGGTCACGACTGACCCGGGCAGGTCCTCGGGTACGTCGTCGGTGCCGTCCCAGCGCGTCACGGGGGACAACTGTGCCAGCCCCCGTGCGGGCCGGCACCGCCGGCTCAGCAGCGCAGGTCGGCGTCGAGCCCGTCGAGGAGGTACTGGCTCAGCAGCACCGGACCGCCGGTGAAGGAGCCGGCCGGCTCGCACTGCGCGCGGGCGAGGTCCACCGACCCGAGACCGGCGTACCAGACCGGCAACCCGTCGAGCCCGCCACCGCCGGTGATCTGCTCCCACTGCCGGGCCGTCGAGTAGACACCGACGAGATCGACCCCCCGGTCGCGAAGGGCGTCTGCCATGCCCTGCAACGCGGCGATGTCGTTGGCGTGGGTGCGGTCGTCGCCGCCCTCGCTGAGCGCCTGCCAGGAGTTGGCGGTCTCGACGTCGAGCCACCAGTCGGCGGTGGCCGGGTCGGCCGCACCCGCCTCGGCGGCAGCGGCGACCGCACGAGAGAACGCGTCGAGCGCGGCGTTCCACCCGTAGTCGTAGGCGCAGCTGGTCGAGTCGTTGTCGGGGTAGCCGTCCGCACACGGGCGGGGAGAGGCCTGCCCGCTCGGCCAGTAGGCCGAGACCAGCGGGCCGGGGTTGGCGGTGTTGAGGTAGTAGGCGACCGGGACCGGCGTCGCGACCAGCGCCCAGCGCAGGAGGTCGACGAGGCACGGGTTGCCCGATTGGACGAGGCCACCGGTGACGCCGACGACGGCGAAGGCCGCACGCTCGGGCAGCTCCTGGTCGCACTGCGGGTACGACACGTCGCGACCGACCGCCTCGGCGGCGCCGCCGACCGCCGTGTCGCCCGCCACGTCGGACGGCTCCGCCGCCGGCTCCTGCGTCGGCGAGGGCGGCCCCGGTGCCGGTTGCGCGGACGGCTCGGCCTGGTCGGACTGCCCCCCGGGCGGGGCCGCCGGCTGCGCGGTGGCTGCTGGCGCGGGCGACCCCGCCGCCGGTCCAGGCGGCGGCGCGGGCGTACGGGGCGGAGCGGGCGTCAGTGCCGGCGCCACGCCGTGCGGTGGCGGCCACGCCTCGCCGGCCGGGCCGCCGTCGGGCGGGGCGGGTCGCGCCCAGGCGGCCTGGGAGGGCGCGAGCACGAGGCCGAGCGCGAGCAGCACGACACTGCCGGCAAGCCGAAGTCGTCGCACGCTCGAGCACCTCCTCGCGTCGTGGCGGTCGTCGTGCCGGCCCGTCGTGCCGGGCGCCGTCGAGGGGTCGCGGCGGGCACGGGGTTCTCGTCACTTTACGCCCGCAGGGCGCCAGACACGGTCGGGTCGGTGGACAGGCGCT
This sequence comes from Jiangellales bacterium, assembly GCA_038246785.1. Lineage (GTDB taxonomy): Bacteria > Actinomycetota > Actinomycetes > Jiangellales > Jiangellaceae > JBBRVP01. The sequence continues at coordinate 25,675 of JBBRVP010000005.1, forward strand.
CGCTCGGCGGCGCGCGGGCCGCTCACCGCTACCCGACGAAGACCGCGAGCGGCCTGGCCAGGCCGTCCAGGTCGTGGACGAGCGCCACCAGGGCCCCGTCCGCATCGAGCACCGCCACGGGAGCCGCTCCCCGCCCGGTTGCAGGGATCGGCATCCCGTGGGCGAGCCGCGCCGCCGTACCGGCACCGACGCGCACGACAGGGAAGCCCGCAGCGGCGGCCTCCCCCAACGGCGTGACGTCCAGGTCGGCGGCGAGCTGTTCGATGGTGCGGGCGTGCTCGAGGCCGTACGGGCCAACGCGGGTGCGGCGCAGGCGGATCAGGTGCCCCCCCACCCCGAGCGCCTCGCCCAGGTCGCGGGCCAGGCCGCGGACGTAGGTGCCGGACGAGCAGGCAACCTCGACGTCGACGTCGAGGCACCGGCCGGCGGGGCGGGCTGCGGTGACGTCGAAGCGCCGCACGACGACCTGCCGGGGCGCCAGGTCCACCTGCTCACCGGCGCGCACGCGCTCGTAGGAGCGCCGGCCGCCGACCTTGACGGCGCTGACCGCGCTCGGGACCTGGGCGAGCGCCCCGGTGAGCGCGCCCGCCTGCCGGGCCAGCACTGCCGGGTCCAGGCGCGACGCGTCCGCGCGGCGGATCACCGGGCCCTCGGCGTCGTCGGTGAGGGTTCGCTCACCGAGCCGGATGGTGGCGGCGTACTCCTTGTCGGTGAGCACGAGGTGCCCGAGCAGCCGGGTACCCCGACCGAGGCCCAGCACCAGCACGCCGGTAGCCATCGGGTCGAGCGTGCCGGCGTGGCCGACCTTGCGCGTGCCCGCGAGTCGCCGCACGCGGGCGACGACGTCGTGCGAGGTCGGCCCCGCCGGCTTGTCCACGACAAGCAGTCCGTCGGGCATGCTCAGGCCCGCTCCGCCGCCTCGCCGAGCGGCTCACCGGTCGGAGCCTCCGTGGCGAGCGCCTCGGCAGGTGCCGACTGCTCGGGCTGGTCCTCCTCGCGCCGGTACGGGTCGGGCTCGCCGGCGTAGACCGCTCCTGCGGCGCCCTGTGCGAGCGACGCGTCCCGCTCGCGGGCCACGCGCAGCAGGGCATCGATGTGACGCGCGCTCTCCGGTACGGCATCGGCCACGAACGCCAGCGTCGGAGTGAACTTCACTCCGGTGCGACGCCCGACCTCGCTGCGCAACAGGCCCTTGACGCTGTCCAGCGCCACCGCGGTCGCCGACCGCTCGCCGTCGTCGCCGAGAACCGTGTAGAACACCGTCGCCTCCCGCAGGTCACCCGTCACACGCGCGTCGGTGATCGTGATGAAGCCCAGCCGCGGGTCCTTGACCCGCATCTCCAGCGTCTCGGCCACGATCACCTTGATGCGGTCGGCGAGCTTCATGACCCGGGCGCGGTCGGCCATGGTCGTCCCTCCTCGTCGTCGGGGCTCAGCAAGCGCAGCTGCGCGGCGAGCAGGTCGTACTCGGGGCGGTCGGCGACCAGGCGCTCGCACGCCTCCAGCACCTCACGGCACCGGGCCGCGTCGGCGGCGACCACAGCGACCCCCAGCTCGGCGCGCCGGAGCAGGTCGTGGGCACCGGTCTCGGCGGCGGACACGGTGTGCCGTCTGGCCAGCTCGGCCAGCACCGGACGCAGGACCGACCGCTTCTGCTTCAGCGAGCGGACGTCCCCGAGGAGCAGGTCGAGCCGCAGCGTCCCGACGTACACGGCCGCCTCCACCGTCGTGCCGCCCCGCACAGTGGGTCAGGCGCGGGTCTTCTCCCGCATCTCGAAGGTCTCGATGACGTCGTCGATCTTGATGTCGTTGTAGGAGCCGAGACCGATGCCGCACTCGTAGCCGTCACGCACCTCGGTCGCGTCGTCCTTGAAGCGCCGCAACGACTCGATCGCAAGGTTTTCGGCCACCACCGAACCGTCACGCACGAGGCGGGCTCGGGCGTTGCGGCGGATAGTCCCGCTGGTGACGAGGCAGCCGGCGATGTTGCCGACCTTCGACGACCTGAACACCTCGCGCACCGCTGCGCTGCCGAGCTGCACCTCCTCGTACTCCGGCTTGAGCATGCCGCGCAGGGCCGACTCGATCTCATCGATCACCTGGTAGATGACCGAGTAGTAGCGGATGTCGACGCCCTCGCGATCGGCCAGCTCGCCCACCCGCTCGGCGGGCCGGACGTTGAAGCCGAGAATGACGGCGTCGTCGACGGTGGCGAGGTTGACGTCGTTCTGCGTGATCGCACCGACGCCACGGTGCAGGATGCGCAGGTTGACGTCCTCGCCGACGTCGATCTTCAACAGAGCGTCTTCGAGCGCCTCGACCGAGCCGGACACGTCGCCTTTGATGACGAGGTTGAGCGTCTCGATCTTGCTCTCCTCGAGGAACGACTCGAGCGTGACGCGCTTGCGGGCCTTGGCAAGCGACGCGTTGCGCTCGGCCGCCTCGCGCTTCTCGGCGATCAGACGTGCGGGGCGGTCGTCGTCGGCGACGAGGAACTTGTCGCCGGCGCCAGGCACCGCCGTCAGACCGAGCACCTGCACGGGACGGGAGGGTCCCGCCGTCTCCAGGGGGCTGCCGAACTCGTCGAGCATCGCCCGCACCCGTCCGAAGGCCTGCCCCGTGACGATTGCGTCGCCCGGGTGGAGGGTGCCGCGCTCTACCAGCACGGTCGCCACCGGACCGCGCCCGCGGTCGAGGTGGCCCTCGATCGCGACCCCGCGAGCCGGCCGGTCGGGGTTGGCCCGCAGGTCCAGTGCCGCGTCGGCGGTCAGCAGGACAGCCTCGAGCAGCTTGTCGATCCCCAGCCGCTGCAGCGCGGAGACGTCGACGAACATCGTGTCGCCGCCATACTCCTCCGCGACCAGGTGGTACTCGGTGAGCTGCTGACGGATCTTGGCGGGGTTGGCCCCCTCCTTGTCGACCTTGTTGACAGCCACCACGATCGGGACGTCCGCGGCCTGAGCGTGGTTGAGCGCCTCGATCGTCTGCGGCATGACGCCGTCGTCGGCGGCCACCACGAGGATCGCGATGTCGGTCACCTTGGCGCCGCGGGCGCGCATCGCCGTGAACGCCTCGTGGCCGGGCGTGTCGATGAAGGTCAGGGCCCGGTCCTGGCCGTCATGCTCGACGTGCACCTGGTAGGCGCCGATGTGCTGGGTGATGCCGCCCGCCTCACCGGCGGTGACGTTGGCGTCGCGAATGGCGTCGAGCAGCTTGGTCTTGCCGTGGTCGACGTGACCCATGACGGTGACGACCGGCGGCCGGGGCTGCAGGTCCTCCTCGTCGTCGGCGGCGTCGAAGTCGATGTCGAAGGACTCGAGCAGCTCGCGGTCCTCGTCCTCCGGCGACACGATCGAGATGTCGTAGCCCAGCTCCTCGCCGAGCACTGCGAACGTGTCGTCGTCGACCGACTGCGTGGCCGTCACCATCTCGCCGAGGGCGAAGAGCACCTGGACGAGTTGCGCCGCGTCGGCACCGATGCGTTCTGCGAAGTCGGCCAGGGAGGAGCCGCGCGGCAGTCGGACGGTCTGGCCGTTGCCCCGGGGAAGTCGAGCGCCCCCGACGACCGGGGCCTGCATGTTGTCGAACTCTTGGCGCTTCTGGCGCTTGGACTTGCGCCCGCGGCGGGCCGGGCCGCCGGGACGTCCGAAGGCACCGGCCGTGCCGCCGCGACCGCGACCGCCGCCGGGGCGTCCGGAGAACCCGCCGCCGCCGCCTGGACGGCCGGCGAACCCGGCGCCGGCGCCGGGACGGCCTCCGCCGCCCGGTCGCGCGGCTGTGCCGGGACGACCGGCGCCACGAGCGCCACCGGGACCGGGCTGCCCGGCCGCCGGCCGTTGCGGCATCATGCCCGGCGTCGGCCGCGAGCCGGCCGGGCGCGGCCCGCCGGGGCCGGCTGCGGGAGGCCGGGGGCCGCCGCTGCCCGGTGCTCCGGGCCGGGCGGCCGGGCCCTGGGGACGCGGCATACCGGTGGTGCCGCCGAACGGGTTGTTGCCGGGTCGCGGGCCCTGCGTGCGGGGTGCACGCCCCATGCCGGACGCCTCGGCAGCGAAGGGGTTGTTGCCCGGACGGGGGCCGCCGGGGCGTGGACCAGGGGTCGGCCGGCCGCCAGGCTCAGACGGCGCGGCAGGGGCTCCCCCGCCACCCGAGGTCGGGAGTGCCGCCGGTGCCGCGGGTGCCGCCGGCGCTGCCGGGGCGGCGGGAGTTGCGGACGCGGCCGGAGCCTGCGCCGGGGAGGGAGCCGGTCCCGCCGGCGCGGGAGGCGAGGCCGGGACGGGCGCTGCGGCGGCCGCAGGGGCGGCCGGCGCAGCCAGCGTCGACGGCGCGCTGCGGCCTGCCGCCGGTGGCGGCGCGGCGGCTGAGACCGCCGCGGGCTTCTTGATGGGCGCAGACGCTTGGTCGGCGAGCGCCTCGCGGAGCTTGCGGACGACCGGCGCCTCGATGGTCGACGACGCCGAACGGACGAACTCGCCGAGCTCGGTGAGCTTGGCCATGACGGCCTTGCTCTCCAGCCCCATGTCTTTCGCGAGCTCGTAGACCCGGACCTTTGCCACTGCTCTCCTTCTCGCACGGTCCGGGCCCCGGCACTCCTCACGAGCTGGGGTCGGGCCGTGACCTAGACGTACCTGATCATGGCTGCGCGCTCATCGAGCGACCGTGGGCTTCACGTTCCGCTTCCTTCCTGACCCCGCTGACTGGTTCTTGCTGCCCGTCCCGTTCCGCCGCAGCGGCGTGCTCGTCGACGTAGGCCCGCAGGGCGCTGGTGTCGAGCGGTCCCGGCAGGCGAAGCGCCCGCGGGAACGCCCGGCGGCGCTCGGCGAGGTCGAGGCAGTCCGGTGCGGGGTGCAGGTGCGCGCCCCGGCCGGGCAGCCGGCGTCTCGGGTCGGGGACGAGCACCGGGGGGGTGGACGTCCCGTCCGCCACGACGCGGAGCAGGTCGGACGTGGACGCCCGCTGCCGGCACCCCACGCATGTGCGCAGCGGAGAACCCGACCGCGGGCGGCCTTCCGCGTGCAGTCTAGCGCGCCGGCTCACCCGGTCGTGCCGCCCGCAGCGTCCGAGCCGGCGTCAGCTCCCTCGTCCGGGGGGGCGTCGGAGCGGATGTCGATCCGCCAGCCGGTGAGTCGGGCGGCCAGTCGCGCGTTCTGGCCCTCCTTGCCGATCGCCAGCGACAGCTGGAAGTCGGGGACGACGACGCGCGCTGAGCGGGTCTCGGCATCGATCACCTCCACCGAGCTGACCCGGGCCGGGCTGAGCGCCGAGGCCACGAAACGGGCTGGGTCCTCGGACCAGTCGACGATGTCGATCTTCTCGCCGTGGAGCTCGGCCATGATGGCCCGGACCCGCCGGCCCATCGGCCCGATGCAGGCTCCCTTGGCGTTGAGCCCCGCGACGCGTGACGAAACCGCGATCTTGGTGCGGTGCCCGGCCTCGCGGGCGATCGCGCCGATCTCGACGCTGCCGTCGGCGATCTCCGGCACCTCCAGGGCGAACAGCCGCTTCACCAGGCCAGGATGGCTGCGCGACAGGGTGATCACCGGGCCCTTGAAGCCCTTGCGGACCTGGACGACGTAGCAGCGCAGTCGCGAGCCGTGGACGTACTGCTCTCCCGGCACCTGCTCCTGCTGCGGCAGGACGGCCTCCACCTTGCCGAGGTCGACCAGGACCGTGCGCGGGTCACGACCCTGCTGTACGACACCCGAGACGATCTCGCCCTCCTTGTTGAGGTACTCACCGAAGGTCAGGTCGTCCTCCGCGTCGCGCAGCCGCTGCAGGATCACCTGCTTGGCGGTGGTCGCCGCGATGCGACCGAAACCGGACGGCGTCTCCTCCCACTCCCGGACGACCTCGCCCTCCTCGTCGCGCTCTTGCGCGTAGACGGCCACGTGCCCGCTGCGCCGGTCGAGCGCGACGCGGGCGTGCGGCTGGGCGCCCTCAGTGTGGGCATAGGCGACCAGCAGAGCCTGCTCGATGGCTTCGACGACGAGGTCGAGTGAGATGTCCTTCTCGCGCTCGAGGGCGCGCAGCGCGCTCATGTCGATGTCCACCGGCTCACTCCCTTCCAGGCTCGGACGCGGTGCCGGACGCCGTCTCCCGCCCGAACTCCACCTGCACGCGGGCGCTCGCGACCGAGGCGTACGGCACGTCGCGGGTGTCCCCGTCGACGGCGATCCGCGCCGCCTGCTCCCCGGCCCGAACAACCCGACCGATGACGGCCCGGCCGGAGGAGTCGACGACCCGCACCAGCCGTCCCGTGCTGCGCTGCCAGTGGCGGGGGGCGGTGAGGGGACGGTCGAGGCCCGGCGACCCGACCTCGAGCACGTAGGACTCGTCGGCGAGCGGGCCGGCGGCGTCCGTCGCGTCCAGTACGGACGACAGCTCGCGTGCCAGGTCGGCGCACTCGTCCAGAGTGACGCCACCGTCGCGGTCGACCACCACCACGAGGCGGCGGCGTCGTCCGGCCCGGTGGACGGACAGGCCCTCGAGGTCGAGACCGCGGGCTCGCGCGACCCGGTCGACCACCGGGGCGAGGAGGCTGGAGAGCAGTGTGGGGTCGAGCGACATCGCTGGCTCCTCGCTCTCCAGTTGTGGTCAGGCGACCGGCGCACGGGAACCGCCAGGTGCGCCGGCCCTGCTCGTGCGCGCCGATCCTAACCGGACCGTTTCGGTAGCGTCCCGGTCCATGCAGCCCGCACGACCGACCCGCCGCCGCGTGCTCGTCGCCGCCGGCGGGTTCGTCGCTGGACTGGCCGCGTGCACCACCACCTCCTCGACCCTCGGACGCTCGACGCCGACTCCACCAGCGCCCGACCCGTCGCCGGACGCCGACGCGGGGCTGACCGCACGCGCGGTCGCAGACGTGCGGGCGCTCGCAGCCGCGTACGCCCGCGCGCTCACCGCAGCGCCCTCCCTGGCCACCGAGCTGCGCGCGCTGGCCGTCGAGGTGGACCGGCACCTGACCGCCCTCGGCGCCCCTTTTGCGACTCCCCCAACCGCCGGGTCGACGGCGACCCGAACGCCCGGCGGGGCCGGCCTGGCCGTCCTACGTCGGCGGCTGCAGGTCGCGGAGCGTGCCGCCGCGGGGCGGCGCCTCGCCGACAGCGTGGCCGCGGAGGACCCGCGGCTGGCCCGGCTGCTCGCCTCCATCGGCGGGAGCAACCGGATGCACGCTGTCGTCCTGACCCAGCCCCCGGCGACCCACCGATGAGTCCGCGATGAGCATCGTCGCGGCGCAGGCCGCCTTGGCCGGGGAGCACGCCACGCTCTATGCGTACGGCGTCGCCGGTGCCCAGCTGACCGACGGCGAGCGGGAGCGTGCCCTGCAGGGCCTCACGGCGCACAGAGCTGCCCGCGACGACCTCGCCGGGCTCGTGCGGGCCGAGGGCGGCGAGCCGGTGGGTCCCCTGCCGGGATACGCCCTGCCGTTCCCGGTCGAGGACGCCGCCACCGCGCACCGGCTGCTCGCCCGGGTCGAGGGACGGCTCGCCGACCTCTACGGCGATCTGGTCGCCAGCGAGTCCGGCAGCTCGCGGCGGCTGGCCGCTACCGGGCTGGCCGCGGCCGCCGAGCAGGCGGCCGTCTGGGGTGGCCGCTCCGAGGCCTTTCCGGGCTTCGTCGAGCCACCCACCTGAATCGTCGCGACGAGCCCATCGCCGGGCTCAGGCAGGGACCCCGTCGTCCTGCCGCGCAGCCTGGGCCCGCCAGGCGTCGACGAGACCGAGCACGTCGGCGAGCCGGTCGACGACGGCGTCCGCCTCGTGCTCGGCGATGCCCTCCTGCTCGGCCGGGATGACGCTGTGCGGGACGAGTACGGCGCGCATGCCCACGGACTTGGCACCGTGGACGTCGTCGAAGGGGCGGTCGCCGACGAACACGGCCTGCGTCGGGTCGTCGACGCCGACCGCGTGCAGGGCGGCCCGGAACGACTCCGGGTGTGGCTTCGTCCAGGCGATCTCGCTGGTGTAAACGGCGCCATCGATGAGGTCCAGCACGCCGTCGCGGCGGAAGACCTCCTCGTGGTGCCCCCTGGGCCACACCGTGTTGGACAGCACGCCCACCCTGACGCCACGCTCGCGCAGCCGCCTGAACAGGGGCACGACGTCGGGGTCGGTGTAGGTGTGCGGCTCCCACCAGGCCTGGTAGGCGCGGACGGCGCGCTGGTGTGCGGGTCCCGACGGATCGAGGCCGGCTGCGCGGACCACCGCCTCCAGTGTCGAGGACCGGTGCTCCTTGAGCGTCAGGCGCCAGGCTGCGTCCTCGGCCTCGCGCAAGGCCGCGGCCACGTCGTCGCCGTGCGCAGGGTCGTAGGCCACGGCGTACGCCACCCACGGCTCGTGCGGGTCGATGGTGTGCCACGGGGTGAGGGTGCCGCCCCAGTCGAACACCACGGCGTTCACGCACGTCGTCACCGGCACGTCGTCACCGGCACGTCGGCACCGGCACGTCGGCACCGGCACGGTCATGGGCGGCACAGCGCCACGACGTGGTCGACGAGGTCGTCCACGGCGACGTCCGCGCGCTCGCCGCTGGCGCGGTCGCGCACCTCGACCATCCCCTCGGACAGGCCCCGGCCGACGACGAGCAGCGTCGGCACCCCGAGCAGCTCCGCGTCGTTGAACTTCACTCCCGCCGAGGCCTTGCGGTCGTCGACCAGGACGCGCACGTCGCGCCCGTCGAGCTCGCTCGCCAGCCGGTCGGCCTCGGCGAGGATCTCGTCGTCCTTGCCGGTGACGACAACATGCACGTCCGCAGGTGCGACCTCACGCGGCCAGCACAGCCCCTTCGCGTCGTGGGTCGACTCGGCGATCGCGGCCACGGCACGCGACACCCCGACTCCGTAGGACCCCATCGTCACGACGACCTGCCGGCCGAGCTCGTCGAGGACGGTCAGCCCCAACGCCTGGGAGTACTTGCGGCCCAGCTGGAAGATGTGGCCCATCTCGATGCCGCGCGCGGTGACCAGTGCGCCGCCGCAGCGCGGGCAGGGGTCGCCCTCGCGTACCTCGGCCGCCTCGATCGTGCCGTCGGCGGTGAAGTCGCGGCCAGCGACCAGCCCCAGGACGTGGCGTCCCGCCGCGTCGGCGCCGGTGACCCAGTGCGTGCCGGGCACCACCCGTGGGTCGAGCAGGTACCGGATGCCGGTCGGGCCATCAGTGCCGAGCACGCCGGGACCGAGGTAGCCCTTGGCCAGCAGGGGGCGGGCGGCGAAGTCGTCCTCGGTGAACGCCTCCACCTCGGCCGGATCGATCTGGGCGGCCAGCCGCTTCGGATCCACCTCCCGGTCGCCGGGGAGGCCGATGGCGAGCGGCTCACGGCGGCCGCCGGGCTGCCGGACGACCACGAGAACGTTCTTCAGGGTGTCGGCGGCGTGCCAGGGGCGGTCCGCGCGCGGGAACCGTTCGTTGAGGCAGTCGACGAGCGTCTCGATCGTCGGCGTGCCGGGCGTGTCCTCGACGTGCGCCGGCGGCAGGTCGTCGTGCGGCTGGTGCTCGGGCACGGGGACCCGCACCGCCTCGACGTTAGCGGCGTAGTCACAGGTGATGCACCGTACGTAGGTGTCCTCCCCCACCGCGGCGTTGGCGAGGAACTCCTCGCTGGCCGAGCCGCCCATGGCACCCGACATGGCCGCGACGATGACGTAGTCCAGTCCCAGCCGGTCGAAGATGCGGACGTACGCGGCGCGGTGGGCCTGGTAGGAGACGAGGAACGCCTCGTCGCTGACGTCGAAGGAGTACGAGTCCTTCATGACGAACTCGCGGCCGCGCAGGATGCCGGCCCGGGGCCGCGGCTCGTCGCGGTACTTGGTCTGGATCTGGTAGAGCGATAGCGGGAGGTCCTTGTACGAGGAGTAGAGGTCCTTCACCAGCAGGGTGAACATCTCCTCATGGGTCGGCCCCAGCAGGTAGTCGGCACCCTTGCGGTCAGTGAGCCGGAACACGTTGTCGCCGTACTCCCCCCAGCGCCCGCTCGCCTCGTACGGCTCTTTGGGCAGCAGCGCCGGGAAGTGGACCTCCTGGGCGCCCATGGCGTCCATCTCCTCGCGGACGATGCGCTCCACGTTGTGCAGCACCTTCAGCCCAAGCGGCAGCCACGAGTAGACACCGGGCGCCGCCCGGCGGACGTACCCAGCGCGGACCAACAGCCGGTGACTCGGCACCTCGGCGTCGGCCGGGTCCTCGCGCAGCGTGCGCAGGAACAGGGTCGACATCCGAAGGATCACGTCCGGCCTCCTTGTTCGGGGACCCGGCGAGCCTACCGACGGGCCGGGCCGCGGATCGATCGAGAATCGGAGGTCAGCGGCCGAGCGGCAGGTCGGCCGCGAGGAGGAGGTATGCGTCGTCCGGCCCGTCACCGAAGCGGACCCGGCACGCCTCCCGGAACCCGAAGCGCGCGTAGAAGCTGCGGGCGGGGTTGGCGCCGTCCTGCGTCGAGCACACCACCCGCGGGTGCGACAGACCGGCGGTAAGCCGAAGCAGCAGCGCCCGCCCCAGGCCGGCTCCCTGCTGGCTCGGCGCCACCATCAGCTCGACCAGGCACCAGGCGCCGTCGAGCAAGGCCTCCTGGTCCACGGCGCGCAGGGCCGGCGAGACGTGGCCGGCCCACCAGCCGTCGGGAGCTTCCTCGTAGCCGTACCCGAAACCGTCCAGCCGGCCGTCCGGCGCTCCGCGAGCACCGCGCGGAACCCCGGACGCCCGGCATGCCGCCGGACGACCTCGACCCGCTCGGGAGCGACCGCCAGGCCGGTGGCCCCGCCGAGCGCCACCCGCATGAGGTCGACGAGTTCGGGCGCCCGCTCGGCCAGCTCGTTGCCGTCGGCCGTGCGGAGGCGGACGGCACCGGCGGCGGCTCCGTCGCTCATGCTGCGGCGGGCGTCACGACGCGCCCGGCGGTGCGCAGCGGACCGAGCCAGGCAACGGCCCCGGCGACGGCGATGATCCCGGCCGGCACCACCATCCCGACCACAGGTCCGTACCGCTCGGCGAGCAGCCCCCCGAGGGCCGCACCCAGCGGCCAGCCGAGGCCGAAGGCGATCATCCGACCGGTCGTGTTGACCCGTCCCTGCAGGTGCGCGGGCGTTGCCTGCTGTCGCACCGTCACCGCGTTGACGATGACCACCATGTAGGCCACTCCCCACATCGCGAAAAGCGTGGCAGCCACGGCCCACTGCCCGGCCAGGGGAGTGAGGATGCCCAGCACGCCGGAGGCGGGCAGCGCCAGCAAGGTGACCCGCGGTCCACCAACCCGGCGGGTCAGCCCGGGCAGCAACGCGGTGCCAATGACCGCGCCCGCCCCCCAGGAGCCGTAGGGCACGCCGAGCCGCCAGTCGCCCTGGCGCACCCCCAGGACACGGTCCGCCCACACGACGAGCAGGGCGACGAACGCGCCCCCGCCGACGGACTGCAGGCTGCCCAGCCATGTCATGGTGCGCACGAGCCGGTGCTGCCACAGGAAGCTCAGTCCTTCGCGGATGTCCGCGCGCACGGTCGCGGCGGCGCGCGGTCCGGCGTCGAGGGGCCGCCGGATCGTCGAAACCAGCAGCGCCGACGCGACGAAGGTCAGGGCGTCCACCGCCAGCAGGTCCGAGGGGTGCGCGACGGCCAGCGTCAGCCCGGCCAGCAACGGCGTCACGACGTCGAGAGCCGATGCGGTGCCGAACACGAGGGAGTTGGCCGACGGCAGTCGCGCGGACCCGACGAGTGCCGGGAGGGACGCGAAGTTGGCGGCGTCGAAGAAGACGAACATGCCCTGGGCGGCGAACGCGACGACGAGCACGTGCACCGGGCTCAGCACGCCGAGGTGGTACGCCAGCGGCACCGAGGCGATGAGCACCCCGCTGGCCAGGTCGGTGCCCACCATCAGCCGGATACGGGGCAGCCGGTCGGCGGCGGCGCCGGCGAACAGGCCCAGCAGCAGGTACGGCACGGCGTCGGCCACGGTGACGAGCGCGGTCCACAGGGGCGACCGGGTCAGTCCGTAGACGAGCACCGGCATCGCGACGAACGTCACCCCGGAGCCGGCGTAGGACACGGATCGGGCGGCGAAGTAGCGACGGAAGTCGCGGTCTGCGCGGAGCGGGCGCCAGCCGCCGTCAGCCGCCGGTCTGCCGCCGCCCGGGGATCCGCCCGTGGATCCGCCCGTGGCCGGGCCTCCCGTCGCCGGTCCGCTCACCGCGATCCGGCCCTCACAGGAGCACCGTGGCGAACGTCCCGACCTGCTCGAAGCCGGCCCGGCGGTAGGCAGCCAGTGCGGGGGCGTTGAAGTGGTTGACGTACAGGCTCACCCAGGGAGCGAGCCGCGCACGGGCGTGGCAGGCCACCGCCGCCATGCCCCCCGCGGCCAGCCCCTCGCCGCGGCGCCGCGGGGCCACCCACACGCCCTGCACCTGGCAGACCGACTCGCCCACCGCCCCGACCTCGGCCTTGAAGACGACGCCGTGCTCGTCGAAGCGGGCGAAGGACCGGCCGGCGCGTACCAGGTCGGCGACGGCGGAGCGGTACTGCGCCTCACCGCCGGGCGAGTACGGGGGGACTCCGACCTCCTCGGTGAACATCGCCGCGCAGGCCGGCACGAGCAGGTCCAGGTCGGCCGTCTCGGTGGGGCGCACCTGCGGGTCCGGCGCAAGCCGCGGCGCGTCGCGCAGCAGCATGAGCGGCTGGCACATCCGCTCCTCGCGGGCCGGTCCCCAGCCGGGACGCAGCCGGCTCCACAGAGCCGCGACGACGTCGGCCGGCCCTACCACGCTGCCGCAGCGGCGCCCCGCGCGCAGCGCCTGGCGGGCGAAGGCGACCACGGACTGGGGTGTGGCCTCGACCGGTGCGAGGTTGCCGCCGGAGTAGCACGCCGAGACCAGGCTGCCGCCGACCTCGTAGCCCCACACCTGGCCGACCAGCCGCCACGGGTCGAGCCCGCTGCCCGCCAGCTGCGCGGCGACGAACACGTTGGCGACCGGGTCGCGCGCGCACAGCTCGCCCAAGGCAGCCGCGTCGGCCGGGCCGAGGCGCCGCAGCACCCCGGCACCGGTGTCGCGGGCCGCGGTGGTCAGCCCCGCTCCCCGGCCGGGATCACCCGACGCTCACCCGGGGCGCGGCGCCGTCCTCGGCCGGCAGCTGCTCCGCGAGGCGCATCGCCTCCTCGATGAGCGTCTCGACGATCTGCGCCTCGGGCACGGTCTTGATGACCTCACCCTTGACGAAGATCTGTCCCTTCCCGTTGCCGGACGCGACGCCGAGATCGGCCTCGCGCGCCTCGCCCGGACCGTTGACCACGCAGCCCATCACGGCTACCCGCAACGGAACCTCCATGCCCTCGAGACCGGCCGTCACCGCGTCGGCGAGGGTGTAGACGTCGACCTGCGCGCGCCCGCATGACGGGCAGGACACGATCTCGAGCTTGCGCGGCCGGAGGTTCAGCGACTGCAGGATCTGGGCTCCGACCTTGACCTCCTCGACCGGCGGCGCCGACAGCGACACCCGGATCGTGTCGCCGATGCCACGGCTGAGCAGGGCTCCGAAGGCGACGGCCGACTTCACCGTCCCCTGGAACGCCGGGCCTGCCTCGGTGACGCCGAGGTGCAGCGGCCAGTCGCCGCGCTCGGCGAGCAGTTCGTAGGCGCGCACCATGACGACCGGGTCGTGGTGCTTGACCGAGATCTTGAAGTCGTGGAAGCCGTGCTCCTCGAACAGCCCGGCCTCCCAGACCGCGGACTCCACGAGCGCCTCGGGCGTTGCCTTGCCGTGCTTGGCGAGCAGTCGCTTGTCCAGCGACCCGGCGTTGACACCGATGCGGATGCTCACCCCGGCGGCCTGCGCCGCCCGCGCGATCTCGCCGACGCGGTCGTCGAAGGCCTTGATGTTGCCGGGGTTGACCCGCACGGCTGCGCAGCCGGCGTCGATGGCGGCGAAGACGTACTTCGGCTGGAAGTGGATGTCGGCGATCACCGGGAGCTGCGACTTGTGCGCGATCGCCGGCAACGCGTCGGCGTCGTCCTGGCTGGGACAGGCGACGCGGACGATGTCGCAGCCGGCGGCGGTGAGCTCGGCGATCTGCTGCAGGGTGGCGTCGACGTCGGCGGTCGGGGTGGTCGTCATCGACTGCACGCTGATCGGCGCGTCGCCACCCACGAGCACCTTCCCGACGCGAATCTGCCGGGACGCCCGGCGGGGCGACAGGATGGGCACCGGCAGCGCCGGCATGCCGAGATCGACAGTCATGGGATGCAGGTCACACCTTCGGCGTCGTCGTCAGGGAATCGTCGGGAGGACCGGACCACCGCGGTCGCCGGTTCACCCCACCGCCCATTGTCTCCCAGGACCGCCGTACGGGCCCCCCCGGGAGCTGATCAGCGCTCCGGTGCCCGGCGAGCTGTCAGCCTCATCCGGGGCCATGGCCCTGCGTGCGTCTGACAGCTCGCGCCGTATCGCCGGCGGCGAGGAGGTCGCCCGCAGGGCGTCGATCAGCCGATGCGCACCGGGTTGACGATGTCGGCGTAGAGCAGCAGCGCCGACATGCCGATGAGCAGGAACGCCACGGTGTAGGCGACCGGCAGCAGCCGGGCCACGTCGACATAGCCCGGGTCGGGTCGCCCGCGGAGCCTGGCGATGCCGCGGCGTGCGGCCTCCCAGAGGGCCCCGGCAATGTGACCGCCGTCCAGCGGCAGCAACGGGATGAGGTTGAACACGGCGATGGCCATGTTGAACGAGGCGAGCAGCAGCAGGAAGCTGGCCGCCCGCTCCGCCGGGCTGCCGAACGTGCGCGCATCCGACGCGATCTCGCCACCGATCCGGCCGGCGCCGACGATGCCCACCGGACCATTGGGATCGCGCTGCCCGCCGCCGAACGCGGCGTCCCACACGCCGACCATGCGGGCCGGGATCCCGGCCACGGCCTGCGCGGTCTTGGCGGTGAAATCACCGACGAACGCCGCGACGGCGGCCGGTGACTGGCGGACCCGGGTCTGGTCGGGGACCACCCCGAGGAAACCGACGCTGGTCAGCCGGGACTGCGGGTCGTCCACGTCGGAAGGGCGCTGGGTCTCCACGAGGTCGGGGCGCAGGGCGACCTCGCGCCCGTCCCGCTCGACGACGACCGTCACCGGTCCGGCCCCGGCGGAGCGGATGGCCGCTGACACCTCGTCCCAGGTGCTGACCGGCCGGCCGGCGAAGGAGACGAACCGGTCGCCGGCCTTGAACCTCGCCGCAGCGGCCGGCGACTGCGGGTCCGCCGCGGTGCAGCTCTCGCGCGCGGACGTCGCTGAGACCACGCACTTCGAGACCTCGCGCACCACCGGCTGGGCGACGATCACTCCGTAGCCCATGAGCACGACGGCGGCGAGCACCACCGCGATGAGGACGTTCATGAGCGGGCCGCCACTCATGATCACGAGCTTCTGCCACGAGGGCTTGCGGTAGAAGACGCGGTCCTCCTCGCCGGGACCGACCTCCTCGCGGGACGCGTGCCGGGCGTCCTCGATCAGCGCCTGGAACGGCCCGGTAGAGGCGCGGCGCAGCTGACCGGGCCGGTCGCCGGGGACCGGCGGGAACATGCCGATCATGCGGATGTAGCCGCCGAAGGGGATCGCCTTGACGCCGTACTCGGTCTCGCCGCGGCGCGTCGACCACAGCGTGCGGCCGAAGCCGACCATGTACTGGGTGGTCTTGACCCCGAACCGCTTGGCCGGCAGCAGGTGACCTACCTCGTGCAGCGCGATCGAGAGCACCAGTCCGAGGAAGAACAGCAGGATCCCGGCGACGGAGAGCAGCCCGCTCATGAGCCGATCCGCTCAGCCGCGGTGAGGGCGCGCGCCCGGTCCCGGCCCCAGCGCTCGGCGGCGAGGACGTCGTCGAGCGTCACCGGACCGTCGACCTCCTCGTGCTCGCCCAGGACCTGCGCCACCGTGTCGACGATCGCCAGGAACGGCAGGTTCCCGCGCAGGAACGCCTCGACGCACTCCTCGTTGGCGGCGTTGTAAACCGCCGGGGCGGTGCCGCCCCGTCGACCGGCGTGGCGGGCGAGGGCGACCGCCGGGAACGCGGAGTCGTCGAGGGGCCGGAACTCCCAGGTTGCCGCAGTGCTCCAGTCGCAGCCGGCGGCTGCATCCGGCACGCGGTCGGGCCAACCCAGTGCGAGGGCGATGGGCAGCCGCATGTCGGGCGGACTGGCCTGGGCAAGCGTCGAGCCGTCGAGGAACTCCACCATCGAGTGGACGACCGACTGCGGGTGCACCACGACGTCGATGCGGTCGTAGGGCAGCCCGAAGAGCAGGTGCGCCTCGATGACCTCGAGCCCCTTGTTGACCAGCGTCGCCGAGTTGGTCGTCACCACCGGCCCCATCGACCAGGTCGGGTGCGCGAGCGCCTGGTCGGGGGTGACCCGTTCGAGGTCGGCGCGCGGGCGGCCGAGGAACGGACCGCCGCTCGCGGTCAGGACCAGGCGGCGGACCTCGTCGGCGGAGCCGCCGCGCAGGCACTGCGCGAGAGCGCTGTGCTCGCTGTCCACCGGGACGAGCTGCCAAGGGGCAGCGGCCGCCAGCACGAGCGGACCCCCGACGATGAGCGACTCCTTGTTGGCCAGTGCGAGCACGTGACCGGCGTGGAGTGCGGCCAGCGTGGGTCGCAGTCCGATCGAGCCGGTCATGGCGTTGAGGACCACGTCGCACGGACCGGCCGCGAGCTCGGCGGCGGCAGCCGGTCCGGCAACGACCTCGGGCAACCGACGACCCGACCCGGCGCTGCGCCGCTCGAGAGCGGCTCGCAGGGACGGCACGGCATCCACGCGCGCCACCGCGACCCGGCTAGCTCCGGTGGAGCACGCCTGGGCAGCCAGCAGGTCGACGTCGGCGCCGCCGGCGGCGAGCGCTACCACCCGGAACCGGTCGGGGTTGCGCGCCACCACGTCCAGCGCCTGCGTCCCGACCGAGCCGGTCGACCCGAGCAGGACGACGTCACGGCGGCCGCTCACGCGGCCATTGTCGCTCACCTCCGCCACATGCGGGCTCCTCGACAGCGCGCCGGACAGCGTCGAGGGCCGCCGCTCGGTCGATCCGAGACGTCTGCGGCCCCGCCGTGCCGGCGCCCCGCCGGCTGCGGACGACGGCGATGCCGCCCGGTCCGAGGAGGAACGTCAGCAGTTCGGGCCGCGCGCCCTCCTCGGCGAGGCGGCGGACGACGAGGTCGGCGCGCGCGGTCGGCCCCGGCGCCGCGAGCAGCCAGCGGCCGGCCCGAGCCGGCACCGCCTCCGGGCGGCAGGTCAGCAGGCGGTGGAATCCATCGGCCGAGACGAGCTCCTCCACCACCGTGCGGCCGGCGCGCTGCCAGTAGGCGCACTCCGGCTCCCCGCCCGCCGGCTCCCGGCGTGCGCACACGACGACCTCGGCCACCGCTCGAACCTCGAGCAGCCGGCGCAGCACGGCGCGCGCGACCGGAGGGCCGCTGCCCGGGCGGAGTAGTCCCCGCAGTGCGAGCCCGCGCAGCGCCAGTGCACCGGCCGCCTCCTGCTCGGCCGCGTCACACCCGTCGAGGAACGGGAGCACGACGCAGCCCACGTCGGCGCCGAGCGCCACCAGCTCTTCGTCGCTGAGGATCACGGTTCATCCGGGGAGCAGGCCGTCGACGAGTCCGCCGGCGAGCCCCCGGGCGGTCTCCGCGACGTCGGCAGCGGCGTCGCTCACCCGGGCCGCGCCGCCAGTGGCGACCCGGGCTGCGGTGTCCGCGACGGCGGCGGCGGCGGCTCCCCGGGCCACGCCGCGCCGCGCCGATCCGCCCGCCCGCTGCAACCACCCCGAGATGGTCGCCCGCTGATCCCAGACGGCAGTGCCGGCAGACCACAGCGCGTGCGCGACGAGTACGCCGCCGGCGACGACCGCGATCTCGGGACCGACTCCGACGAGCAGCAGGGCCCCCGCCGCGACGGCTCCCGCGCCCAGGACGCGGGTCACGCCGCCAGCCGCGCCGCTGCGGCCTCCGCCGGTCACGACGTCACGCGCGCCGGCCGCGACGGCGAGCGGCAGGAACGTACGGCTGGCGCCCGGCAAGAGCCGCTCCACCCAGGGCACCCGGGGAGCCCACCCGGCCACGAAGCGGGCGCGAGCCGCGACCTCGGCCGCGGCACCCCGGGTCGCGGGGTCCAGGGCCCGGCTCAGCCAGCGGGCGTAGCGCGACCCGCGCCGAGCGGCGGTCACGACACCCGCTCCCGCGGCCACCACGGCGACGGCGTGACGCAGCGGCTCGGGCACGAGGGACACCGGGTCGCTCCGGTCGAGGCTCTCGGCGAGGTCGTGGCCGACGCCGGCGAGGCGGGCGCGCACCGCGTCCCGCTCGGCCCTGGCGGCGCAGACCGCGGAATGGAGCATGACAGCCGCGGCGGCTTCGGCGGCGCCCGCGTCGGCGACCAGCGCCAGCTGCCGTGCCAGGTGCTGCTCGACCGCTTCGCCGGCAGCCTCGAGGGCGACGGCCCGCCGGGCCGCGTCGGCGACGGCCGCGGCGAGACTGTCGAGGCGGCTGGCGAGCCGCTCCTCGACGCTGCCGAGCTCGGCGTGGCGCTGCGCCGCGGCGCGGGCGGCACCCCCGGCCCAGCCGTCGCCGACCTCGCAGCGATCCCTGCCGGCCAGCTCCGCACCGGCCGCCGCCAGGCCGTCGGCGGCCCGCGACAGCCGTTGCGGGTCGACCTTCACGCGACCGCGGAGCCGGCGGTGGCGGCCGCGGCCGCCACGCCGGCGTCGACGGCCGCGTAGGCCGCGGCGGCGGCCCGGACCGCAGCGGCGAGCTCGCCGCCCTGGTCGGCGAGCTCGGCGAGGGTGTCGGCCCAGCGGCCGGCCGCGCGCCTGGCAACCTCAGAGGCCTCGGCCGGTGCCGACGTCGCGACCTCGGCGAGCAGGCCGGCGAGGTGTGGCCCCGCAGCAGCGAGGAGGGCGGCGGTGCGGGCGAGCCTTTCGGCGCGCGCGGCCAGGGTGGACGGATCGACGAGCAACGTGGCCACGGGTCCTCCAGATGCCGGGGGGTGAGGTGACGGTCGCCGAGAACGCTAGGAACCTCACCGCCGGCCGTGGGGTGGACTCGGCACTCGGTGGACGGCGCGGCCCGGCGCCGCATGCCTGTGGACGAGGCCGCCGAGCCCGGATCGTCCGAGCCTGGGCTCGGACGCGTGGGGCCGACCCGGCGCCCTACTGCAGATCAGCCGGTGACCGACCGGATTAGCCGGCGACGGCGCGCACGTGGAGGGCGAAGTACGTGACGGCGCTGCCCGGGCCTCACGTGGACAGCGATCACGGACGCGTCGAGAAATCGCCGTCAGGCCACGATCCCGACGTACTTGACCTGGAGGTACTCCTCGATCCCCTCGCGGCCGCCCTCGCGCCCGAAACCGGAGGCCTTGATCCCGCCGAACGGCGCGGCCGGGTTGGAGACAATGCCGGTGTTGAGGCCGACCATCCCCGACTCGATGCCCTCGGCGACGCGCAGGGCACGGCCGAGGTCGGTGGTGAAGACGTAGGACACCAAGCCGTAGTCCGTGTCGTTGGCCGTCGCCAGCGCCTCCTCCTCGGTGCTGAACGTGGCGATCGGCGCGACCGGTCCGAAAACCTCCTCGCGCAGGATGCGCGCCTCTGCGGGAGTGCCGGTGATCACGGTCGGCTCGTAGAACCACCCGCGACCCTCGGCGGTCCGTCCGCCGATCGCGACGCTGCCGCCCTTGTCGGCGGCGTCCTGCACGAGCTCCTCCACGACGCCGCGCTGGTCGGCGTTGATCAGCGGGCCGACCTGGACACCGTCCTCGGTGCCGCGGCCCACCTTGAGTGCTCCCATGCGCTCGGCGAGCCGGCGGCTGAACTCCTCGGCCACCGACTCGTGCACGTGGAAGCGGTTGGCCGCGGTGCACGCCTCACCGATGTTGCGCATCTTGGCGAGCATCGCGCCTTCGACGGCTGCGTCGAGGTCGGCGTCGGCGAAGACGAGGAACGGGGCGTTGCCGCCGAGCTCCATCGACACCCGCAGCAGCTGCTCGGCCGACTGCTCGACGAGGCGGCGGCCCACCGCTGTTGAGCCGGTGAACGACAGCTTGCGGGCCCGCGGGTCGCGGATCAGCGGCTCCATGACCGGCCCGGAGTGCTTGGTGGTGACCACGTTGAGGACGCCGTCCGGCAGTCCGGACTCGCCGAGCAGGTCGGCCAGCGCCAGCATCGTCAGTGGCGTCTCCGCCGCCGGCTTCACGACCATGGTGCAGCCGGCGGCCACGGCCGGCCCGATCTTGCGGGTCCCCATCGCCAGCGGGAAGTTCCAGGGCGTGATGAACAGGCACGGGCCGACGGGCTGGCGCATCGTCAGCAGGCGCGAGGCGCCGTTGGGGGCCAGCTGGTAGGAACCCCCGACGCGACAGGCCTCCTCGGAGAACCAGCGGAAGAACTCCGCCCCGTACGTCACCTCGGCTCTGGCGTCTGCGAGCGGCTTGCCCATCTCCAGTGTCATGAGCAGGGCGAACTCGTCGGCACGGGCGGTGATCAGCTCGAAGGCCCGCCTGAGGATCTCGGCGCGGTCACGCGGCGGGGTCGCCGCCCACCCCGGCTGGGCCTCGGCCGCGGCGGCCAGGGCCGCCAGCCCGTCGGCCGGGGAGGCGTCGGCGACCTCGCTGAGCACCTCGGCGGTGCTGGGGTCGTGGACGGGGAAGCTGCCGTCGCTGCCGTCGCGCCACTCGCCGCCGATGAGCAGGCGGGTGGGCACGGAACGGACGAGGTCGCGCTCGGTGTCGGCGGTGACCGTCATGCCAGGCACGCTACCCAGCAACGCCGTCGCGGCAACGCCCCCGAACGCGCACGCCTACCCTCGCGGGCATGGCCTACACGTCCGCGCCGGCTCACCCCGGCCCCCCTCGCGGCGCAGAGACGATCAGCGAGGTTCCCCAGGAGCGCCGGCTCGTCACCGAGCTCCCGGGGCCGCGCTCGCGCGAGCTGCTCGCGCGCCGGGAGGCCGCCGTCGCGCCCGGGGTCGGCGTGATGCTGCCGGCGTTCGTCGTCGACGCCGGCGGCGGCATCCTCGTCGACGTCGACGGCAACAGCCTCATCGACCTGGGGTCCGGCATCGCCGTGACCAGCGTCGGCAACGCCGCCGATGCGGTCGTGGAGGCTGTGCGGGAGCAGGTGGCCCGGTTCACCCACACGTGCTTCATGGTCACGCCGTACGAGGGTTATGTTGCGGTCTGCGAGCAGCTCAACCGGCTCACCCCCGGCGCGCACGCCAAGCGGTCGGCACTGTTCAACTCGGGGGCCGAGGCCGTCGAGAACGCCGTCAAGATTGCGCGGGCGGCTACCGGACGGCAGGCCGTCGTCGCAGTCGAGCACGCCTACCACGGCCGCACCAACCTCACGATGGCGCTGACGGCGAAGTCGATGCCGTACAAGGACTCCTTCGGCCCCTTCGCGCCGGAGGTCTACCGGGTTCCGACGTCCTACCCGTTCCGCGACGGGCGCACCGGCGAGCAGGCCGCCCAACACGCCATCGACAAGATCGACAAGGAGGTCGGCGCGGGCAACGTGGCGGCCGTCGTCATAGAGCCCATCCAGGGCGAGGGCGGCTTCATCGTGCCCGCGCCGGGCTTCCTGCCGGCGCTGGCCGCGTGGTGTCGCGCGGCCGGCGTGCTGTTCGTCGCCGACGAGATCCAGACCGGGATCGCCCGCACCGGCCGCTGGTTCGCCTGCGAGCACGAAAGCGTGGTGCCCGACTTGGTCACCATCGCCAAGGGGCTGGCCGGCGGGCTGCCGCTCGCGGCCGTCACCGGGCGCGCCGAGTTCATGGACGCCGCGCACGCAGGCGGGCTCGGCGGGACGTACGGCGGCAATCCGGTCGCCTGTGCGGCCGCGCTCGGCGCCCTGCGCAGCATCGAGGAGCAGGGCCTGGTCGAACGGGCGGGCCGGATCGGCGCCGTGCTGCGGGGGCGCCTGCTTGGGTTGGCTGCCGAGCACCCCGTCATCGGGGACGTCCGCGGCCGCGGCGCGATGGTCGCGATCGAGCTCGTGCAGCCGGGAACCATCGAGCCGGCGCCCGAGGTGGCGGCCGCGATCGCGCGCCACTGCCACGCCGCGGGGGTCGTCGTGCTCACCTGCGGTACCTACGGCAACGTGCTGCGCTTCCTGCCGCCGCTGGTCATCCCGCACCGCCTGCTCGAGGAGGCGCTCGACGTGGTCGCCGAAGCGGTCGCGACGGTGGGCTGAGCAGCTGTGCCTCGGCTGTCAGCGGTGCGTCGTGTGCTGGTCGCCACGGTCGGGTCGCGCCCGGGCGCGGCCATAGCAAGCCGCGTGCTCCCGCCGGTCGACCGGTGGGTGTGGCGCGCAAGCCGCCGGCAACGGACGCTGTCGTCGCTGCTGAGCGGGACGCCGATCGTCCTGCTGAGCACCACCGGAACACGCACCGGCCGCACCCGAACCGTCCCGCTGATCGGGCTCGACGACGGGGACGACGTGGTCGTGGTCGCGTCCAGCTTCACCGACTCGCGGGACCCGGCGTGGCTGCTCAATCTGCGCTCCACCCCGCAGGCGACGCTCGCCCGGGCCGCTCGGTCGTGGCCGGTTGTGCCCGTGGAGCTGGACGAGGGCCCCGAACGTGAGCGGCTGTGGGCGCAGGCCGTGGCGACGTACCCGCCGTGGGCCGACTACCAACGGCGTAGCCCACGGCGGTTTCCAGTCGTGCGGCTGGTGCCCGAACGCTGAGCCGGCCCGGCCGCGCTTCCCTCGGGCCCCTGCACGAAACAGTCCGACATGACGAGGCTCACCGGAAGCATCCGGCCCTGCCGGCCGGCTCCTGCGCCACGTCTGCCGTCACGGCGATCTTGCGTGGGCCGCGTTGCCGCCGCCGATGTGGCCGGCGGGCGGAAGCTGTCGCTGCGGGCGACCTACGCGCCACCGCCGGCGCCGCCAACCGGGCCGAGCAGGTGCGCCAGCTGGTCGACGACGTCGGCAGCGCCGTCTCCTGCGTCAACCGCCAGGTGGGGCACCGGCGGCGGGTCGTCGGGACGCATCCGCCCTACGAAGGCGGCGAAGTCCGCGAGCTTGCCACCGTCGCGGCGGCGGCCCCGCTGGTGGAGTCGGCGGCGCAGCGTGTCGACGTCGCAACGCACCCAGACCAGGCGGACCGGCTCGCGGCCGAGCTCGTCGACCCAGGCGGCCCACCGCTGCAGGTCGCGGATCTGGGTCGTGAACGGCGCGACGAGCAGGACCCCCGCAGCCCGAGCGGCGCACCTCGCGGGCGGCCGCAGTGAGGCCGGCGTACTCGTGGCGCTTCACGTGCGCGTCGTACCAGTCCCCCTCGCGCTCGCCGTACGGTCGGCCGTGGGCGGCCAGGACCTCGGCGACGAAGCCGCCGTACAGCGTGTCCTTGTCGAGCACCGCAGGCGCCGGACACAGCAAACCGGCCAGCGCGTTCGCCACGGTGGACTTTCCGGCGCCCGGGGGACCGGCCACCACCCAGACGGTTCCTCGCACGGTGCTCAGCATGCCGGAAGTTCCCGCACGCACCACGACACGCTAACGCCGGCCGGTCGAGCTACGGCACGCTCTCGAAGACCTTCGCGGCCGGCACCACCGGCGTTCCTTCCAGCGCCGGCAACCCCGGTTGGCCGTCCCGCTCCCATGAATGTGAACGTTATTGTAGTTGTGAACGATGGAGTAGGGTTTCGGGATGGCCAGTGCGGATCTGCTGCTGCACCCGGTGCGGCTGAGGATCGTGCAGACCTTCCTCGACGGACGGGAGCTCACGACCGGTCAGGTCGCCGCGGAGCTGGACGACGTGCCTGCCGGCAGCGTCTACCGCCACGTGGCTCGGCTGGCGGAGGCAGGTGTGGTCCAGGTGGTGTCAGAGCGTCCCGTCCGCGGCGCCGTCGAACGCACCTACGCGCTGCGCGCGACCGCGGCGCGCATCGATCCGAGCGAGGTCGCCCGGATGTCCGCCGAGGAACACGGACAGGCGTTCCTGGCCTACGTCGCCGGCATGCTCGCAGACACCGATCGCTACCTCGCGAGCGGCGATATCGACCCGATCCGCGACGGTGCCGACTACCGGGTCGGTGCGCTGTGGCTGACCGACACCGAGTTCGCGGCGTTCCTGCGCGACCTGGCCAGTGTCGTCCAACCACGCCTCGCCCACGGCCCGGGCAGGGGGCGCCGCCGGCGTCTGCTCTACGGCGTGGTCCTGCCCGACCCGCAGAAGCCGGGCAACGCCGACGCGCCCAGCGGGAAGGCCGGAGGCGCTGCCCGCAGGCGACCGAAGCAGACGCGATGACCGACACGCCGGAGGCGGTCAGCCTTGCCGTGCTGCGCCTGGCTCGAGCAGGACGGTTCGCCGACATCCACGACTTGCTGGCGCCGCAACTGCGCGCAGTCGCGACCGCCGACGTGTTGCGGGCCGGCTGGGAGAGCGAGCTCACCCGTCGCGGCCCGGTCGCCGCGAACGGCATGCCGGTCAGCGAACCCGGGACAGGTGGCGCGACCCTGGTCCGGATTCCCGTGACCTGCGAGCGCGGCGGGTTCACCCTGCTGGTCGTCGTCACCGGGGCGGGTCGCCTCGCCAGCCTGCAACTCGCGAGTGCCAGCGCGGCCACCCCGGCCGCTCCCTGGCAGCCACCCGACTACGCCGACCCCGAGGCGTTCGATGAGCAGGACATCACCCTCGGCCCCGAACCCCTTGCTGTGCAAGGCACGCTGAGCCTGCCCCGCGAGCCGGCGACGGTCCCAGGCGTCGTCCTGCTTGCGGGGTCGGGGCCGCGCGACCGTGACGAGACGCTCGGCCGCAACAAGCTGTTCAAAGACGTGGCA
Organism: Jiangellales bacterium; assembly: GCA_038246785.1. GTDB lineage: Bacteria > Actinomycetota > Actinomycetes > Jiangellales > Jiangellaceae > JBBRVP01. The sequence continues at coordinate 50,465 of JBBRVP010000005.1, forward strand.
TGGGGGCTCGCCAGCCACCGAGTCGCGGTGCTGCGCTTGGACAAGGTCACGTCCGCGCACCCCGCCGCCGTCCGGGACAACCCCGATTTCACCCTCGCCGACGAGTACGTCACGCACGGCGTCGCCGCCGTGCGCTACCTCGGCCACCAGCCGGGCATCGACCCCCACCGTGTCTTCCTGCTCGGCCACAGCCTCGGCGGCACCGCTGCCCCACGCGTCGCTGCAGCGGAGCCGGCCGTCGCCGGTCTGATCCTCATGGCCGGCGGCGCCCAACCCCTGCACTGGTCCGCCGTCCGCCAGGTCCGCTACCTCGCCTCCCTCGACCCCGCGACCGCTCCGGCAGCCCAACCGGCCATCGATTCGATGACGAGGCAGGCTCGCCTCGTTGACAGTGCTGACCTTTCCCCGTCCACTCCAGCCAGCGACCTTCCCTTCGGCGTGCCCGCGCCCTACTGGCTTGACCTGCGCTCCTACCAACCGGCCGTGGTAGCCGCGAGCTTGGGCAAGCCGATCCTCATCCTGCAAGGTGCGCGCGACTACCAGGTGACCATCGCTGACGATCTCGCCGTGTGGAAGACGGGTCTCGCGAACCGCCAGGACGTCACCATCAGGATCTATGAGGCGGGCAACCACTGCTTCTTCAGCGGTACCGGTCCGCCCTCGCCGGCCGAGTACGAACCCGCCCAGCACGTCGATCCTGACGTGATCACCGACATCGCCGGCTGGCTATCGACCTGAGATCTGGCCGGGTGCGCGCCATTCTCGTCCAGGGCTCGCCGTCGAGACGACGACACGACGACACGACAAGGAGAGCGGCATGGCGATGCGCTTCGGGCTGCTCGGGACCGGCTACTGGGCCGCCGAGGTGCACGCGGCCGGCCTGGCCGCAGAGCCAGGCGCCGAGCTGGCGGGGGTGTGGGGCCGCGATCCGGTCAAGGCGCGAGCCCTGGCCGAGCGATACGCGACGGACTCGTACGACGATGTCGGCTCCCTCCTGGATGACGTCGACGCGGTGGCCGTCGCGCTGCCACCCGACATCCAGGCTCCGCTCGCGGCCCGCGCGGCCCGGGCTGGTCGCCACCTGCTCCTGGACAAGCCGCTCGCGCTGAGCACGCGGGATGCCGTCGAGGTCGTCCGGGCGGTCGAGGGCTCCGGCGTGGCCAGTGTCGTCTTCTTCACCAGTCGATACCTGCCCGAAGTCGCGGCCTGGCTGCCCGCCGCGGCGGCGCAGCAGTGGACTGGCGGCCAGGCGACCTGGCTGGGTTCGATCTTCACTCCTGGCAATCCGTTCGCCGGCTCGCCGTGGCGGCGGGAGAAGGGAGGGCTCTGGGACGTCGGGCCGCACGCGCTGTCGATCGCGTTGGCGGTCCTCGGCCCGGTGCGCGAGGTCGCGGCCGCCGTACGCGACGACAGCGGCGCGGTGCACCTCGTACTGCTCCACGCAGGCGGGGCAGCCAGCACCGTGAGTGTGAGCCTCACCGTGCCGGAAGCCGCGCAGGGCACCTCGTTCCGGGCGTACGGGCCCTCCGGGTGGACCGCCATGCCCGACGCAGGCTGGGAGGCGGTCCTCGCCTACCAGGAAGCACTGCGTCAGCTGATGGCCAGTTCGCGCACGGCGGCGCCACGTCACCCCTGCGACGTGCACTTCGGGCTCGAGGTCGTCGAGGTGCTCGAGCGCGCCCAGGCACTGCTGAATCAACAGTGAGCACCGTTCCGCGGACAACCGGGAGGCGGGCTCCGCCGTATCAGCGCCGGCCGCTTCGGCTCCTGACCGCGACGGACCGGACAGCGGTCCACACATCGGGGAGAACCCATGCGCCGCACCGCCCGCCGTGCCGCTGCCGTCGCCGCCGCCGCCGCCGCAGCCGTGCTCGTCGCGGCCGCGGCCACCCACGCCGTCGGCGCAGCCGACCCGCGGCCGAGCGAGCCGCGATCCACGCTCTACCACCTTCGGGCCATCGACCACGTTCCAGCAGCAGCGGTGCTGGTGCGGACGCCGGTACTACCCGCGGGGACCTACCTCGTCGACGCGGTCATCGACGGGCGCTTCGGCTCGGCAGGCCAGGTCAACTGCACCGTCGACACCGAGTCGGGCGCCTCCACGGGGCTCATCGAGCGAGCCGGTGGAACGCAGCGCTTCGCTGCGGCCGGCGACCTGCACATCACCGTCTCCGCAGTCGTCCGCACGTCGCTCGAGCGGCGCATCGAGGTGTTCTGCTCGGCGTCCGGCCCCGGCCTGATCAGGCCGGACGACGCCACTCAGCTCGGCGTCACCCGGCTCGCCGGCTCGACCGTGGTGGACGTCCCCAACCTCGCGTTCGACTGAGCATCACCGACCGTCGAGCGACGGTCGGCGCAGGTCCCCACACCGTGCCCGCACGAGCGGCGCCGCGGCGGCGGGCGATGGCGGACAGCGCCTCGAGCACGACCCGGCTCGCCAGGTCGGCGGTGACGTCGGCGGAGTCGTACGGCAACCCCCGCTCTGCGACCTCGGCCATCTCCTACGAGCGCACGCCCTGCTCCGCCAGCCTGCGCGGCCCATCGAGTCGGGCGGCCAGCGGGAGCCGAGCGCCACGTCACCGGTGTCGGCGCGCCCGGATCGCCTGCGGGCCGAAGCGCGCTCCTGTCGGGGCGATTTGTCCCGCCATCCAGCAGGCCCCGAGCACCACCGCGTCGGCGTTGGCGTACATGCCGGGTCACGGTCGTCGTAGCGGTCCGGCCAAGGAGGGTGAGCGCCGCACCGGACCGGGCGCCCTATCGGGTCCCGGCCGGAGCTGTGTCACGACGGCCGCCCGTGGGAAGCGGGCCTCGCAGCAGGTCGTCAAGCGTCGGGTCACCCGTCGGTTCCGCGTTCTGGCACCCGGTCGAGCCGCGGACCCATCCAGCGGGGCACGGGCTCCGAATCAGCAGTGGGCGACCACCATCGGCGGCGTCCCGGCGGCGAAGCTGAACGTGCGAGGACACCGAGCCTGCCAGACTGAGGGGGTGCATTCGAGCCGTTCCCCGGCGGGCCGTGGGCCGGCCGGGAACGGCGGTGCCGACGTGGGCGACCTCATCCGGCGTACGTCGCTCGGTGACGAGGAGGCGTTCGCCGACCTGTACGACGCCGTCGCCGCCCAGGTGTACGGCCTGGCTCTCCGTGTCCTCCGGGACACGGCACATGCCGAAGAGGTGGCACAGGAGGTGATGCTCGAGGTCTGGCGGACGGCCGGCCGGTACGACCCGGCGCGGGGACGGCCGCTGACCTGGATCCTCACCCTGACCCACGGGCGGGCCGTCGACCGGGTGCGGTCCCAGCACAGCGCCGCGGCGCGCGACGACCGCGCCGCCCGCCTCACCGGCACGCCGTTCGACGAGGTGGCGGAGACGGTGGTTGCCCGCCTCGACGTCGAGCGGGTACGCGGGGCCCTCGCCGGCCTCAGCGAGCCGCAGCGGCAGGCGGTGACGCTGGCCTACTACGGCGGCTACACCCACCGCGAGGTCGCCGACCTGCTCGACGTGCCGCTCGGCACGGTGAAGACCCGGTTGCGCGACGGTTTGATCCGGCTCCGCAACACCTTGGAGGTGCGGTCGTGAACGACGACCTGCACCTGCTGGTCGGCGCGTACGCCGTCGACGCGCTCGAGGGTTCCGAGCGGGCCGCCTTCGAAGAGCACCTCGCCTCCTGTGCCGCCTGTGCAGAGGAGCTCGCCGACCTGCAGGACGCGGCCGCGGCGCTTGGCTCGGTCGCTGCACTCGCGCCGCCCCCGCAGCTTCGAACCCGCGTGCTCGACGCGGCTTCACAGGCGCGGCAGGAGCCGGCGCAGACAGCATCCGTCGTGCCGCTGCAGCGCAGGCGCCGCCACCCGCTGGCGTGGGTCGCCGGCGCAGCCGCGGCCGTCGTGATGCTGGTCGCAGGCGGAGCCACCTGGCGCGCGATCAGCGTCGAGCAGGAGCTGTCCCTGCTGCGCGCGCAGGCGGCCGACGTGACCGCGGTACTGGCCGCCCCGGACGCACGGACCGAATCGGCCGCCGTGGCCGGCGGAGGGCGGGGGGCGGTCGTCGTGGCCCCCTCGCAGGAGCGCGGGGTGTTCGTCGGCACCTCGCTGCCGGCCCCAGCGCCAGACCGGACCTACCAGCTGTGGCTGCTCGATGCCGCGGGCCGGGCGACGAGCGTCGGGCTGTTCCGACCGACCGGGGACGGCGACGCCACGGTGGCGCTGCCCCCGGGGGTCCTGGACGCGGCAACGGTGGGACTCACCGTCGAGCCCTCCGGCGGGTCCCGGGCGCCGACGACCGAGCCGGTGCTCGCCCTGCCGGTTCGCCTCTGAGGCGCGCAGGGGCGTCTCACCGCGGGCGAGCGCTTCGGTGCCCGCTGGGCCACGGTCGGCCGGGCGACGGTCGGCCGGGGCGACGGTCGGCCGGGGCCGGATCAGGGCGCGGCCAGGGTCACTCCCCGATGTGCCGCTGGTCCGCCCACCCGCATCATTGGAGAAGTCAGCGATCACCCCGGAAGAAGGCCGCCACCACCGTGAACGACATCCACGACACCTTCCGCCGCCAGGGCCTGGTCCGGCCGCGCGACGCCCGCATCCTTGGCGGGGTCTGCGCGGGTCTGGGCCGCCGGTTCGGCCTGGATCCCTGGCCGGCCCGGCTGCTGTTCGTGCTGCTGCTGCTGGTCGTCCCCGGCAGCCAGATCCTCGCGCACCTGGTCCTGTGGATCCTCATGCCGAGCGAGGAGTGGACCTACCCGACCGCCCCGGGGCACGCCCCGACCGCGGGCTGAGGCTCCCGGCCTGCGGGCCGAGCCCTCCCGCGCCGTACTCCCCCTTCCCGAGTCCTGCAGGACGCGGGAAGGGCGGGTTGATCACGTTAACGTGATCAACTAGGGCTAGTGCCGGAGCACCGGGCGGAGGCGGTCGAGCACCGAGGCGTCCTCGATGGTCGACGGCGGCACCGGGTCGCCGCCGTCGGCGATCTCCCGCATCGTCTTGCGCAGGATCTTGCCACTGCGCGTCTTGGGCAACGCCGGCACCACGTCCACCTCGTGCAGCGCCGCCACCGCGCCGATCTGCGTGCGCACCAGTGCCACCAGCTCCCGCGTGAGCTCGGCCGGGTCGGCCTCCACGCCGGACTTCAGCACGACGAAGCCGCGCGGCACCTGGCCCTTGAGCTGGTCGGCCACCCCGATCACCGCGCACTCGGCAACCGCTGGGTGTGTGGCCAGCACTGCCTCCATGCCGCCGGTGGACAGCCGGTGCCCGGCGACGTTGATGACGTCGTCCGTGCGCCCCATGACGTAGACGTATCCGTCCTCGTCGACGTAGCCGCCGTCGCCGGTCAGGTAGTAGCCGGGGTAGCTGGCGAGATAGGACTGGACGAAGCGGTCGTCGTCCTGCCAGAGCGTCGGCAGGTTTCCGGGCGGCAAGGGCGTGCGGATGCAGATCGCGCCTTCGGTGCCGCGCGGCACCTCCTCGCCGTCCGGCCCGAGCACCCGTACGTCGTAACCCGGCACCGGCACCGACGGCGAGCCGGGCTTGATCGGCATCGGCTCCAGGCCGCGCAGGTTGGAGCAGATGGCCCAGCCGGTCTCGGTCTGCCACCAGTGGTCCACCACCGGCACGTGCAGGACGTCGGTGGCCCACTCGTAGGTGTCCGGGTCGAGCCGCTCACCTGCGAGGAACAGCGTCTGCAGCGACGAGGTGTCGTAACGCGCGAGGTGCTCGGCCTTGGGATCCTCCTTCTTGATCGCCCGGAAGGCAGTCGGCGCGGTGAACAGCGCCTTGACCTTGTAGTCGGCGACCACCCGCCAGAAGGCCCCGGCGTCGGGGGTGCCGACCGGCTTGCCCTCGTACAAGATCGTCGTCGCTCCGACGAGCAGCGGAGCGTAGACGATGTACGAATGGCCGACGACCCACCCGACATCGCTGGCCGCCCAGTAGACGTCGCCCGGCCCGATATCGTAGACGTTGCCCATCGACCAGTGCAGCGCGACGGCGTGACCGCCGTTGTCACGGACGATGCCCTTGGGCCGTCCGGTCGTGCCCGACGTGTAGAGGATGTAGAGCGGGTCGGTGGCCGCGACAGGCACGCACTCCGCCGGCTCGACGCTCGAGTCGGCCATCACCGTGGCCCAGTCGACGTCGCGCTCTCCCATGTCGGCGACCGCTTGCGGCCGCTGCAGGACGACGCTGCGGGCCGGCGCGTGCTCGGCGAGCGAGATGGCCTTGTCGATCATCGGCTTGTACTCCACGACCCGGCTCGGCTCGATGCCGCACGAGGCGGTGAGGATCACCTTCGGGCGGGCGTCGTCGATGCGGACTGCGAGCTCGTGCGGCGCGAAGCCGCCGAACACGACCGAGTGCACGGCGCCGATCCGCGCACAGGCCAGCATGCCGATGACGGCCTCGGGGACCATCGGCATGTAGATCACCACCCGGTCGCCGGGACCGACCCCGAGCCGGCGCAGCACGCCGGCGAACTGCGCCACCTGCTCGAGCAGCTCGGCGTAGCTGAAGCTGCGCCGGCTGTCGGTGACCGCGCTGTCGTACACCAGCGCCGGCTGGTCGGCGCGACCCGCGGCGACGTGGCGGTCCAGCGCGTTGTAGCAGGTGTTGAGCACCCCGCCGGCGAACCAGCGGTAGAACGGCTGCCGCGAATCGTCGAGGACTCGTTCCGGTGGCTTCACCCAGTCGATGTCGCGCGCTGCCTCACCCCAGAAGCCCTCGGGGTCACGGAGACTGCGCTCGTACGCGTCCTTGTAGGCACCCATGCGGGGCAGCATCGCGCCTGCGAGCGGCGTGACGGAAGGCTTCGCGCGGCGAGCGGATCTCAGGCTGCGACGAGCGGCCGACGCCGGTAGCGTCGACGGGTGGCCGTCGATCCCCGTGGGCTCTCCTCGGCGCTGCTCGGCTTCCTCACCGAGCGTCACCTCGCCACGCTGACCACGCTACGTGCGGACGGGCGACCCCACGTCGTGCCGGTCGGCTTCACCTGGGACGACGAGGCGCTCGTCGCCCGCGTCATCACGAGCCGGCGCAGCCGCAAGGCACAGCACGCGGCCATGGGAACGCGGGCCGTGCTGTGCCAGGTGCAGGGTCGTCGGTGGGTGACCCTGGAGGGGACCGCGTCGCTGCACGGGGAGGATGCCGCGGTGCGCGACGCCGAGCGTCGCTACGCCAAGCGCTACCGCGAGCCGCGGCCCAACCCGGAGCGGATCGTCCTCGAGGTGGCCATCGACGCGGTGCTGGGCGACTGGACGCTGAGCTGATCGGCCGCGTGCCAGTCAGGCGTCGGCGGCCGCGAGCTGCCCGCAGGCGCCGTCGATGTCGCGGCCCCTGGTGTCGCGCACCGTGGTCGGCACGCCGGCGGCGCGCAGCCGCTCGACGAACTCGCGCTCGACGGCCGGGTCGCTCGCCGTCCAGCGCGATCCCGGCGTCGGATTGAGCGGGATCGGGTTCACGTGCACCCAGCCGCGACCGCGGCGGCGCAGCTGCTCGCCGAGCAGGTCGGCCCGCCAGGCCTGGTCGTTGACGTCGCGGATCAGTGCGTACTCGATGCTCACCCGGCGGCCGGTCGCGACGAAGTAGCGGCGAGCGGCGTCGAGCGCCTCGGCCACCTTCCACCGGGTGTTGACCGGCACGAGCTGGTCGCGGAGCGTGTCGTCCGGGGCGTGCAGGGACAGCGCCAGCGTCACCGGCAGCCCCTCCCCGGCAAGCCGGTCGATCGCCGGCACCAGCCCGACCGTCGAGACCGTGACCCCGCGGGCCGAGACGCCGAGGCCGTCCGGGTGCGGCTCGGTGATCCGGCGGACGGCTCCGACCACGGCCGGGTAGTTGGCGAGCGGCTCGCCCATGCCCATGAACACGACGTTGCTGACCCGTCCCGGGCCGCCCGCCACCTCCCCACGGGCGAGCGCCCGCGCGGCGGCGACGACCTGCTCGACGACCTCTGCGGAGGACAGGTTTCGGGTCAACCCGGCCTGGCCGGTGGCGCAGAACGGGCAGCCCATGCCGCAGCCCGCCTGACTGGACACGCAGACCGTCGTACGCGTTCGCGGGCCGCCGCCCTCCTCGTCACCGAGACCGGCCGTGTGCTCGCGTCGCGCGGTGCTGCCGTAGCGCATGAGCACGCTCTCGACGAGTGCGCCGTCGAAGAGCCGCCACAGCGTCTTGACCGTCGTCCCGCCATCGGCGGTCTGGGTGCGCACCGGCCTCACCAGGGCCGGCAACAGGTCGGCCACGAGCGCCTCGCGCGTCGCCGCCGGTAGGTCGGTCATCGTGGCCGGGTCCTCGACGAGCCGGTCGAAGTAGTGGGTCGAGAGCTGGCGGGCACGGAAGGGCTGCTCCCCCAGAGCCGCGACGGCCGCCCGGCGGGCACGCGGATCGAGGTCGGCGAGGTGCCGAGGGGGCTTGCCGCGCCGAGCCGCCCCGGACGTCAGCCGGAGCGCGCCGGAAGGAGTGGGCGCGGGCTGATCGGGCATGACCTGACCAGTGTCCCACGCCGCACGAGCCGAAGGGGGCGACCATGACGCAGACCCTGGACCCCGCCACTGTGACCGCCGAGAGCGGCGGCCCGCTCAGCGCCCACGAGCTGCGCCGCATCGACCTGTGGTGGCGGGCGGCCAACTATCTGTCGGTGGGCCAGATTTACCTCATGGGCAATCCGCTGCTCCGCGAGCCGCTGCGGCCCGAGCACGTCAAGCCGCGCCTGCTGGGCCATTGGGGGACAACCCCAGGCCTGAACTTCCTGTACGCCCACCTCAACCGGGCGATCTCCCAGCGTGACCTGGAGATGATGTACATCATCGGCCCGGGCCACGGCGGCCCGGCGCTGGTGGCGTCGGCCTGGCTGGAGCAGACCTACTCCGAGGTCTATCCGAACATCTCCTACGACGGCCATGGCATGAAGCGGCTGTTCACGCAGTTCTCCTTCCCCGGCGGCATCCCCAGCCACGTGGCACCGGAGACACCCGGCTCGGTCCACGAGGGCGGCGAGCTCGGCTACGCCATCTCGCACGCGTACGGCGCCGCGTTCGACAACCCCGACCTGGTCATCGCCTGCGTCATCGGCGACGGCGAGGCCGAGACCGGGCCGCTGGCCACGTCCTGGCACTCCAACAAGTGGCTGGACCCGGTCGGCGACGGCGCCGTGCTGCCGATCCTCCACCTCAACGGGTACAAGATCGCCAATCCGACGGTGCTGGCGCGCATCCCCGAGGAGGAGTTGGTCTCCCTCATGCGCGGATACGGCTACGACCCGTACGTCGTCGCCGGCGAGGAGCCGGCCGAGATGCACCAGCGCTTCGCGGCCACCCTCGACGCCTGCCTGGACCGGATCGCGGAGATCCAGCACGCAGCCCGCGTGGAAGGGGCCACCAGGCGGCCGACCTGGCCGATGATCGTGCTGCGCAGCCCGAAGGGCTGGACGGGCCCCAAGGAGATCGACGGCAAGAAGGTCGAGGGCTATTGGCGCAGCCACCAGGTGCCGTTCTCCGACACCCGCTCCAACGCGGGGCACCTGGAGGCGCTGCGGGTCTGGCTGGAGTCCTACCGGCCCGAGGAGTTGTTCGACGAGGACGGCCGCCCGATCCCCGACATCGCCGACCTCCACCCGTCCGGCGAGCGGCGGATGAGCGCGAGCCCGCATGCCAACGGGGGCATGCTACGCCGACCGCTGCGGATGCCGGACTTCCGCGACTACGCCGTCGACGTACCGCACCCCGGACACGCGGTCGGCGAGGCCACCCGAACGATGGGCGCGTTCCTGCGCGACGTGATGGCCGCCAACGCCGACGCTCGCAACTTCCGGCTCTTCTCACCCGACGAGAACAACTCCAACCGCTGGCAGGACGTGCTCGACGTGACGACCCGCGCGTGGAACGCCGAGACGCTGCCGGAGGACGACTCGCTCGGCCGCGGTGGCCGGGTCATGGAGATCCTTTCCGAACACACCTGCCAGGGCTGGCTGGAGGGCTACCTGCTCACCGGCCGGCACGGCTTCTTCTCGTGCTATGAGGCGTTCATCCACATCATCGACTCGATGTTCAATCAGCACGCCAAGTGGCTGAAGGTCACCGACGAGATCCCATGGCGGCGACCGATCTCCTCGCTCAACTACCTGCTGTCCAGCCTCGTCTGGCGTCAGGACCACAACGGGTTCTCCCACCAGGACCCCGGGTTCATCGATCACGTGGTCAACAAGAAGGCCGAGGTCGTGCGGGTCTACCTCCCGCCGGACGCCAACACCCTGCTGTCGGTCACTGACCACTGCCTGCGCAGCACCCAGTACGTCAACGTCGTGGTGGCCGGCAAGCAGCCGGCCCCGCAGTGGCTGACGATGGACGAGGCAATCGTCCACTGCACCAAGGGCCTGGGCATCTGGGAGTGGGCCAGCAACGACCAGGGGGGCGAACCGGACGTCGTCTTCGCCGCTGCCGGTGACGTACCGACGATGGAGGCCCTGGCCGCGGTCGAGATCCTGCGCGGCTGTTTCCCTGACCTGCGCATCCGCTTCGTCAACGTAATCGACCTCATGCGGCTGCAGGACGAGCGGGAGCACCCGCACGGCCTGTCCCGCGCCGACTTCGACTCGCTGTTCACCAAGGACAAGCCAGTGATCTTCGCCTACCACGGCTACCCCACGCTTATCCACCGGCTGACGTACCGGCACACCAACCACGCCAACATCCACGTACGCGGCTACAAGGAGGAAGGCACGACGACCACGCCGTTCGACATGTGCGTCCTGAACCAGATCGACCGCTTCAACCTCGCCATCGACGCCATCGACCGGGTGCCGCGGCTGGGCGACGGCGCCGCCCACGTGCGCGAGTCCCTGCGCGACAGGCTCATCCAGCACAAGCAGTACGTCCGCACCTACGGCGAGGACATGCCCGAGATCGCCGGGTGGGTGTGGCAGTCCTCGGCCGACGAGAACCCGGACGTGGCGGCGGCCACCGCGGCCGGGCTCATGGGCGCGACCGAGGACGACAACCGCTGACCGGCTTCCCCCCCACCCTCCGCCATCAGTCAGGCCTTCACGTCGTCGCCGCGACGTCAGGGCCTGACTGACTGGTGGCGGCTGGGACCAGTCAGGCTCTCGCGTGGCGGCGGCGACGTACGGACCTGACTGATGGCCGCCGCCACGTCCTGGTCTGACTGATCGTGTGGTGCGGGGGATCGGTCGGGCCGTCAGCGCACGACGGGGACCAGGACGACGAGTAGCAGCCAGGTCACCGGGGCGCTGGGCAGCAGCGAGTCGAGCCGGTCCATCATGCCGCCGTGCCCGGGCAGCAGGGACCCCATGTCCTTGATGCCGAGGTCGCGCTTGACCAGCGACTCGCCGAGATCGCCCAGTGTGGCGGTGCACACGACCGCGAGCCCGAGCAGCACGCCGGCCTGCCACGACCCGCCGAGCGGCCAGCTGACCGTCACGACGCCGGCGACCACGCAGAGCACGAGCGAGCCGGCAAAGCCCTCCCACGACTTCTTGGGGCTCACCGTCGGCGCCATCGGGTGACGGCCGAACGTCACCCCGGCTGCGTAGCCGCCGATGTCGGAGCAGACGACGACCACCATGAAGGTGACGATGCGCCAGGCGCCGTCGTCCGGGGCGAGTAGGAGCATCGAGAAGCCGCCGAGGTACGGCACGTAGAGCGCGACCAGCACTCCCGCGGCGGTGTCGGCGCGGTAGCCGCGCACGGGTCCGCCGAGCCGCCACACGAGGACGGCCAGCCCGGTGAGCGCCAGGCCGAGCAGCTGGGCGTCGGGCCCGCCGGCGTACGCCCCGACCATGATGACGACGGCCCCCGCCACGAGCGGCACGACCGGCACCCGCACGCCGCGCACGGCGAGGGCGTTGGCGAGTTCCCACACGGCGATGACGATCGCCAGCGTCGCCACACCGAGGAAGGCGACCTTGACGACGAACAGCGACGCGAGCACCACGACCCCGAGCACCAGGCCGACGGCCAACGCAGCGGGAAGGTCTCGGCCGGCTCGACCACGCCGGCGGGCCGGTGGCCCGGGCGGCGGCTCGACCAAGGCGTCGGGGTTCATGGATGCCTGCAGTTCGGCGGCCGGGCTGGAGGTCAGACCTCCAGCAGCTCGGCCTCCTTGTGCTTGAGGACGTCGTCGACCTGCTCGACGTACCGCTTGGTGGTCGACTCGAGCTGCTTCTCCGCGCGGACGACGTCGTCCTCACCGACCTCGCCGTCGCGCGCGAGCCGGTCAAGCGCGTCCTTGGCGTGCCGGCGCACGTTGCGGATGGAGACCCGGGCTTCCTCCGCCTTGTGCCGGGCGACCTTGATGTAGTCGCGCCTACGCTCCTCGGTGAGCTGCGGGAACACGACCCGGATCACGGCGCCGTCGTTCGTGGGATTGACACCGAGGTCGCTGTCGCGGATGGCGCGCTCGACGCCGGAGAGGGAGCCCTTGTCGTACGGGGTGATCGTGATCATGTGGGCGTCGGCGACGTGGAAGGACGCGAGCTGGTTGAGCGGCGTCGGCGCGCCGTAGTAGTCGACGAGGATCTTGGAAAAGGCCGACGGGTGGGCCCTGCCGGTGCGGATGGTGGTGAGATCGTCGCGCGCGACGGCGACGGCCTTCTCCATCTTCTCCTCGGCCTCGAAGAGCGTCTCGTCGATCACCAGCGGTCCTCTCGTCGTCGTCGCGCGTGGGGCGACCGTACCGCTCAGCCCTCGTCGGCGTACGCCGTGCCGACCCCGGTCGCGACCAACGTCCCGATCGGCTCGCCGCGCACCACACGGCCGATGTTGCCGTCCTCGAGCAGGTTGAACACCACGATCGGCAGCTTGTTGTCCATGCAGAGGCTGAACGCCGTGGCGTCTGCCACCTGCAGCCCCTGCGCCAGCGCGTCGGCGAACTCCAGCCGGGCGTACTTGCGGGCAGCCGCCGACCGGCGCGGGTCAGCGTCGTAGACCCCGTCGACGCCGTTCTTGGCCATCAGCAGGGTGTCGCAGCCGATCTCGAGGGCGCGCTGGGCGGCAACGGTGTCGGTGGAGAAGTACGGCATGCCGGCGCCGGCACCGAAGATCACGACGCGCCCCTTCTCGAGGTGGCGGATCGCGCGCAGCGGGATGTAAGGCTCGGCGACCTGACCCATCGCGATCGCCGTCTGGACCCGGGTGCCGACACCGTCCTTCTCGAGGAAGTCCTGCAGAGCCAGGCAGTTGAGCACCGTCCCGAGCATGCCCATGTAGTCGGCCCGCGCGCGGTCCATGCCGTGCTGCTGCAGCTCGGCGCCGCGAAAGAAGTTGCCGCCGCCGACGACGACGGCGACCTGCACACCGCTGCGAACGACATCGGCGACCTGCCGCGCGATGCTGTGCACCACATCGGGGTCGAGGCCCACCTGGCCGCCCCCGAACACCTCGCCGGACAGCTTCAGCAGCACGCGCCGGTGGGTGTCGGAGGTGTCCACGCGGTACTCCAGTCGTCGGGGCTGGGGGCAGTCTGCCTCAGGACTGGCCGACCTCGAAACGGACGAAGCGGGTGACGGTGGTGCCGGCTGCGTCGAGCACCTGCCGGACGGACTTCTTCGCGTCCTGCACGCTCGCCTGCTCGAGCAGCGCGACATCCCTGAAAAGGGCGTTGACGCGACCGTCGATGATCTTGGACAGGGCCTGCTCTGGCTTGCCCTCCTCGCGCGCGGTCGCCTCGGCGATCTCACGCTCCTTGGCGACCAGCTCAGCCGGGACCTCGTCGCGGGACAGGTAGGCCGGGCGCATCGCGGCCACCTGCATGGCGGCGCCGCGGGCGGCGTCCGCGCTGCCCTCGTACCCGACGAGCACACCGACGGCCGGCGGCAGGTCCGAGGCACGGCGGTGCAGGTAGGTCGCCACCGGGCCGTCGAGCACGGCCACCTTGCTCAGCTCGACCTTCTCGCCGATGACCGCGGATGCGGCCTCGATCGCGTCACCGACGGTGCGGCCGTCGGGCAGCCTCGAGGTCCTGAGCTCCTCGACCTCGGCCGGCTTGGTGGTCGCCGCAACCGCGACGATGTCCTCGGCGAGCCGCTGGAAGTCCGCGTTCTTGGCGACGAAGTCGGTCTCGCAGCTCAGCAGGATGACCGCACCGTCGCGGGACGCCACCAGGCCGTTGGCCGCGGTGCGCTCGGCGCCGCGCTTGGCCGCTTTGGCGGCACCCTTGATGCGCAGCACCTCCCCCGCCCGTTCGAAGTCGCCGTCGGTCTCCTGCAGCGCCTTCTTGGCGTCCATCATGCCGGCACCGGTGGCATCCCGGAGGCGCTTGACGTCGGCTGCCGTGAAGTCGGGCATCTGCGTGGTCCTCGTCCCTGTCGTGAAAGTCGTCGGTCGTGGGCGGTGCCCGGCGTACGGCGGCGCGGTTGAGCGCTTCGGCGTGACAGCCCCGGGAGGCCGGGCCTTGGTCAGGGCTGCTGGCTTTGCGTCGGCTCTCCAGGTGTCGCCTCGGCCGGTGTCGCCTCGACCGGTGCTGCCTCGACCGGTGTCGCCTCGACCGGTGCTGCCTCAACCGGTGCTGCCTCAACCGGTGCTGCCTCAACCGGTGCTGCCTCGGCCGGCGCTGACCGGGCCGGGGCAGCCTCCGCGGCTGGGGCGGGAGCGGCACTTCCCGAGAGCAGCTCCTGCTCCCATTCCGCGAGCGGCTCGTCGGCGCCGAGCTCGTCGCCGGCCGGCTTCTCGTCGCCGCCGGCCCGGCCGGCCCGGGCCATCAGCCCGTCGGCCGCCGCGTCCGCGACGACGCGAGTGAGTAGAGCCACCGCTCGGATGGCGTCGTCGTTGCCCGGGATCGGGAAGTCGACCTCGTCCGGGTCACAGTTGGTGTCGAGGATCGCGACGATCGGGATGCCCAGCTTGCGAGCCTCGTCGACGGCCAGGTGCTCCTTCTTGGTGTCGACGATCCACACGGCACTCGGCACGCGCTGCATGTCGCGGACGCCGCCGAGGGTCTTCGCCAGCTTGTCGCGTTCCCGGCGCAGCACGAGGAGCTCCTTCTTCGTCATGCCGGAGCCGGCCACGTCGTCGACGTCGAGCTGCTCGAGGTCCTTGAGGCGCTGCAGGCGCTTGTGAACGGTTTGAAAGTTGGTGAGCATCCCGCCTAGCCAGCGCTCGGTGACGTACGGCATCCCGACCCGGGTGGCCTGCTCCCGCACCGCCTCCTGGGCCTGCTTCTTCGTGCCGACGAAGAGGATCGAGCCGCCGTGCGAGACGGTCTCCTTGACGTAGTCGTAAGCGCGGTCGATGTAGGACAGCGACTGCTGCAGATCGATGATGTAGATGCCGTTGCGTTCGGTGAAGATGAACCGCTTCATCTTCGGGTTCCACCGACGGGTCTGGTGCCCGAAGTGGACGCCGCTCTCGAGCAGCTGCTTCATGGTGACCACGGCCATCGCGGCGCGTGCCTCCTCCGGCGCCTGCGGGCGCCCCTCGGTTCGTGGCGGTCGACCGGTCGGTCCCCGCCTCCTGGCGCCTGCGCTGCGCACCCCGACCCGTCGTGACGGGACCGAGGGGGTGCGCGCACCCTGGACGGGCTCGTGCGGGCGCGCGAAGTCGGTCCGGAGGCCCCGGACCGCGCTCGCAGTCTACGGCCGCCGCTGCAGACTCACCAAACGGCTCTGACCCGCGCAGCGACGACGCGTGGCCGGGCTGCGCGTTCGGGTGGCGCGTCCACAGGCGTTGCGCTCGCGGCCGCTCGTCCACAGATCGGCGCCGCTGGCTACCGGCGGCCGTGCGTCCAGCAGAGGCTTGCGGCATGGCGCGACGGCCTCGGCCCGGCACCCGAGTGGCAGCTGTCCTTGTGCTGGCTGCCCTACTCGGCGGTGGCCGCCCTGCTTCGGACGCCCACGCCGACAAGCCGGCGCCTGTCGCCGATACCGGATCCCGGCCGGAGGGCGGCCCGTGGACGGCACCGTTGCCGCGCGTGGAGGTGGTGCACGGCTTCGACCCTCCGCGGCAACGCTGGTCCGCCGGCCACCGCGGTGTCGACCTCGCAGCCCTGGCAGGGTCGCGCGTGCGAGCGGCCGGCGCCGGCACGGTCTCGGTCGCCGGCATGGTGGCCGGGGTCCCGGTCATCGCGGTCGTGCACGGCGAGCTGCGGACCACCTACCAGCCGGTGCTCGCGTCCGTCCGGGTGGGACAGCGCGTGGCACCAGGCGCCGTCCTGGGGACCCTGGTCGTGAGCGCGGGCCACTGCCTCCCCGCGGCATGCCTGCACTGGGGGCTGCTGCGCGGCCGGACATATCTTGACCCGCTCTCCCTGCTCGGGCGCGGCCCACCGCACCTCATCCCGCTCGGCGGACCGCTCCGCGGACCGCTTGCCATCCCGCTCGGCGGGCCGCTTCACGGACCGACCGCAGTGCCCGGTGGACGGCCGCCGAGCGGCCCGGCGGCTGGCTCCTCCGCGGCGGCTGCTCCGGGAGGGCACCTGCCACAGCCGCGGGCGGCACCTCGCGGCAGTTGGCCGGCCTGGGCCGCCGAGATGGCCGCGCGGCTCGCGGCCACCGCCGGTGGCGTCCTCGGGGTGCTGCTCCACGGTCCCGCACCGTGACCGGACACGCTGGGCGGGGGGCGTCCCACCGTCGGCCGGAGGTGGGGACGACGACGGGAGCGGGCGGACCTGCGAGGCTGACGGCATGGCCAAGCTCTACGGCGCCGTGCAGGGCCGCCTGGCGGACTGGATCGAGCGCCAGCCTGTGTTCTTCGTGGCCACCGCCCCGCTGGCTGCCGACGGCCGGGTCAACGTCTCGCCCAAGGGTGGGGCGGGCAGCCTCGCCGTGGTCGACCCGCACACGCTGGCCTACCTCGATCTGACCGGCAGCGGCATCGAGACGGTGGCACACCTGCGCGAGAACGGCCGGATCACACTGATGTGGTGCGCGTTCGACGGGCCGCCGCAGATCGTCCGGGTGCACGGCCACGGCGAGGTCCATGAGCGCGGCTCGGCCGGGTTCGCTGCGCTGGCACCACGGTTCCCGAGTGGGGATGGGCCGGGCGCGCGCGCCGTGGTGGTCGTGCACGCCGAGCGGATCAGCGACTCGTGCGGCTACGCAGTGCCGTTGCTGGACCTCGTCGGCGAGCGCGACCTGCTGCACCGTTCGCACGCCAAGCGCGGACCCGCCGGCATGGATGACTACCGGCGCGAGCGCAACGCGCTCAGCATCGATGGCCTGCCGGGGCTCTCGGGAGACTGCGCCGGGAACACCGAATGATCGTTTGCGCCCCCCCGGACACTCACGCGCGCGGGTGGGCTTGCTCGAAGCTGCGCCGCAGCCGCTCGACGGACACGTGGGTGTAGATCTGGGTCGTGGCCACCGAGGCGTGGCCGAGCAGCTCCTGCACCGAGCGCAGGTCGGCGCCCCCCTCGAGCAGATGGGTGGCAGCGCTGTGGCGCAACCCGTGCGGGGAGAGGTCCGGCAAACCCGGCTGCTCGCGGAGCCGCTCGTGGACGAGGCGGCGCACTGACCGCTGGTCGAGCCGACCTCCGCGCGCTCCGAGGAACAGGGCTGGTCCGGACCCGTTGCGGGCTAGGGCGAGTCGGCCGCGGCGCAGCCAGGCGTCGAGGGCGCGCTGGGCCGGGACGCCGTACGGGACGCTGCGCTCTCGGCGGCCCTTGCCGAGCACCCGCAGCACGCGCCGCCCGTCGTCGACGTCGTCGACGTCGAGACCGGTGAGCTCTCCGACCCGCACCCCTGTCGCGTAGAGCACCTCGAGCACCGCTCGGTCGCGCAGCTCGGCCGGCCGGTCGGTGTTAGCCGCCAGCTCACCCGCCCGTTCGAGCAGGGCCTTCGCCTGCTCCGCGCGCAGCACGTCGGGCAGCGCGCGTCGAGGAGCCGGCGAGGCGAGCCGCGCCCCGACGTCGGTCGTGGTGAGCCCGCGGCGGTGAGCCCAGGCCGTGAACACGCGGGCCGCGCTGGCCCGCCGGGCAACCGTAGTCCGGGCCCGCCCCGAGGCGGCCTGGCGGGCCAGCCAGCTGCGCAGCACGGCCAGATCGAGCGTCGAGACGTCGTCGTGCCCGAGCCGCGCCGCGTGGTCCAGGAGCGACTCGACGTCACCGGTGTAGGCCCGCACCGTGGCAGGCGCGCGGTCCCGCTCGGCGCAGAGGTGGGCCGCGAACTCGCCCAACCGGGCAGTCATCGCCGGCGGGAGCTCTCGCGGGGCACTCACGCGGCCACGCTCCGACCCCGCGACGTGCAGGTCAAGGACCGCCGCGCCGGCGGATCGCCGGGCCCAGCCTCCAGCGGTCCCCGTCGGGCTCGACCAGGCCGCGGTTGGCGAGTGCCGCCACCGCGCGGAGGCACTCGCCGAGCCGAAGGCCGGTGCGGAGCAGCAGCGTGTCGACCTCCACGCCGCCGCGGGCGGGCACTGCCTCGAGCACTGCGGCCGCAGCCGCCGGCAGGCCGTCCCAGGGCCGGTCCAGGCCGAGCTGCAGCACCGGCTCGACCATGCCGAGCGGGGCCACCACTTGGGCCACCTCGGCGGCGCAGGTGACCAGCGTCAGCTGCTGCTCGCGGATGAGGTGGTGAACGCCGGCGGACAGAGCGGACGTCACCGGCCCTGGCACGCCGAAGACGTGCCGCCGCAGCTCACCCGCCCAGCGGGCTGTGGACAGCGCACCCGAGCGCAACGCGGCCTCGACCACGACGGTGCCCGACGTCAACGCCGCGATAAGGCGGTTGCGCGAGAGGAAGCGGCTGCGCTGGGGGTGTGCCCCAGGCGGGCACTCCGAGGCGATCGCCCCAGCGTCCAGGATGCGCTCGAGCAAGGACGCGTGCCCGCGCGGGTACGGCACGTCGACACCGCAGGCCAGCACCGCCAGCGTGCAACCGCCGACCGCCAGCGCTCCACGGTGGGCGGCCGCGTCGATGCCGTACGCGGCGCCGGACACGACGAGGCGACCGGGTTCGGCGAGGTCGGCCGCGAGCTCGCCGGCGACCGAGCAGCCGTAGTCGGAAGCCGCCCGCGACCCGACGACGGCGACCGAGGCCCGCGCCAACTCGCGCAAGTCGGTAGGGCCACGGACCCACAGGCCGATCGGTGGGCCGCCGTGTCCTTCGTGCTCGACCTCGTCGAGGTCGCCGAGCTGTGGAGGCCACTCCGGGTCGCCGGGGCAGACCAGACGCGCCCCGACCGATGCCCCCCGGGCGAGCTCGGCCGCCCCGTCGACCGCGGCGAGCCGTCTGGCGAGGCCCGCCGTGGCGTCCAGCCGTCGCCGGCGCCCCGTCACGTCAGCGACCTGCACGTCGCCCCCGCCGCGCAGGGCCGCGACCAGGTCGGTCGCGGCGGTCCGGCCGAGCGCTGCCGCCAAGGGCGGCCAGCCGGGCTCCGCAGCGCGCATGAGGGCGGCCCGCGCCGAACGCTCGGCCTGGTCGACGGTCATGCCGCGACCCGCCCGGACAGGCCCAGCCGCAGGTGGACGGCCTCGGCCACCTCGTCCTGGCCGGGGCGTTCGCGGCCCGCCAGGTCAGTCAGGGTCCAGGCCACCCTGAGCGCACGGTGGGCGCCCCGCGCGGTTACCGTTCCTCGACGCAGCTGCTCTTCCAGCACCGCGCCACCCGCCCGGTCGGGCGGGAACAGCCGGCGCACCTGTGCGCCGGGAACTTCGCCGTTGCTGTGCCAACCGGTGCCGACGAGGCGACGTCGCGCCCGGTCGCGGGCCTCACGCACCCGTGCCGCGACCGTTGCGGTGTCCTCGGCCTGGGCGCCGGTCGCCAGCGCCGCCCGGTCCGGCGCGGGCACCCGCACCGACAGGTCGATTCGGTCGCGCACCGGGCCAGACACCCGCATGGCGTAGCGACGCACCGCGTCCGGCGTGCACGAGCACTCCCGACGGCGGTCGCCGTGGTAGCCGCAGGGGCACGGGTTCGCGGCGAGCACGAGCAGGAACCGGGCCGGAAAGCGGGCGGTCGCCTCGGAGCGGGAGACGACGATCTCGCCGTTCTCCAGCGGCTCGCGAAGCGCGTCGAGCACCGCCGGACCGAACTGGGGTGCCTCGTCGAGGAACAGCACGCCTCGGTGGGCGCGGCTGGCCGCCCCCGGGCGCAGCACCCGGGATCCGCCGCCGACCAGCGACGTGAGTGATGCCGTGTGGTGGGGATCCGCGAACGGCGGCCTGATCACCAGTGGTGCTTCCGCAGGCAGGACGCCGGCCACCGAGTGCACGGCCGTCACCTCGAGCGCCTCGTCGAGCTCCAGGTCGGGCAGCAGGCCGGGGAGCCGGCGGGCCAGCATCGTCTTGCCGGTGCCGGGCGGGCCGGTCATGGCCAGGTGGTGGTGGCCGGCGGCCGCTACCTCGATCGCCAGCCGGGCCAGCGGCTGGCCGAGCACGTCGGCGAGGTCGAGCTCGGCCCGGTCGCACCGCTGCGCCGACTCCACGATCGGCGCGCCGCAGGTCGACTGCGCAGCAAGCATCGTGGTCTGGTCGGTGTCCGGCCTCGCGTCGACCGGCTCCCCCCGCAGCCGGGCGAGCACCTCCCGCAGCGTCCCCGCTGCGAGCACCGAGACGCCGGGGACCAGGCGCGCCTCGGGCGCGTTCAGCGCCGGGACGAGCGCACGCATGACGCCGCTTCGTCGTGCGGCGAGGACGGCGGGCAGGACCCCGCGCACCGGGCGCAGCCGCCCGTCCAGAGCGAGTTCGCCGAGCACCAGCGCACCGTCCGTCGCGCCGGCCGGCACCTGCTCGTCGGCGGAGGCGATCGCCACGGCGAGCGCGAGGTCGAAGTGCGACCCGCGTTTGGGCAGCCAGGCCGGGGAGAGCCCCACCGTGATGCGCCTGGCCGGCCACCGTTCGCCGCTGGTGAGCAGCGCGGCGCGCACGCGGTCCCTCGCCTCACCGACCGTCGCATCGGGCAGCCCGACCAGGGTGAAGCCCGGCAGGCCGGGAGCCAGGTGGGCCTCGACGTCGACGAGGTAGGCGTCGACCCCTACGAGCGCCGCACAGCGCACGCTCGCCAGCGCGCTCACGCGACACCGCGCAGGTGCTCCACCCGCGCCGCGCCGCGGGGCGAGCGGAGGACGCCGACCACGTCGATGCGCACCTCGTCGGGGCGCACCGGGTGCTCCTGCAGCCAGCGCGCGGCCAGCCGGCGCAGCCGGGCGGCCTTGCGGGGGGTCACCGCCTCCGCCGGCTCCCCGAAGCCGGTCCCGCTGCGCGTCTTGACCTCGCAAACCACGAGGGCGGCGCCGTCACGGGCCACGATGTCGATCTCACCGAGCTCGCACCTCCAGTTGCGGTCGAGCACCACCAGGCCTGCGTCGACGAGGTGCCGCGCTGCCACCCGCTCGCCGTACGCCCCGACCGCGTCCTTTGCGCGCACGCGCACCACCTCCCGTGATGCAGGCTGCGCCACCCACGGCGCCCCGCAGCCGCGCCGGGGCATTCTGTGGAGGAGCGGAGAGTCGTCCGTGCGGCTGTGGACGGTCGCCCGCGGCCGCCACGCAGCCAGCCACCCGCCCTCGTCCGGAGGCCCCCCTCGGCGGCGGAGGCGTCCCCCGAGTCCCAGTAACCCCGGGACTCCCACATGCGTCCTGGAAGGGCGGTGGGTCGCTCGGGTGGTGGTCATGGATGGAAGCCCGACGGGGTAGCGCGGCCGCGGGCCGCGTTCGGGTCAGTCCGGGAAGCCCGGACCCTTGGGGAGCTCGAGGTCGGCCTTGTTGAGCTCCTCGACGTTCACGTCCTTGAACGTGACCACCTTGACGTTCTTGACGAAACGCGCGGGGCGGTACATGTCCCACACCCACGCGTCGCTCATCGTCACCTCGAAGTAGACCTCTCCGGCGTCGCTTCGCACCTGCAGGTCGACGTTGTTGGCCAGGTAGAAGCGCCGGTCGGTCTCCACGACGTAGGCGAACAGCCCGACGACGTCGCGGTACTCGCGGTAGAGCGACAGCTCCATCTCCGACTCGTACTTCTCGAGGTCCTCGGCGCTCACCGTGCTCCTCCAGCGCTCATGTCGGGCGGTCGCGGCACAGTCCCATTGTCCCGCTCGTCGGGCAGTCCGGCCGCGGCCCGGGCGACGTTGACGTAGGAGAAGCGGTGCTCGGGGCAGGGACCGTGGGTCCGCAGCGCAGCCTGGTGCTCCGGGGTGACGTAGCCCTTGTGCGCGGCGAGGTCGTAGTCGGGCCAGCGTTCGTGCAGCTCGCACATGATCCGGTCGCGGGTGACCTTCGCGAGCACCGACGCGGCCGCCACGCAGGCGGCCACCTGGTCGCCCTTCCACATGGCCAGTCCCGGCACGGGAAGTCCGGCGACCGGGAAGCCGTCGGTCAGCACGTAGCCGGGGCGTACGACGAGCCGCGCCAGGGCGCGGCGCATGCCCTCGACGTTGGCGACGTGCAGGCCCATGCGATCGACCTCCGCCGCCGGCACGAGGACCACCGACCAGGCGGCCGCCCGGTCGAGCACCTCGGCGTAGACCGCCTCGCGCGCAGCCGGCGTGAGCAGCTTGGAGTCCGCCAGCCCAGGCACCTCGCCCCGCCGACCCGGCGGCAGCACCGCCGCGGCGACGACGAGGGGGCCGGCGCAGGCGCCGCGTCCGGCCTCGTCGGTCCCCGCCACCGGGGACAATCCGATCCGTGCGAGGGCCCGTTCGTAGGCGTACAGGCCGGCCTTGCGCCGGACCGCCGCGCGGGCCCCTGGGGTCATGCCGCAGGCGTCGCCGCGGGGTCCGGGACGGTCGCGAACGTGTCCGGACGGTGCAGGATGCCGAAACGGTCGAGGGGCCAGACCAGCAAGAACGCGCGGCCGACGACCTTGTCCACTGGGACGAAGCCGTGGACCCGGGAGTCGCCGGAGTCGGATCGGTGGTCGCCCATGACCCACAGCTTGCCGGCGGGGACCCGCACGTCGAAGTCCTCGAGGCTGGGCGCGTCGCCGGGAAACAGGTAGGCCTGCTCCGCCAGCGGCCGCCCGTTGACCCGGATGCGGCCCTGGGTGTCGCAACAGGTGACGTGGTCGCCGCCCACGCCGATCACCCGCTTGATGAGGTGGCCCTCGGTGTCGCTCGGCAGCACACCGACGAACTCCAGCGCATCGTGGACGGTGGCTCGCCAGCCGCTGCGCGACGGGGTGTCCAGCGGCGAGAGCCAGTCGCCGGGGTCCTCGAAGACCACCACGTCGCCGCGCTGGACCTCACCGAGATGCGTGGTGAGCTTGGAGACGAGGACCCGGTCCTGGATCGCGAGGGTGTCCTCCATCGAGCCGGACGGGATGAGGAACGCCTGGACGAGGAAGATGCGCACCACGGTGGCGATGACCAGCGACAGGCCGACGATGAGCGCGGTCTCGCGCACCACCGCGAGGAACGACGAGCGGCGCTCGGTATCGGCCTCTTTCACCACCCGACTGGTCTCCTCGTCGCCGCCGGACGCCCCCGACGGCGCGCCGTGAGGCTATTCGTCCCGGGGGCCGCCGGTGGCCGGCCCCCGCAGCTCAGGAGTGCTCGCGCTTCTCGCGGATCTTGGCCGCCTTGCCGCGCAGGTTGCGCAGGTAGTACAGCTTGGCCCGCCGCACGTCGCCGCGGGTCACGATCTCGACCCGCTCGATGATCGGGGTGTGCACGGGGAAGGTGCGCTCCACGCCGACGCCGAAGCTGATCTTCCGGACGGTGAAGGTCTCCCGGACTCCGCCACCCTGGCGGCCAATCACGACCCCCTGGAAGACCTGGACGCGGGAGCGGGTGCCCTCGACGACGCGGACGTGGACCTTGACCGTGTCGCCCGGCCGGAAGTCGGGGACGCCCGTGCGGAGGCTGGCGGCGTCGACGGCGTCGAGGGTGTGCATCGGCTCGTTCCTTCATGGACGTCAGGCGGTCGCGGCGGAGGTGCCGCGGGCGCGGCGGGCCCGATCGGAACCGGCCGGACAGGCGGTCCCGGGTCGGCAACCGGTTCAGTCTGCCACAGCCGCTGTGGGCGGGAGAAACCGGCCGGCCGGCCCGCGGCTGCAGCCGAGCTGAAGCAGAAGGTCGGCGTCGCGCCGGTCGAGCGTGCCCGGGTCGAGGCGGCCCACCAGGTCCGGCCGACGCTCGACGGTGCGCCGCAGGGCCGCCTCGCGTCGCCAGCGGGCGACCGCGTCGTGATCCCCGGAGCGCAGCACCGCGGGCACCTCCAGGCCCCGCCAACGCGCGGGCTTGGTGTAGACGGGGTACTCCAGCAGCCCGCCGGAGGAGGGCGCGTGGGACTCCTCGACCAGCGACGCCGGGTTGCCCACAACGCCGGGGAGCAGCCGGGCGACGGCCTCCACGACCGCCAGGACCGCGACCTCGCCGCCGCCCAGCACGTAGTCGCCCAGGGTGACCTCCTCGACCCGGTACGCCGCCCCGGCGGCCTGCGCGACGCGGGCGTCGATGCCCTCGTAGCGTCCGCACCCGAAGACCAGCCAGGGCTCGCCGGCGTACTCGTGCGCCAGGGCCTGGCTGAACGGCACGCCCGACGGGCTCGGCAGGACCAGCCGAGGTGCCCCCGCCAGCGGCTGCGCGGACCGCACGTCGTCGAGGGCGCGCCCCCAGATGTCCGGTCGCATGACCATGCCCGCACCACCGCCGTACGGCGTGTCGTCGACGCTGCGGTGCCGATCGCTCGTCCACCCGCGCAGGTCGTGGACGCGCACATCGAGCAGGCCGGCGGCCCGCGCCCTGCCGACGAGCGAGAGCGACAGCGGCGCGAGGTAGTCGGGGAAGATCGTGACGACGTCGACGCGCACGTCAGTCCGGCACCTCGGCGAGCTCGAGCAGACCGCCCGGCGGGTCGACGACGAGGACGCCTGCGGCGAGGTCGACCCGCGGGACGATCGCCGAGACGAAGGGCACCAGCGCCTCGCCGCCGGCAGCCAGCCGCACCGCGAGCAGCTCCTGGCCCGGGTGGTGCAGCACCCGCGCCACCTCACCGATCTCGGCGCCCTCGACCGTGCGGACCGCCAGGCCCTCGAGCTGGAAGTCGTGGAACTCGTCGGCATCGCCGTCGTCAGCGCCCCCGGCACCCGCCCGGTCGCCCGCCGACACCTCGGCGAGCAGCCGTACGCCGCGCAGCCCGGTGGCGGCATCGCAGTCGGTGACCCCCGCGAACGTCACCAGCAGCCGTCCCTGGTGCGGCCGGGTCGCAGTGACCGTCAGCGGGCCCGCCGCGGCGGGATCGGTCGCCAGCACTGCGCCGGGTGCGAAGCGCGCCGCTGGCTCATCGGTGCGCAGGTCGACCGACACCTCACCGCGTACGCCGTGGGTCCGGGAGACCCGCCCGACGACGAGCCACCGGCGGTCGTGCTGGGCGGCCATGGACGAACCCCGGAGGCGGCTCAGCGTCCGGTCAGGTCGACGAAGTCGACCCGCACCGGAGCGCCCTCGCCGAGCGCGGTGACCACCGTGCGGATCGCGGTGGCGGTGCGCCCGCCGCGCCCGATCACCCTGCCCAGGTCCTCGGGGTGCACCCGGACTTCGATGAGCCGGCCGCCGGGACGTCCGCGGGCGCCGTCGCGGGCGCCGTAGCGCTGCTCGCGGGAGCGGACGTGGACGTCCTCGGGATGCTCCACGATCCCCTTGACCAGGTGCTCGACGGCCTCGGTGAGCACGCTCAGCCCTCGCTCGGTCCCTCGCCGGCCGCGTCGGGGGTCGCGGCGGCCGGCTTCGCGTCCGCGGCCGGAGCAGGCGTCGCGGCCGCAGCCGGCGCCGCGGGCGGCTGTTCGGGCCTGGCCGCGCTCGCGCGGGCCGGTCTGCGCGGGGTGTCGTCGTCGGCCTTGGCCTCGGCGAGCAGCGTGTTGTAGACGTCGGCCTTGCTCGGCCGGGCCTCCTTGGTGCGCAACGTGCCCTCGGCTCCCGGCTCGCCGGTGAACTTCTGCCAATCACCGGTGATCTTGAGCAGGACCTGGACCGGCTCGGTCGGCTGCGCGCCGACCGACAGCCAGTGCTGTGCGCGCGCGGAGTCGATCTCGATGCGGCTCGGCTCCTCCTTGGGGTGGTAGAGCCCGATCTCCTCGATGGCACGGCCGTCGCGCTTGGTGCGCGCGTCGGCGACGATGATGCGGTACTGCGGCTGACGGATCTTGCCGAGCCGCTTGAGCTTGATCTTGACGGCCACGGGATGTGGTGTCTCCTGGTTCCTCGCACGGGTGAGCCGCCGGCGCTCGGTGGGGTCCTGGCTCCGGCTTCCCTGATGGACGCGGCAGCCGCAGGTGAGAAGGTCCGCGCGGTCGCCGCGTACGGCCATTCTGCCAGAGGGCGCGGCCTCGTCCGTACGCCCGCCCGCGCACCCCGCCGATGCGGGGTGGAGCGCAGAGCCTCACAGCACGACCCGACCGCGCAGGACCACCCGCCGCGGCGAGCCGAGGACCGCGAGCTCGGCGCGCGGGTCGGCGTCGTAGACGACGAGGTCGGCCGGGTCGCCGACGGCGAGGCCGTACGGGCGGCCGAGCCAGGCCCGGCCGGCCCAGGACGCCACAGCCAGCGCGTCGGCTGCCGCCATGCCCGAGTCGGCGAGCGCGACCACCTCGCGGGCGACCAGCCCGTGCGGGAGCACGCCGCCGGCGTCGGTGCCGGCGTAGACCGGGACGCCGGCCTCGTAGACCCGGTGCAGCGTGTCGTCGACGCGGGCGTGCAGGGCTCGCATGTGGGCGGCGTACGTCGGGAAGCGGGCCTGGCCGGCCTCGGCGTAGGAAGGAAAGTTGTCCACCTGCACCCGCGTCGGCACCAGCGCCGTGCCGCGCTCGGCCATCAGCGCGATGAGGTCGTCGGACAGACCGGTGCCGTGCTCGATGCAGTCGATGCCCGCGCCGAGCAGGTCGGGCAGGGCGTCCTCACCGAAGACGTGGGCCGTGACCCGGGCCCCGAGCTCGTGCGCACGGCCGATCGCGGCGTCGAGGGCGTCGCGTGGCCACAGCGGCGACAGGTCGCCGGCCTCCCGGTCGATCCAGTCGCCGACCAGCTTCACCCAGCCGTCGCCACGGACGACCTCCTGCTCGACGTACGCCACGAGCTCGCTCGGCTCGATCTCGTGCGCGTAGTCGCGGATGTAGCGGGCCGGGCGGGCGAGGTGGCGCCCCGCGCGGACGATCCGCGGCAGGTCGGGCCGGTCGTCGATCCACCGGGTGTCGGCGGCCGAGCCCGCGTCGCGCAGCAGCAGGACGCCGGTGTCGCGGTCGGTGAGCGCCTGGCGTTCCTGCTCGTCGCGTTCGACCGCCCCGCCGGGCCCCAGGCCGACATGGCAGTGCGCGTCGATGAGGCCGGGCAGGATCCAGCCGCCGGCGACCTCCGCGGCCCGCGTCAGCGGGCCCTCGACGATGGTGCCGTCGCGGATCCACAGCTCGCGCGCCAAGCCGCCGGGCAGGATGGTGCCGCGCACGTGCAGGTCGGGGGCGTCCACGGGCGCGACCGTACCGGCCGCCCGCAGTTGTCTCCCGCGCAGATCGCTGACGCCTCCGCGCCGGCGGCGCGGCTCAGCGCTGCCGACGCAGCTGGTCCTGGACGAGCTCGGGGAGCTTCAGCCCGGCGGCCAGATCGGGAGCCGCGCCGCCATCGCCACTCTCGCCGAGCCCGAACGCCGAGCCGGGGGCGGCGACCACCCGCTCGGCCGCCCGGGCGGCCGCGTCCTGCTCGTGCTGCGCGAGCTGGGCCGCCCGCTTCGCCGGGTTGCCCGAGCGCGCCTTGCGGGCCTTGCCCTTCGGCGCCTGGCGGCCCTTGCTCTTCTTGCCGAAGCCCATGCCCGGCATGCCCGGCATCCCCGGGGCGCCGCCACCCCGCGCCATCTGGGACATCATGTCGCGGGCGGCGAAGAACCGGTCGACGAGCTGATTGACCTCGGCCGGCGTCGTGCCCGACCCTCGGGCGATGCGCGCCCGCCGGGACCCGTTGATGATCTTCGGGTCGTCCCGCTCGCCCGGCGTCATCGACCGGATGATCGCCTCCACCCGGTCGATCTCGCGCTCGTCGAGATTGTCGATCTGCTCGCGGAACTGGTTGGCCCCCGGCAGCATCCCGAGCAGCTTGCCGAACGACCCCATCTTGCGCAGCGACTGCATCTGGGAGAGGAAGTCGGCCAGTGTGAAACCGGTGCCTGAGGTGATCTTGCCGGCCATCTCCTGGGCCTGCTCGGCGTCGAACGCCTTCTCGGCCTGCTCGATGAGTGTGAGCACGTCGCCCATGCCGAGGATGCGCGAGGCCATGCGCTCGGGATGGAAGACGTCGAAGTCGGTGAGCGCCTCACCGTTGGAGGCGAACATCACCGGACGGCCGGTCACCCCACGTACGGACAGCGCCGCGCCGCCACGGGCGTCGCCGTCGAGCTTGGTGAGCACGACGCCGTCGAAGCCGACGCCGTCGAGGAACGCCTGCGCCGTGGCGACCGCGTCCTGCCCGATCATGGCGTCGAGGACGAAGAGCACCTCGTCGGGGGAGACGGCGTCGCGGACGTCCGCGGCCTGCGCCATGAGCTCGGCGTCGATGCCCAGCCGGCCGGCTGTGTCGATGACGACGACGTCGTGCTGCGCCGCCCGAGCGCGCTCCAGGCCGCTGCGGGCCACCCGGACCGGGTCGCCCACGCCGTTGCCCGGCTCGGGCGCCCACACCGCGACCCCGGCCCGCTCGCCCACCACCTGCAGCTGGGTGACGGCATTGGGCCGCTGCAGGTCGGCGGCGACGAGCAGCGGCGTGTGTCCCTGGTCGTGCAGCCACCGCCCGAGCTTGCCCGCGAGCGTCGTCTTCCCGGAGCCCTGCAGTCCGGCGAGCAAGATCACTGTCGGCGGCTGCTTGGCGAAGCGCAGTCGGCGGGTCTCGCCGCCGAGAATCGCGACCAGCTCGTCATTGACGATCTTGATGACCTGCTGGGCGGGGTTGAGCGCCGCGGACACCTCGGCGTCGCGCGCCCGCTCCTTGATCGCGGCCACGAATTCCTTGACCACGGGCAGCGCCACGTCAGCCTCGAGCAGCGCCACGCGGATCTCGCGGGCCGTCACGTCGATGTCGGCGTCGGAGAGCCGCCCCTTGCTGCGCAGGGTCTTGAACGTCGCGGCGAGCCGGTCGGAGAGGGTCGCGAACACGATGCCAGGGTACGGGCGGGTAGCTGGGGTGGTCAGACCGCGGCGGCCCGCAGTTTCTCGGCGAGCTCGCCGGCGCGCTCGCGCGAGAGCGGGCGGCCTCGTGAGTCGAGCACGTAGAAGACGTCGACGGCCTCGGCGCCGAGCGTGCCGACCACGGCGGTGAGGATGCTCACCCGACCGCCGGCCAGGGCAACCGCGAGCCGGTGCAGCAGGCCCGGGGCGTCGTGGGCGCGGACCTCGACCACGCTGGCCCGGTCGGTGACGCCCTCCAACACGTCGACACGCGGCGGGGGGACCGGCAGCCGCCCGCGGGGAGGCTGCTGACTGCGTCCGGCCAGCCGGGCCGCCACGTCGAGCCGGCCATCCACGGCACGCAGCACGTCCTCGCGCAGCCGGGCGGAGTCGGGACCGTCGCCCTGCCGCGAGCAGACGGCCCAGACCTGTGCAGCCATGCCGTCGAGGGTCTGCGCCGACACGCCGCGCACGTCGAGGCGGTGCAGCATGAGCACGCCGGCCACCGTCGCCAGCAGGCCCGGCCGGTCGGGGGCCACCACGGTGACCCGGGTGTCGGAGTCCCCTGACGCGTGCCAGTCGCCGCCGTGCTCGGCTACCACGGTCGAGTGCCCCGAGCGCAGCAGGTCTTCCTGCCAGCACTCGAGGCGGTCCGGCGCGGGCGGTGCGGCGCCGGCGAGCCGGGCCCGGGTGCGCTCGACGAGGTCACGCACGAGGGCCGCCCGCCACGGAGTCCAGGTCACCGGTCCGGCTGCGGTGGCGTCGGCCTCGGTCAGCGCGGCCAACAGGTCGAGGGTCTCCCGGTCGCCCACCGCGGTGACCACGTGCTGCACCGTCGCCGGGTCGTCGAGGTCGCGGCGGGTCGCCGTCATCGGCAGCAGGAGGTGGTGGCGGACCAGCAGGGACACCAGCTCGGCATCGGCGTCGGTGAAACCGAGCCGGTGCGCGACGCCGAGGGCCAGCGCGGCGCCCGTACGGCTGTGGTCGCCGGGCTCGCCCTTCCCGACGTCGTGCAGCAGGCCGGCGAGCAGGAGCAGGTCGGGCCGCGACACCGCACGGGTCAGGCGGGCGGCCTCGACCGCGGTCTGCGTGCTGTGCCGGTCGACGGTGTGTCGGTGCAGCGAGTTGCGTTGGGGTCTGAAGCGCAGGGCCTCCCACTCCGGCAGCCAGCGCACGACGAGGCCGACGAACTCCAGGGCTTCCCACACGCGCAGGGCCGGCTCGCCGGCACCGAGCAGCGTGATCAGCGCTTCTCGCGCCTCGCGCGGCCATGGCGCCGGCAGCGGCGGTGCCGTACCGAGCCGAGCGGCGGTCGCCGGGGCGAGCGGAAGCCCGGCCTGCGCCGCGGCCGCGGCGGCCCGCAGCGGCAGTACCGGGTCGCTGTCGGGGTGGGCGTCGGGCGCCAGCACCGCCTCGCCGTCGTGGGCCAGGACGCCTGGCGCGAGCTGTCCGCCGACGCTCGGCCGGCCCGGCAGGCGCGGGCCCGGACGGCTCGGCCGCAGCACCCGGTCGACGGCGCGCCAGGTGATCTCGGCGGCGTAGGCGATGGTGCGTCCGGACGCGGAGACCCTTCCCAGCAGGTCGTCGGCCCCTCCGCGCAGGCGCAGGCGCGCCGCGACGACGTCCTGCTCCTGCAGCAGCAGCCGGTCGCCCGGGCGGCCGGGCGGCCGGTGCAGCGCGTCGCGCACGCAGAGCAGCCACTCGCGGGCCGGCTCAACCCCCCCGTGAGGCGCGTCGGCGAGCCAGGATGCCGCCACCGCGCGCAGCACGAGGGTGTCACGCAGGCCGCCCTCGGCGTCGACGATGTCGGGCTCGAGCAGGAAGGCCAGCTCGCCGACCCGGGCGTGCCGCCGGCGGGTGAGCTCGGCCAGCTCGGCGAGCCGTCGGCGGCCGTCACGGCGCCAGTCGGCGAGCACCGCCGAGCGCAGCCGGTCACCGAGGGCGCGCTCCCCCGCGACCACGCGGGCGTCCATCAGTCCCATGGCCGCCCGCGGGTCCCGGGAGGCGACCGCACGGGCCTCAGCCAGGCTGCGTACCGAGTGGTCGACGTCGACGCCGGCGTCCCATAGCGGGTAGAGAACGGCGTCGGTCAGGGCGGCCACGTCGGTGTCCGCGTGCTCCCCGTTGTGCAGGACGAGCAGGTCGAGGTCGCTGCCGGGCAGCAGCTCTCGGCGGCCGTAGCCCCCGACCGCCACGAGCGCGACCCCGCGCCCACCACCGCTGGCGGCCAGCAGACCGTGCAGCCAGTCGTCGGCGCTGTCCGACAGCGCCCGCCGGCGTTGCGTTGGTGTGAGGTCCTCGCGCGCGCTGAGCTGGCTGCGCCGACGCCGGAACGCGGAGGCGCCCGCAGGGGTTCCCCCCGCAGGCGCCTCCTCGCTCGTGCCGGTTGTCACGACCGGTCCTACAGCGCGTCCGTGCCGCGCTCACCCGTGCGCACCCGCACCACCGTCTCGACGGGGGTGACCCACACCTTGCCGTCGCCGATCCGACCGGTCTGGGCCGACTTGACGACGACCTCCACCACGTCGTCGGCATCGATGTCGTCGACCAGCACCTCGATGCGGGCCTTCGGCACCAGGTCGACGGTGTACTCCGCGCCCCGGTAGACCTCGGTGTGCCCCTTCTGCCGGCCGTAGCCGCTGGCCTCGGTGACGGTCATGCCGTGCACCCCGAAGGTCTCCAGCGCTGCCCGGACCTCCTCGATCCGGAACGGCTTGACGACCGCGGTGACGAGCTTCATGCGGAGACCTCCTCGTGGTCGGGCACGCGCGCCCCCGGGGCGGCGGACGAGTGCTGCGAACTGCCGGAGCTGCCGAGGAAGTCGTAGCCCGACTCGGCGTGCTCGGCGAGGTCGATGCCGGTGACCTCGTCCTCCTCGCTGACGCGGAAGCCCAGACCCGGGACGGCCTTGATCGCTGTCCCGAGCGCCAGTGCGATGAGGAAGGAGTATGCGAACACCGAAAAGGCTCCGGTGGCCTGCTTGCCCAGCAGCGAGAGGCCGCCGCCGTAGAACAGCCCGTCCGAGCCGGCCTCGTTGACGCGCGTGGTGGCGAAGAAACCGAGGTAGAGACAACCGACGATCCCGCCGACGAGGTGGACGGCCACCACGTCGAGCGAGTCGTCGAAGCCGAACCGGAACTTCAGGCCCACAGCCAGCGCACACACCGCGCCGGCCACCAGGCCGAGCAGCACCGCGGCCCACGGTGCGAGGAAGGCGCAAGCGGGAGTGATGGCGACCAGGCCCGCGACCGCTCCGGAGGCCGCACCGAGGCTGGTGGGGCGCCCGTCTCGTACCCTCTCCACGGCCAGCCAGCCAAGCACGGCGGCCGACGTGGCGACCATCGTGTTGGTGAAGGCGACCGCGGCGAGCTGGGTGGCGCCAAGCGCGGAGCCGGCGTTGAAGCCGAACCAGCCGAACCACAGCAGGGCGGCCCCGATCATGACCAGCGGGAGGTTGTGCGGGCGCATCGGGTCGCGGCGCCACCCGATGCGCCGGCCGAGCACGATCGCGAGCGCCAGTCCGGCCGCGCCGGCATTGATGTGCACGGCGGTGCCTCCGGCGAAGTCGAGGACGCCGAGCTTGGCCAGCCACCCGGGGCCTTGCCCGAGCGGGTCGATGCCGCCGAAGTCGAACACCCAGTGGGCGACCGGGAAGTAAACGATCGTCACCCACACCGCCACGAAGACGGCCCAGCCGAGGAAGCGCGCCCGCTCGGCGATCGCGCCGCTGATCAGCGCCGGGGTGATGACCGCGAACATCAGCTGGAACATCGCGAAGGCGAGCATCGGGATCGGGTACTCACCGCCGTTGACCGCCAGCCTGTTGATCGCCTCGCCGAGACCGATGTCGGACAGGCCGCCCCAGAAGCCGTTCCCGGTGTTGCCGAACGCGACGGAGAAGCCGAACAGGACCCACAGCACCGAGACGATGCCGATCGTGATGAAGCTCATCATGAGCATGTTGAGCACGCTCTTCACGCGGACCATGCCGCCGTAGAAGAACGCGAGACCCGGGGTCATGAGCAGCACCAGGGCGGCGCTGGCCAGGACCCAGGCGGTGTCACCGGCATTGAGCTCCATCGGCAACCCTCCATGACAGTGGCCCGCAGGCCGCGGTTCGTGGCGGTGACTCACGCCCGTGGGCGCCACCCGGGGACGAGACGTTGCGTGCAGAGTGCTGGCCCGGTGTTGCCGGATCCGGCAGCGCGAGTTACGCATCGGTGACGGATGTCCCGGCCGTGTTACGGGGATGTGTCGCCCCTGCCCCGCGCCCCGCCGCCCCCCCGGATCAGTCAGGCTCTGGCGGGGCCCCAACCACGGCAGAGCCTGACTGGTCGGCCGCCCTGGTGAGCAGTCAGGCCCTGGCGTGGCCCCAACCACGGCAGAGCCTGACTGGTCGGCCGCCCCACCGGAGGGCGGGGGAGGTGAGGGGCCGGGTCAGCCGAGGATGCCGTCGACGAAGGCCGCCGGGTCGAACGGCGCGAGGTCGTCCGGGCCCTCGCCGAGACCGACGAGCTTGACGGGTACGCCGAGCTCGCGCTGCACCGCGACGACGATGCCGCCCTTGGCCGTGCCGTCCAGCTTGGCCAGCACGATGCCGCTCACGTCGACGACCTCAGAGAAGACCTTGGCCTGGGCGAGGCCGTTCTGGCCGGTGGTCGCATCAAGCACGAGCAGCACCTCGTCGACCGGGCCGTGTCGTTCGAGCACCCGCTTGACCTTGCCGAGCTCGTCCATGAGGCCGACCTTGTTCTGCAATCGGCCGGCGGTGTCGATGACCACGACGTCGGCCTCGACCTCGGTCCCGATCCGGACGGCGTCGTAGGCCACGGCCGCGGGGTCGCCGCCCTCCCGCTCGGCGCGCACGACGGGGACGCCGACCCGATCACCCCACGTCTGCAGCTGCTCGGACGCGGCGGCGCGAAACGTGTCGGCCGCACCGAGCACGACGTCCTTGTGCTCTGCGACGAGCACCCGGGCGAGCTTGCCCACCGTGGTCGTCTTCCCGGTGCCGTTGACGCCGACGACGAGCAGCACGGCGGGTCGCCCACCGAACCGTTCGACGGCGAGCCGGCGGTCCATGGTCGGGTCGACGAGCGCGACGAGCTCCTCGCGGAGGACGGCGCGGGCGCGCTCCGGGGAGTCGACCCCCTCGACGCGGATGCGGGTACGCAGCCGCTCGACCAGCTCCTGGGTGGGGGCGACGCCGAGGTCGCTGGTCAGCAGCGTGTCTTCGACCTCCTCCCAGGTCTCCTCGTCCAGGCGGTCACGCGAGAGCAGGCCGAGCAGCACCCGGCCGAGCGCACCCTGCGAGCGGGACAGCCGCGCGCGCAGCCGCAGCAGGCGTCCGGCGACCGGCTCCGGCCGCTCGAACGCCGGCAGCGCCTCGACCGGCGGCAGCTCCCCCTCGACCGGAGGTGCGGCCGCGCCGGGCAGGTCCGGCAGCTCGACCGTCGACAGCGGGCGCTTGGGCGTGTCGACCGGCGGGCCGTCGTCGTCGCCGACGCCAGGGCCCCGGTCGACGCCGGGCTGGGGCGGCGACGACGGAGCCGCCCGGCGCCGTCGTGGCACGACAAGGGCGACCACGGCCAGTGCCAGGAGCACGACGACGCCGACGGCGATGAGCAGGTACTCCACGTCGGCATCCTCGCAGCAGCACGGGGTGCTTCACCGGCCGGCCGGAGCGGTCGGGCGTCAGCCGACGACGGGTCCTCCGTTCAGGAGGGGTGGCGGCCGGTGACCCTGCGCACGCCGCCGACGATGCCGTCCTCGACGCGCTCGACGCGCTCACGCATCCGGGCGTCCCGGTCGGGGTCGGAGAGCAGCGCGTAGTCGGGGTTGGGGACGTCCGGTCGGACCTTGCCCAACAGGCGGCCCAGCGCGTCGGTCAGCCAGGGCGCGCGGTCGCTGCTGCGGCCGCGGTAGGGAAAGGCGACCGCGATGAGGACGAGGACGGCGATCGTGAGGATGAGCAGCAGGGAGACGACGAGGACTGTCACGCGTCCAGGTTGCCCTACTGGACACCGTGGTCCAGTCGCCACGCTGGTGAGACCGCTCACTCCTGCGTGGGTGCCGCCTCGCCGGAGCGCTCCAGCAGTCCCCGCCGGACGAGCTGCCCCCGCAGGTCCGCGGCTCCGCGGTAGCGGTGTGCCGCCAGACCGAACTCGGCGGCACCGCGGACGTACGCGACGGAGTCGTCGACGAACAGGCAGCGCCCGGCTGTGGCGCCGGCCGCGGCAGCCGCAGCCGCGTAGATGCGCCCGTCGGGCTTGGCCGCTCCTAGCCGGGCGGAGGACACGACGGCGTCGACCTCTTCGTGCAGGCCGAGGCGGACCAGGTCGAGCTCGAGCCGCGTTGTGCCGTTGCTGACGAGCACCACCGGTGCACCGCTACGCCGGACGTCGCGGACGAGCGCCAGGACGTTGGTGTCGACCTCGCCGGCGGACTCGCTCCAGTCGGCCACCACGGCGGCCGCAGCCTCGCCACACATCGGCACGAGGGCGCGGGCGATGCCGAGCCGCCACACCTGGTCGGGCAACTGCCCGGTCACGGCCGGAGCGAGCCGCTGCGGGTCGAAGGCGAGGGCGGCCAGCGTGCCGGCGGGCAGGTCGTGCCGACACTCGAGATCGGCGGCGAGGCGCGCCTGGGCGTCCCAGCGGCGTAGCACCCCGTCGAGGTCGAGCAGCAGCGCGATCGCTCGGCGCGTCACGCCGGTGCGGCCTCGCGCAGCCGTTGGCTGATCACCGTGGTGACACCGTCGCCACGCATCGACGCGCCGTAGAGCGCGTCGGCTACCTCCATGGTGCGCTTCTGGTGGGTGATGACGATCAGCTGGCTGGTGGTGCGCAGCTCGTCGTACAGCTCGAGGAGCCGCCCGAGGTTGGTGTCGTCGAGCGCGGCCTCCACCTCGTCGAGGATGTAGAACGGGCTCGGCCGGGCCTTGAACAGGGCGACGAGAAAGGCCACCGCAACCAGGGCGCGCTCGCCGCCGGACAGCAGCGACAGCCGCTTGACCTGCTTGCCGGGCGGGCGGGCCTCCACCTCGATGCCGGTGGTGAGCAGGTCGCTCGGGTCGGTCAGCACGAGCCGGCCCGCACCGCCGGGGAACAGGCGGGCGAAGGCGGCCTCGAACTCGCGCGCCACGTCGGCGTACGCGGCGGCGAAGACCTGCTCGACCCGCTCGTCGACCTCTCGGACGATGTCGAGCAGGTCGCGTCGCGTCTTGTCCAGGTCGCGCAGCTGCTCGGCGAGGAAGCGCTGGCGCTCCTCGAGGGCGGCGAACTCCTCCAGAGCCAGCGCGTTGACCCTGCCGAGCAGCGCGAGCTGGCGCTCGGCGGCGCGCAGCCGGCGCTCCTGCTCCGCGCGCACGTACGGCCGGGGCTGCGGCTCCTCGACCCGCCGCTCGGCCGCTCCCGCGGCCGGCCCCTCGTCCGGCCCCTCGACCTGCGCGGCCTCGTCGGGGGCGCTGGGTGACGGCGGGACCAGCACGTCGGGGCCGTAGCCGGCGAGCAGCTCCTCGACCGGCAGGCCGTGCTCCTCCGTGGCCTTGCTGACGAGGGCCTCGATCCGCACCCGCTGCTCGGCGCGGGCCAGCTCGTCGCGGTGCACCGAGCCGGTGATCTCGTCGAGCTCGGCGGAGACCTCCCGGATGCGTGCGCGGAGCCGGTGCAGACCCGACCCGCTCTCGGCGACGCGTCGCTGCCCCTCGTCGCGGTGGCGACCTGCCGCGGCCAGCGACTGCTCCAGGCGGGCCAGCGTGAGTGCGGCGCCGCGCCCGACCGCCGCCGCGACCTGCGCCTCGCGGGCGCGCCGCTCGCGGCGGCGCTCGGCCTCCGCCCGGGCTGCGCGCTCCTGGCGGGCCGCCCGCTCGAGCGACTCGGCCCGACCGCCGAGCGACCGCACCCGTTCCTCACCGGTGCGCAGCGCGAGCCGAGCATCGGTCTCGGCGATCCGGGCGGCTCGGGCCACCTGCTCGAGCCGGTCGTGCTCGGCGGCGTCGGGCTCGCCGGTGCCGTCGTCGCCGCTGCCGTCGTCGCCGGACTGCTCGGCGGCGGCCAGCCGCGCCTCCAGCTCAGCCAGCCCGGCGAGGGCGCCGTCGCGGGCCGCCTCGGCATCGCTGATCGCCCGGTCCAGGCGCTCGGCCTCGGCGGCCGCTGCGCGGGCCGCCGAGCCCAGCTGACCGAGCCGCTCGGCCACGGCGGAGAGCTCGGCGTCGGACTCGTGCAGCCGCCCGAGCGTGGCCTGCACCCGAGCAGCGGCGTCGTCGCGGCTGCGGCGCAACTCACTGAGGGCGAAACGTGACCGCTCGAGCGCGTGCCCGGCGGCGGTGAGCGCCTCGGCTGCCTCATCGGCGGCGGCCTGAACCTCGAGCAGGCTGGGTGAGTCGGTGGAGCCCCCAGCGGCGAGGTGCGCCCCGAGCAGCTCGCCGTCGCTGGTGGCGGCCACGACGTCGGGCACCGCCTCGACGAGGGCCCGGGCGGTCGCCAGGTCGTCGACGACCGCGACCTTGTGCAGCACCTGGGCGAGGGCGGCCTGCAGCGCGGACGGGGCGCTGAGCAGGTCGAGGGCATAGCGCAGCCCCCCCGGCAGGGCGGGCCAGTCCCGGGGCGGCTGGTCGCCCGGTGCGGCCACGAGCAGGCGGGCCTGGCCCAGGTCGTCGTCCTTGAGCCGGTGCAGCGCCTCGACCGCCGCGTCGACGGAGTCGACGGCCACCGCCTCGGCCGCGGCACCGAGGGCGGCGGCCACGGCGGCCTCGGCGCCCGGCTTCACCTGGAGCAGTGCGGCGACGGTGCCGAGCAGCCCGGACACCCGCTCGTCGGCCGCCAGCAGCACACCGGCGCCGTCGCGGCGAGTGAGGCCCAGCGCCAGGGCCTCGACGCGAGCGGCCAGCGCAGCGCGCCGCTGCTCGCCAGCCCGCTCCTCCTCGAGCGCTCTCACGAGCGCGGCCTCCACCTCGGCCAGCGCACGCTCGACCGCAGCGTGCTCGGCGTCGAGGTCCTCCTCACCGACCGACAGGCCGGCCACCGTGGATTCGAGGGCGGTGAACTCGTGCTGTGCCGCCGCGGCCCGCGCGGCCGCCTCACCGCGCGCGGCTGCGAGGCGGGCCAGCTCGTCCTCGGCGGCGCCGGCGCGCGCCCGCAGTGCGTCGACCTGGCCGATCAGCCGGGCCAGGCCCTCCCGCCGGTCCGCGGCGGCCCGGGCCAGCCCGGCCAGCCGGCGGCCTTCCGCCGCGGCCGCTTCCTCCGCGCCTTGCCGGGCCGCCACCGCCTCGGCCAGCGCCGCCCGGTCGCGGGTCACGCCGGCGGCCAGCTCCTCCTCCTGCTGACGTACGCGCGCCGCCTCGGCCTCCAGCGCCACGGGGTCGCGGCCCGGGCTTGGCGGCTCGGCGGCGGCTCCTTGACGCACCCGCTCCGCGGCCAGCGAGGCCGTGCCGCGCAGTCGCTCGCGCAGGGACGACAACGCGTACCAGGTCTCCTGCGCCGTCGCGAGAGCGGGCGCGGCGGAGCGCGCCTGCTCCTCCAGGCTCGCCTCCTCCTGGCGTGCCGCAGACGCGGCGGCCGCCAGCGCCGCCTGGCGCTCCCGCAGCGCGGTCTCGTCGGCAACCTCCCTGGCGAGCTCGCCCTGCAGGCGGCCAATGTCGTCGGCCAGCAGCCGCAGCCGGGCGTCCCGGGCA
Source organism: Jiangellales bacterium (assembly GCA_038246785.1). Lineage (GTDB taxonomy): Bacteria > Actinomycetota > Actinomycetes > Jiangellales > Jiangellaceae > JBBRVP01. The sequence goes on from JBBRVP010000005.1 coordinate 89,144, forward strand.
TCGGCCTGGATCACCTGCGCGCGGCGGGCCACCTCGGCCTGCCGCGACAGCGGCCCCAGCTGGCGGCGCAGCTCGGCGGTGAGGTCCTGCAGCCGGGTGAGGTTGCCCTGCATCGCGTCGAGCTTGCGCAGCGCCTTCTCCTTGCGCTTGCGGTGCTTGAGGACCCCGGCCGCCTCCTCGACGAATCCGCGCCGGTCCTCCGGTGTCGCGGACAGGATCGCGTCGAGCTGGCCCTGCCCGACGATGACGTGCATCTCCCGCCCGATGCCGGAGTCGGCGAGTAGCTCCTGCACGTCGAGCAACCGGCAGGGCTGGCCGTTGATGGCGTATTCCGAGCCGCCGTTGCGGAACATCGTCCGCGCGAGCGTCACCTCGGTGTAGTCGATGGGCAGCGCGCGGTCGGCGTTGTCGATGGTGAGCACGACCTCGGCCCGGCCCAGCGGTGGGCGGCCGGAGGTGCCGGCGAAGATGACGTCCTCCATCTTGCCGCCGCGCAGGCTCTTGGCCCCCTGCTCGCCCATCACCCAGGCCAGCGCGTCGACAACGTTGGACTTGCCGGAGCCGTTGGGCCCGACGACGCAGGTGACACCGGGCTCGAAGCGCAGCGTGGTCGAGGAGGCGAAGGACTTGAAGCCGCGCAGCGTCAGGCTCTTCAGGTGCACGCTGGGACGCTCTCAGGTCGGCGGACGCGGGACGTCGAGGCGACGCCGGGACGTGCGCCCGACGCTACCTCAGGCCGCCCGGACCACCGCTGCGACGGGCCGGTGGCCTCGGGCGCGGCGCAGCAGGTGCACCGCCACGGCGATCGGGGGCACGATCAGCACCACGAGCCCGAGGACGCCGAGCCACGGCGGCGTACCGCTGCAGGTCTCGGCGACGACGCGGGCGGCGGCACCCGCCCGCTCAACCTCGGAGCCGGCCGAGCAGACTTCCCCCGGTTGCAGCCCCCACCATCCCGCCAGCCCCAGGCCGAAAGGCCACACCAGGGTGCCCAGCAGTTTGTCCGGCCAGCGCCACCGCGGCGAGGACCACAGGAGCACCACTCCGACGACCCAGCCGACGACCAGGGCGACGACCCCGACGAGCAGCAGGACGACCGCGGCGTACTCGAGCGCTCCGGGACCGCCGGCTGGCACGGTAGGGATGGCCTCGCCGGCGCCGGCGGCTGCCGCCACCTCCTCGGGCGGGCCGAGGCGCGCCAGCACGTCGCGTACCGCGGCCTCGTCGGAGCCGCCCTCGGCCAGCGCCGCCCGTATGTGCGCCTCGATCTGCTCGACCAGCTCGGCGCGCTCGGCACGGGGCAAGAGGTCGGCGGCGTTGGCCAGGCGGGCCAGGTAGTCCGCGACCAGCGCTTCGTCGGTGGGTCGGGTCATGGCGTCGTCTCCTCCAGCAGTCGCTCGACGCTGTCCCGGAATGCCGCCCACTCGACGCCGAACGCCGCCAGCGCCCGGCGCCCAGCCGCGGTCAGGTGGTAGTAGCGGCGCGGGGGGCCGTCGGCGGACGGTGTCCAGGTCGAGCGCAGCAGCCCATCGCGGTGCAGCCGGTTGAGCAGCGGGTAGATCGTGCCCTCGCTCGTGGCGAGGCCCTCGTGCGCGGCCAGCGAGCGGACCAGGTCGAAGCCGTAGGCGGGGCCTCGTCGCAGCACCGCCAGCACGCAGTACGCCAGGACGCCGCGCCGCAGCTCGGTCGTCGCGCCACCGGCTACCATGTCTGACATGGTACTCGGTCGCACACGTTAGTGCGTGGTGCCCCCCGCGGTGCTCTCCGCGGTGCTCTCCGCGGTGCTCTCCGCGGTGCTCTCCACGGTGCTCTCCGCGGCGGCTTCCGCGGCGCTCTCCAGGCTCGTCACGCCGAGCCCGTCGAGGGCCCGCTGCAGCGTGCGGGCCACGGCCAGCGTCTCCGCATGCGGGGACAACGGGGACTCCAGCAGCCCCTCGCGCACGCACCGGGCGACCTCAGCCACCTGGAAGACGTACCGGTCCGGCCCTTCCGGGATGCTCAGGTGCTCGGCCGTGCCGTCACGGCGCACCAGCCACGCCGATGCCGGCGCGTGGGCGGGGGCCTCGACCTCGATCCGTCCGAGGGACCCCACGACGGCGAGCCGATTGGCACCGAGTCCGGTGGCGGAACAGGTGAGCACGGCGGTCTCGCCCCCGGCCCAGCCCAGCAGCAGCGCGGCGGTGCGGTCGACACCGGCAGGGGTCAGCCGCCCCATCACCTCGACCCGCTCGGGCTCGCCGAGCAGCAGGTGCGCCCAGCTGACCGGATAGACGCCGAGGTCGAGCAGGGCCGACCCGCCCAGGACGGGGTCGAACAGCCGATGGCCGGGGTCGTAGTCCAGGGCGATCGAGAAGTCGGCGCTCACGTGGGCGACCTCGCCGACCGCTCCGGTGGACACCAGGTCGACGACGCGCCGCACGAGGGGGTTGAAGCGGGTCCAGACAGCCTCGACGAGCAGGCACTGCCGGTCCCGCGCCGCCGCAAGCAGCGCCTGCGTCGTCCGCTCGCTGGTGGTCAGCGGCTTCTCGCAGAGGACGGCCTTGCCGGCGGCGAACGCGGCGCGAGAGTCGGCGTCGTGGCGAGGGTGGATCGTCGTCACCCAGACGACGTCGACGTCGTCCAGGGCGAGGATCTCGTCACGGGTGCCGGTCCTGACCTCGACGCCGGCCTCGGCAGCGACCTGCGCAGCCCGGACCCGGTCGCGTGAGGCGACCGCGACGAGCGCGCAGCCGGGGGTGGCCACCACCTCGGCGGCGACGAGCCGCGCGAGCCAGCCGGCGCCGGCGACGGCCCAGCGGACCTCGCGGACCTCGCGCACCCGCGGGTCGATCCGGGGGTCAGGCCAGCGCGGGCTCGACCACGATCTCGCCGGCCAGCAGGCGCTCGCCGTCGAGCTGCGCCGCCAGCGCGTCGTTGGCCGCGCGCAGGCGCAGCACCTCGCTCTCGAGGTCGTCGACCCGCCGTCGCAACCGTTCGATCTCTACCAGCACGCGGGGGTCGGGGCCTCCCATGTAGCCGAGCAGAGCCTTCGCCATCGACTGTCCTTCGTGAGGTCCAGGTCGGCGCGCGCCGCGTGCACCGCTGGCGAGCATCCGGGGTCAGACAAGGGTCGCACCTGAGCCCGAGAGGGTCAAGAGGCCTCTGACCTGCGATGACGCGCACGGTACGGCGGTGGTCCGCCGCCGCAATCGATCACCACGGGCCATCGTCGCCGACCGGCGGTTCAACGTTCGCGGAACCCCTCGAGGCCCGGCTCGGGGGCGGCCCAGCGTTCGACCACCGTGTCCACCCAGCCGGGTGCTCCAGGGCCGCGCAACTCGTCGAGCAGGCGCTGGCAGGCCTGGCGGGGGCCCTGGGCGACCACCTGAACCCGGCCATCGTCGAGGTTGTCGACCACGCCGGCCAGCCCAAGCTCCTGGGCGCAGGTCCGGGTCCACCAGCGGAACCCCACCCCCTGGACCCGGCCGCGCACCCAGGCGGTGACCCGGACCTCGTCCGCCTCTCCGCCGCCGCCCTGCACAGCGGCGAGCGTAGAAGTGCCCCTCCCCAGCGGGGGCAGGGCTCCCCCACCACGGACCTATCGGGGCTGGGGACCCCCGCCCCATTCGGGGAATGGGGCAGATCTCCCCGCGAAGTCGCTGGATGGCCGGGGTGCCCCCGGACAGCACGGCGCGCCGCCCGGGCCCTCCGTCACCAGGAGCCGCGGCGCGGCCGGGGCTGGCAGCGCGGGCAGCTGTAGGACGAGCGACCCATGAAGGCGTCCCGTCGGATCGGGGTGCCGCAGCGCGGGCACGGCCGTCCGCCCTGGCCGTAGGCCCGCAACGACCGGTCGAACCATCCGCTGCGCCCGTTGACGTCGACGTACAGGCTGTCGAAGGACGTGCCGCCCTGCTCGAGCGCCGCGGCCATCACCGTCCGCACCGCTGCGAGCAGCCGCCTCGCCTCGGGCCGGGTGAGGGTTGCCGTCGGGCGGCCGTAGTGCAGCCGGGCGACCCACAGGGCCTCGTCGGCGTAGATGTTGCCGATGCCGGACACCAGCGTCTGGTCGAGCAGCGCGCGCTTGAGCCCGGTGCGTCGCCGGCGTACTGCGGCGACGAACGCGGCCTCGTCGAAGGCCGTCTCGAACGGGTCGGGGGCCACGTGCGCCAGCTCGGCGGGCAGCCCGGCGCCGCCCCGGGACACGGCGAGCCCACCGAAGGTCCGCTGGTCGACGAAGCGCAGTTCGCGGTCGCGGTCGAGCCGCAGTCGCACGCGCAGATGGGTCTGCTCGGGGGCTGCGGCGGGCTGCACCAGCAGCTGACCGCTCATGCCGAGGTGGCCGAGCAGGGCGTCGCCGGAGTCCAGCGGCACCCAGAGGTACTTCCCGCGCCGCCGCGCCTCGCCCAACCGGCGGCCGCGGAGCACGGCGGCGAAGTCGCCCGCGCCGGCCGCGTGGCGGCGTACGGCGCGGGGGTGGCGCACCTCGACCTCGGTGACGACGGCGCCGCTCACCCCGCGGGCCAGCCCGCGTCGGACGACCTCGACCTCGGGAAGCTCGGGCACGGGGAGTCGGCTCGGTACGACGTGGGGCGGGCTCAGTCGGCGGGGTCGCCGGAGGCCGGTCCGGACCGGGCGACCTCCGCGGCGGCGTGGCGCGCCGAGAGGATCGACCAGGCGGCCTCGGCCGCCTGCTGTTCGGCCTCCTTCTTGCTGCGACCGGTGCCGTCGCCGAGCTCGTCCGCGTTGACCCGGACGAGTGCGGTGAAGGTCTTGGCGTGGTCGGGGCCCTCCTCGCTCAGGACATACTCCGGCACGCCGAGGCCCATGCGCGCGGTGAGCTCCTGCAGGCTGGTCTTCCAGTCCAGCCCGGCGCCGAGCGTGGCCGCGTCGCGGATCAGCTGGTCGAAGAGCCGGTGAACCAGGGCCCCGGCTGCGCTCAGCCCGCTGTCGATGTAGACCGCACCGATGAGCGCCTCGACGGTGTCGGCGAGGATCGAGGACTTGTCGTGGCCGCCGGTCGCCTCCTCGCCGCGGCCCAGGCGCAGGAAGGGCCCGAGGCCGAGCCCGCGGGCGACCTCGGCCAGGGCGCGCATGTTGACCACGGCGGCGCGCAGCTTGGCCAGCTGCCCCTCCGACAGCTCGGGGTGGGCGTGGAACAAGGTGTCGGTCACGACCAGGCCGAGGACGCTGTCGCCGAGGAACTCCAGCCGCTCGTTAGTCGGCAGCCCGCCGTTTTCGTACGCGTAGGAGCGGTGCGTCAGCGCGCGCTCGAGCGTCTCGGGCGCCAGCGACTGGCCGAGTCGGCGCTCGAGGTCGGGCGGCTCCGGCCGCCCCGCGGGTCGCGTCACCGGCGCCCGGTCAGGTGTCGGCGACCTTGCGGCCGTCGTACTCCAGGTACAGCGGCCTGCCCTGGGAGTCCTCGACAACCGCGGCGCGGTGCGGGACCACCCAGGTGGTGCGGCCGTTGACGGTGCGCTTCTGCACCTGCGGGAGGACCGCCTTCCACTGAGAACGGCGATGCCGCGTGTTGCTGCGCGACATCTTCCGCTTCGGAACAGCCACGGCTAGCTCTCCTCGTTCGGTCCGGCGCTGCGTCCGGAGCGGTCGTCGACCGGAGAGACCAGCGCTGCGAGCCGGTCCCACCGGGGGTCGGTGGTGTCGTGCGCGGGCCCCGGGTCGTCGGCGAGCCGGGCGCCGCAGTCGGGGCAGAGCCCCGGGCAGTCCTCCCGGCACACCGGCGAGAGCGGCAGTGCGAGCACCACCGCGTCCCGGACGGTCGGCTCGAGGTCGAGCAGGTCGCCCTGCAGACGGCGCTCGTCCTCGCCGACGTGCTCCCCGGGGTGGACGAACAGCTCCTGGACGTCGGCGACGACCTCGTCGTCGACAGCCTCCAGGCACCGTGCGCACTCACCGCGGAGCGCTCCGCGTGCCGTGCCCGACACGAGGACGCCCTCGACCACCGCCTCGAGCCGCAGGTCCAGCTCGAGGTCGGCGCCCTCGGGCACGCCGATCACGGCGATGCCCAGGTCGGCCGGCGCCGGGACCACCCGGTGCACCACGCGCATCGAGCCCGGTCGCCGACCGAGCTCGCGGGTCTCGAACACGAGTGGAGCGCGCGGGTCGAGGGTGCTCAGGGTTGCGGGGTCCTTCGTCCAGGTGCAGGCAGGGCCGATCCGGGCCTCGTCGTGAAACCGAGTGAAGGGTAGCGCAGCAGCGGATGGGCTCACCGCCGCTCGGGCGCCGAGGAGCCGCGCATCTGCTCCCGCCCAGCGCGGACGGCCTCGACGATCCGCTCGAGGACGGCCTCGAAGTTCGCCAGCCGGCCGTCGACGTAGTCGTCGACCTCCTCGCGCAGGGCGGCCGCCTCGGCGTGCGCGGCGGCGACCACGCGGGCGGCCTCGACCTGTGCCGCAGCGGCGAGGTCGTGCTCGTCGACCAGCCGTTCCGCCAGGACGCGGGCCTCGGCGACGACGCGGTCGGCCTCGCCCTGGGCGGCCGCGAGCACGCCTTCCCGTTCGGCCAGGACCGCCGCGGCCACGCCGAGGTCCTGCGGGAGCGAGGCGCGCAGGTCGAGGAGCAGACCGAGCACCTCGGCGCGGTTGAGGACGCACGAGGCCGACATCGGCATGCTGCGCGCCTCCTCGACGAGGCGCACGAGCTCGTCGAGGCGCTGCGCCGCGTCCACGTCAGTCCCCGGCGGCGCGAGCGCGCTCGGCGAGCCGGGCCGTCATGCGGCCGAGGATGCGCGGCGGAACGAGGCCGGAGACGTCGCCGCCGTACGTCGCGACCTCCTTGACCAGGCTGGAGGACAGGTAGGACCAGTCAGGGTTGGTGGCGACGAAGAAGGTGTCGACGGCGGAGAGCCGGCTGTTCATCTGCGCCATCTGCAGCTCGTAGTCGAAGTCGGTGACGGCTCGCAGGCCCTTGACGACGACCGGGATGTCGCGCTCGCGACAGAAGTCGACCAACAGCCCGTGGAAGGAGTCCACGTCGACGTTGCCCAGGTCGGCGGTCTCCTCGCGCAGCATCGAGATCCGCTCGTCGACTGTGAACAGCCCCGCTTTGGACCGGTTCACGAGCACGGCCACCACGACCTCGTCGAAGACGCGCGAGGCCCGGCTGATGACGTCAAGGTGGCCGTTGGTGACGGGGTCGAAGGACCCCGGGCACACGACGCGGCGCGCAGTCACGGTCGTCTCCATCGAGAGCTCACACGGCGCTCACAGGTCCGGGGGTCGCAGGTCCGGGGGTCGCAGGTCCGGGGGTCGCAGGTCCGCGAGTCATGGGTCGGCGGGTCGAGGCGCGCGACCGTACCAGAGGGTTCCCTCGCCGTAGCGTCGTTCGCGGTCGGCGCGGAACGCCGCTGGCCACGTCCAAGCCGTGTCGCGGGTCGCCCGCTCGACGACCACGAGCGCGTCGGGGGCCAGCCAGCCGCCCTGGGCGAGTGCGGCGAGCACCCGGTGCACTGTCTCGGCCCGCACGGCGTACGGCGGGTCGGCGAAGACGACGTCGTACGCGAGGTCCGCCAGCCCGGCTGCGAGTCGCTCCACCGGTGCCCGGCGGACCTCGGCGAGGCCGTCGGCCACCGACCCGACGAGCGCGGCGTTGGCCCGCAGGGCGCCGAGCGCGCGAGCGTCGGACTCGACCAGGAGGACGTGCGCCGCACCCCGCGACAGGGCCTCGAGCCCCACCGTGCCGCTACCGGCGTACAGGTCGAGCACCCGTCGCCCGTGCAGCCGACCGAGCACCGCCTCGACGGTGGAGAACAGCGCCTCCCGCGCGCGCTCGGACGTCGGGCGCGTGCGGACCCCCGGCGGCACCCGCAGCCGCCGTCCCCGCGCCGCTCCGGCCACGATGCGGGTCACGCCTTCTCCAGGTAGCCGGCCCGGTCGGCGTCGAGCAGGTCGGCGACCGCGGCAGCGAGGTCTGGCTCTGCGCGCAGCTGCGGGTCGGCCTCGACGAGCTCGCTCGCGGCGTCGCGGGCGGCCCGGATGACGGCCTCGTCGCGGACGACGGCCAGGCTGCGCAGGCTGGAGCGCCGCCCCGACTGCGCGGCGCCGAGCACGTCGCCCTCGCGGCGCTGCTCGAGGTCCAGGCGGGACAGCTCGAAGCCGTCGACCGTGGCGGCGACCGCGTCGAGGCGCGCCCGTGCCGGGCTGCCGTCGGGCGCCTCGCTGAAGAGCAGGCACAGGCCCGCCGAGCTGCCCCGCCCGACCCGGCCGCGGAGCTGGTGCAGCTGCGAGATCCCGAAGCGGTCGGCGTCCGTGACGACCATCACCGTCGCCTCGGGGACGTCGACCCCCACCTCGATGACCGTCGTAGCCACCAGGACCTGCACACCGCCCGCGGCGAAGCGACGCATCACGTCGTCCTTGTCCTCGCTCGGCATCCGCCCGTACATCGGCTCCACGACCAGACCGGGGAACCGTCCCCGCACCTCGGGCAGGACGTCGAGCACCGCGGTCGGGGGCCGTCGGGCGTTGGCGGCGTCGGGGCTGTCGATGGGGCCGCCGTCGGCCGTGTCGACGCCGTCGCCGTCATCGGTGTCGCCGCCGTAACCGATGCGTGGGCAGACGACGTACGCCCGGTGGCCGGCGGCCGCCTCCTCGGCCACCCTCGCCCACGTCCGCTCCACCCACGCCGGGCGGGCGGCGGGCACCACGTGTGTCGTGATCGGTGGGCGACCGCCGGGCAGCTCCTCGAGCGTGGAGACGTCGAGGTCGCCGAACACGGTGATGGCGACCGTGCGCGGGATCGGCGTGGCGGTCATGACGAGCACGTGCGGCGGTGCGTTCCCCTTGGCCCGCAGGGCGTCGCGCTGCTCCACGCCGAAGCGGTGTTGTTCGTCGACGACCACGAGGCCGAGGTCGCGGAAGTCGACGTGCTCCTGCAGCAGGGCATGCGTGCCGACGACGACCCCGGCCTCACCGTTGGCCGCGGCGAGCAGCGCCTCCCGTCGCGGGGCGGCTGGTTGGGACCCGGTGAGCAGCACCACCCGCGTACCCCGCTCGTCCCCGCCGAGCAAGCCGCCTTCGGCGAGCGGGCCGAGCATGGCGGTGATCGAGCGGAGATGCTGCTGGGCGAGTACCTCGGTCGGCGCCAGCAGCGCGCACTGCCCGCCGGCGTCGACGACGGTGAGCATCGCCCGCAGCGCGACGACGGTCTTTCCTGAGCCCACCTCGCCCTGCAGCAGACGGTGCATGGGATGTGTGGCGGCGAGGTCGGCGCCGATCTCGCCGCCGATCCGCCGCTGACCTTCGGTGAGCTCGAACGGCAGCCGCGCGTCGAACGCGTCGAGCAGGCCGCCGGCGACGGCGCGGCGGGGAGTCGCCGGCAGCGCTCGGGCGGCCTGCCGCCGTTGGGCCAGCACCGTCTGGAGCACGAACGCCTCCTCGTAACGGAAGCGTTCCCGCGCCCGGGCGACGTCGGCCCACGACTCGGGCCGGTGGATGAGACGCAGCGCCTCGGTCAGCGGCGCGAGCCGTTCCGAACGCCGCACCTGCAGTGGCAGCGGGTCGGGCCACTCGGGCGGGACGGTGTCGAGCAGGATGCGTACGGCCGTACCGATCCGCTTGCTCGACATGTCCTTGGTCGCGGGGTAGAGCGGGCGCAGGCCGCCGGCAAAGGCGTCCGCGTCCTCGTCGTCAGCGTCCTCGACCTCGGGGTTGGTCAGCTGCAGCGCTTGGTTGAACCGCTCGACCTTCCCGGCGAAGAACGCCTCCGTGCCGGGGCGCAGGCGCTTGACGAGCCAGTGCTGGTTGAAGAACGACATCGCCAGCCGGCCGGTGGCGCTGTCGCCAACCTCGATCTGCAGCAGGTGGCGCCGCTTGCCTCGGGGGGTCCGCCGCAGCTCACGCTCCCGCGCCCGCAGCACCTTCGCCCGCACCGTCACGTGCTCACCGGGCCGCAGCTCGGTGAGGTCGGTGAGCTCGCCTCGTTCGACATAGCGCCGTGGGTAGTGCCGCAGCAGGTCGTCGGCGGTCTGCAGGCCGAGGGCGGCGAGCTTCGTGGCGGCAGCGGGCCCGAGCAACCGCCGCAGCGGCGTACGCGGTTGCATCAGGTGCCCCTCGGGGTCACGTCGCGATCACTCCACCCCGACGAGCAGGGGGTAGTGCTCCTGGCCCCCCTCGTGCACGGTGGCGTCGAGGTCGGGGCGGGTGGCGTGCAGGTGGGCCACTACCGCGGCACCGGCAGCCGCGCCGGTGCCCGCGCCGGTGACGAGCGTGACCAGCTCGCCACCGGCGGAGAGCATCCGGTCGACGACCTGACAGGCCACCTGCGCCAGATCGGCTCCGACGAGCACCACGTCGCCCTCCACGACACCGAGCACGTCGCCGGCCCGGCAACGACCCGCGCTGGTGACGGCGTCGCGGGCCGCGATCGTCACCGCGCCGTGCCGGGTGTGGCCGGCCGCCGCCGTCATCGCGACCACGTCCTCGTCGAACGAGCGGCCGGCGTCGTGGACGGCGAGCGCGGCGATGCCCTGCACCTGGGCCGTGGTGGGGATCACCGCCACCCGCAGGCCCTCGGCCCGGGCCCGGGCAGCGGCCGCCTCGGCCACCGCGATCGTGTCCCGGTCGTTGGGCAGCAGGACCGCCTCGCCCGTGTGGCCGGCGAGCATCGCCTGGAACAACTCGGCGGTCGAGCAGCGCCGGCCCGGACCACCGGCGACTACCGCTGCTCCCGCGACGACGAACAGCCCCGACAGACCTTCGCCGCCCGCGACAGCGACCACGGTGCGGCCCCGTCCGGCCTCGCCGTCCGGGCGCCGGGCGCGCTGGTCGGCGAAGTGGGTGACGCGAAGTCGGTACGGCCGTCCGGTCTCGATGCCGGCCTCGATGGCGGCACCCACGTCGTCGGTGTGGACGTGGACGTTCCACAGGGGTGCTCCGCCGACGACCAGCAGTGAGTCACCCATCCCGTCGAGCCGGCGGCGCAGAGCCTCGACGGCGCCGGCGTCGGCTTCGAGGAGGTACATCACCTCGTACGCCGGTCCGTCGCCGCCGAGGTCGGAGCCCGGGCGCGCCGGGCGGGCGACCCGGACCGGAGCACGCTCAACGGGCCGCCAGCCGGTGAGCGCGGTGTCGAAGGCGTCGAGCAGGACCACCAGGCCCCGCCCACCGGCGTCCACGACCCCGGCCAGCCGCAGCGCCTCCAGCTGATCAGGCGTGCGGGCCAGCGCCTCGCGGGCGCCGCGGGCGCCGGCCCGGGCGACTCGGAACAGCGGCGTCTGCGGCCCGGCCACGGCCTGCGCGGCCCGGGCGGCGGCCCGCTGCACGGTCAGCATCGTCCCCTCGACCGGCCTGGCCACCGCCTGGTAGCCGAGGTCGGCCGCCCGGGACAGCGCCGCCGCGAAGTCCACGCCGGTGTGCGGGCCGGCACCGGCGGCAGCCAGCGCCTGGGCGGCACCGAGCAGGAACTGGCTGAGGATCACGCCGGAGTTGCCGCGCGCCCCCAGCAGGGCTCCGCGGGCCGCCGCGTGCACGACCTCCCCGACGTCGTCGCTCTGGACCGCATCGGCGGCCGCGACCGCTGCCTCCATGGTCAGGAACAGGTTGGTGCCCGTGTCGCCGTCGGGCACCGGGAACACGTTGAGCGCGTCGATCTCCTCGCGCGCCTCGCCGAGGGCATGCTCGGCGGCGGAGAACCAGCGCCGCACGATCGCCGCGTCGAGCGCCTGCTGCACCGGTCTCCTTCCGCGTCGTACCCGCACGATGCCTGGTCGCGCGAACAGTAGCCGTTGAGAGCGGCCGGGCAGCCGCGCCGGCGGGCCGGAGTTTGGCGTCTCGGGGAGCGGGTTCGCTACCCTGTGGCGGTTGCCCGGACCTCGGCACCGCCGAGCCGGGATCCGCCATGGCCCGGCGTTGCGGGCATGGCGCGCCCCTCGACCCCTGGAGAAGTCCCCGTGGCTGCCACCTGCGACGTCTGCGGCAAGGGCCCGGGCTTCGGCAACTCGATCTCGCACTCGCACCGCCGCACCCGCCGCCGCTGGAACCCCAACATCCAGAGCCTGCGGGTCGTCGTCGGGCGCACGCCGAAGCGGCTCAACGTCTGCACCTCCTGCCTCAAGGCGGGGAAGGTCACCCGCTGAGCCGTTCCGCCCCCTCGGGTTTGTCAGGGCGACACGCTGTCGGAGCGCCGGCAGAGCCTGACAAGTCCCGGGATGAGGGGCACCGGCGGAGCCTGACAAGTCGCCGGTGAGGCCGCGTTGGAACCCGGTCAGCGGAAGTGCTCGTGGCCCCCGGCGCCGCCGAAGGGCTCCCCGTCGACCGTGACCCCCTCGCCGGTGCCCACCCGGCCCACCGGGCGCCAGTGCTCGGGCAGCGCGACACCCGGCGGGAACGCCGCGGCCAGGGCGTGGTCGTCGCCGCCGGTCAGCACCCAGCGCAGCGGATCGGCTCCGACAGCCGCCGAGACGTCGCGCAGCGGCTGGGCCACCTCGAACGCTGTCGCCTTGAGGTCGATCGCCACGCCACTGGCGACCGCCACGTGGCCGAGGTCCTGCACGAGGCCGTCGCTGACGTCGACCATCGCCGTCGCACCCAGCGCGGCGGCCTCCGGGCCGGCGGCGTACGGCACCTGGGGACACCGGTGGGCGTCCACCAGCACGCGCGGCGAGCGGAAGCCGCGGCCCAGCACGGCGAATCCCGCCTCGGCCCACCCCAGCCGGCCGCAGACGGCCACGACGTCGCCGGGCCGGGCTCCCGCGCGGGTCACCGGTGCGCGGCCCTGCAGGTCGCCGAGCGCGGTCACTGCGACGAGGATCGAGTCGCCGCGTGCGGTGTCCCCGCCGGCGACCGAGGCGCCGACCTCGGCGGCCTCCTCGCGCAGGCCGTCGGCGAGCTCGAGGACCCACTGCACCGGGAGTTCTGGGGGCGCGACCAGCGCCACCAGGAGCGCGCTCGCCCGGCCCCCCATGGCGGCCACATCCGCAAGGTTGCGGGCTGCGGCCTTGCGGCCCACGTCGTGAGCGGAGGACCACGAGCGCCGGAAGTGGCGATCCTCGACGAGGACGTCGGTCGTCGCGACCACCCTGCCGTCGGGGGTTGCGACGACTGCGGCGTCGTCGCCGGGCCCGAGCAGCACCTGCGGGCCCTGCGCGAGCCGCGCGGAGACCGCGGCGACCAGACCGAATTCGCCGAGGGCGCCGACGCTGCCTGGCGTACCGGCGGTCCCGGTCATGACCGTCCTCCCAACCCCGCCCCGATGAGCGGTAGCGTTCGTCTCGACGTGAGGCGATCTTCCCGCAGCCGACACCCCGGAGGACGACAGTGGTGGTCCAGGCCTACATCCTGATCCAGACCGAGGTCGGCCGGGCGGCCGACGTGGCAGAGCACATCGCCGAGATCCCCGGTGTCACGCTGGCCGAGGACGTGACCGGGCCCTACGACGTCATCGTCCGCGCCGAGGCTGGCAACGTCGACGAGCTCGGAAAGCTCGTGGTGGCGCGGGTGCAGGGCGTACCCGGGATCACCCGTACGCTCACCTGCCCCGTCGTCCACCTCTGAGGGCGCTGGTCACCAACACGCCGGGGCTGCTGTCCCGCACCGCCGCCACAGCGGTCCTGTCCGCCGGCGCACTGGCCGCGCTCGGCGGCTGCGGCGCGGGGCCGGTGGAGATCACGCCCTGGACTCCGCAGGACGGCACCAGGACGGCCTGCGAGGCCCTCGATCAGGTGCTGACCGGGACCCTGCAGGGCACCGTCCGGCGCGAGGTGTCCGGGGTCCCCGCCGGTGGTGTCGCGCGGGCCTGGGGTGACCCGGCGGTCGTTCTGCGCTGCGGGGTGCCGCAGCCGGCGGAGTACCGCCCCGACTCCCAGCTCGCCGTCGTCGACGGCGTCGACTGGCTGCCGGTGCAGGGCGACGGCGGCTACTTCTTCGTCACGGTGGGGAGGGTCGCGTACGTCGAGGTGGCGGTGCCGTCGACGTACGCACCCGAGGCCGGGGTGCTCACCGCGCTGGGCGGCCCCATCAGGCGAACCATTCCCCCGGCCGGCTGACGCCCCAGGTCGACCACGCGGCGAGGACCTCAGCGCAGGCCCGTCGGGCGGCGCAGGGCCAGCTGGACGAGCCGGTCGACCAGCTCGGGGTAGTCGAGGCCGGAGGCGGCCCACATCCGGGGGTACATCGAGTACGGGGTGAAGCCCGGCATCGTGTTGATCTCGTTGACGAGGACCTCGCCGCCCTCGGTGAGGAAGAAGTCGACCCGAGCCAGCCCCTCGCACCCGAGGGCGTCGAAGCTGGCGGCCGCCAGCGCACGCACCCGCTGCACGGTCTCCTCAGGCAGGTCGACCGGGCAGCTGAGCCGGACGTTGGCCTCGTCGAGGTACTTCGCCTCGAAGTCGTAGAACTCGTGCCCGGACAGCACCTCGATCTCGCCCGGCTGGCTGGTGTCGGGTGCGGCACCGTCGAGCGACCCCAGCACGGCGCACTCGACCTCGCGCCCGCGCACGGCAGCCTCCACGACGACTTTCGGGTCGTGGACGCGCGCCGCCTCCACGGCAGCAGCGAGACCGGCCGGCCCGTCGACCTTGGTGATGCCGATGCTCGAGCCGGCCCGGGCCGGCTTGACGAACACCGGCCAGCCCAGGGAAGCGACCCGCGAGCAGACAGCAGACCGCTCGTGCTCCCACTGGTGCGGGAGGACGACCCGGTAGTCCCCGATCGGCAGCCCGGCCGCGCTCAGCACCAGCTTCATGAAGTGCTTGTCCATGCCCACGGCCGAGGCGAGCACGCCGGAGCCGACGTAGCGGACGTCGGCGAGCTCGAGCATTCCCTGCAGCGTCCCGTCCTCGCCGAACGGCCCGTGCAACAGCGGAAAGACGACGTCGACCTCCCCGAGCGCGCGCGGCAGCTCCCCCGGCGCGAGCACCGTCAGCTCGCGGGAGCCGGTGCTCGTCGGCAGGAGTACGCCGGTGCCGCTGGCGTCCACCTCCGGCAGGCGCCCGTCCGCCACCTCGAGCCGGGCAGGGTCGTCGGCGACAAGGACCCATCGGCCGTCGGGCGCGATCCCGATCGGGACGACGTCGTAGCGGTCGCGGTCGAGCGCCCGCAGCACCCCCGCCGCGGTCACGCAGCTGACCCCGTGCTCGCTCGAGCGGCCGCCGAAGACGACGGCGACGCGCGGGCGGCGGCGGCAGCTCAGGGTGTCCTCCATCGCGACGAGACCCTATCCGTGGCAGCTGGACTGCAGCAGTGTTGGATGCAGCGGTGAGCGATGCCCCCAGCGCGCCGCGCCGAGCACTGGCGCCGGCGACGCTCGCAGTGGTCGCCGGCCGCCCGGACCGCGTGCCCGACGGTCCGCTCTCGACGCCGGTCGTGCCGGCATCGACCTACCACGCGGGCGGTCCGCGCGGATACGGCCGCTTCGGCAACCCGACGTGGGATGCCTTCGAGGCGGCGCTGGGCACGCTGGAGGGCGGCCGAGCCCTGGCGTTCGCCTCCGGCATGGCCGCCATCTCCGCGGTGCTGGACACGCTGCCGGTCGGCGCCGTCGTCGTGACGCCGCAGCACGCCTACAACGAGACCGTCCGCACGCTGCGAGAGCGGGCCGCCGAGGGACGGCTGGAGCTGCGGCAGGTCGACCCCACCGACGCCGATGCCGTCGCCGCTGCCCTGCCGGGGGCGGCGACGCTGTGGCTGGAGTCGCCGACGAACCCGATGATCGAGATCCCCGACCTGGCCGCCTGCGCCGCGGCCGCACACGAGTGCGGCGTCCGCGTGGTCGTCGACAACACCTTCGCCACGCCACTTCTGCAACGCCCGCTCGACCTGGGTGCCGACGTGGTGGTGCACAGCGCCACGAAGTACCTGGCCGGGCACTCCGATCTGCTGCTCGGCGCGACGGTGGTCGCGGCGGCGGACGACGCGGGGTACGCGGCGCTGCAGCGCCGTCGTGTCTCGGGCGGGGCCGTGCCCAGCCCCTTCGACGCATGGCTGGCCCTGCGCGGGCTGCGGACGCTGCCCCTGCGGCTCGAGCGTGGGCAGGCATCGGCCGCCGAGCTGTCCGTCCGGCTGACCGCGCATCCGGCGGTGACGCGCGTTCGCTACCCCGGGCTGCCCGACCACCCCCAGGCCGAGCTCGTCGGCCGGCAGCTGCGCGGCCCCGGCGCGATGCTCGCCGTGGAGCTCACCGACGGTGCGGGTGCTGCCGACGCCCTCGCCGAGCGCTGCCGGCTCTGGGTGCACGCAACCAGTCTCGGAGGCGTCGAATCGATGCTCGAACGCCGCCGCCGCTGGCCGGCGGAGCCGGACAGCGTGCCCGCCGCGCTGGTCCGGCTGTCCGTCGGCGTCGAGGACGTCGAGGACCTCTGGGCCGACCTGGAGCAGGCCCTCGGCTGACAGCACGCTCAGCTAGACGTCCACCACTCCGGCTTGGCGCTGCGCGAGAGGATCGCCCGCATCATCTCCGATGGCGTCGTCTCGCCGCGGACGACGGTCGCGACCCCCTCGACGATCGGCATCTCGACCCCTGCCCGGCCGGCCAGCTGCGCGATGGACTCGCAGGACTTCACGCCCTCGGCCACCTGGCGCGTCGACCCCATGACCTCGGCCACCGTTTGCCCGCGACCGAGCCGCTCGCCGAAACTGCGGTTGCGCGACAGCGGCGAGGAGCACGTCGCCACAAGGTCGCCGAGCCCGGCCAGCCCGGCGAACGTCAGCGGGTCGGCCCCCAGCGCGGCACCGAGCCGGGAGGTCTCGGCGAGGCCACGGGTGATGAGGCTGGCCCGCGTGTTGTCGCCGAACCCGAAGCCGGCGACCATGCCGACCGCGAGCGCAATCACGTTCTTCACGGCGCCACCGAGCTCGCAGCCGAGGACGTCGGTGTTGGTGTAGGGACGGAAGTACGCCGTGTGACAGGCCGCCTGCAGCAACTGGCCCACCTCCTCGTCGGCGCAGGCCACGACGCTCGCCGCCGGCTGCCGTTGGGCGATCTCCCCGGCCAGGTTGGGGCCGGAGACCACGGCGATCCGGCCGGGACCGGCGCCGGTGACCTCGCCGACCACCTCGCTCATGCGCTTGGCCGTCCCGAGCTCGACCCCCTTCATGAGGCTGACCAGCACGGCCCCCGTGGGCAGGGCCGGCGCCCAGGACGTCAGGTTGACGCGCAACGCCTGCGACGGCAGGGCGAGCACCACGAGCTGGGCACCGTCGAGCGCCTCCCGGGGTTCCGCGGTGGCCCGCAACCCGCTGGGCAGGGTGAGGCCGGGCAGATAGTCACGGTTCTCGCGATCGGCGTTCAGCGACGCGGCCAGTTCGGGGCGCCGCGCCCACAGCACCGTGTCGGTGCCGGCGTCCGCGAGCACCATGGAGAACGCCGTCCCCCACGACCCTGCTCCGAGCACGGCAGCGCGGGTCACGACGCCGCCCGGTGGCGCCGGTGCCAGTTGCCTGTCGTGGGCAGGCCGGCTGCCCGCGGGTCGAGGCGCTGCGGCGGGGCCGGTTCTCCGCGCAGCTGCTCGAGCTGCGCGGTGAGGGCAGCGACGATGCGCTGGGTGGCCTCGTCGAGCACCCGCGGCGTCGGCGGCTTGTCGCGCAGGTCGTCCAGGTCGACAGGCGGACCGGCGAGCACGTGCACCGTCCGGCGCGGGAGGACGTGGGGGACCTTGCCGTACGGCGCGAGGACGTCCTGGACCCCCCACTGGGCGATCGGGACGACGTCGCAGCCGGTCTCCAGCGCGACCCGCGAAGCACCGGTCTTGCCGCGCATCGGCCACAGATCCGGGTCGCGGGTCAACGTCCCCTCGGGGTAGATGCCGACGCACTGCCCCGCTCGCACCGCCGCCACGGCGGCCCGGAAGGCGCCCTGCGCGTCGGATGTCTCGCGGTAGACGGGGATCTGCCCGCAGGCGGCGATGAGTCGGCCGAGCAGGGGAATCCGGAACACCGAGTCCTTCGCCAGATAGCGGACCGCGCGGCCGTTGTCCCATAGGAAGTGCGCGAACGTGAACGGGTCCAGGTACGAGATGTGGTTGGTGACGACGACTGCGCCGCCCACCGGCACGTGCTCCTCGCCCCGCCAGTCGCGCCTCGAGATCGCCAGCAGGGCCGGCTTCACCAGCACGACGACGACCCTGAACCAGAAACCAACCCGGGCGCGCGCCACGAGACCTCCTCGTCACCGCCTCCCGGCGGGCCGCCTCATCCTTGCGTCCAGCACCGTCGCTGTCGAGAACGGCTGGCAGGATCGGCGACGTGTCCCCCGCAGCCGAGCCGAGGCCGGGTCAATCACGCCGGGCGTGGGCCGTCGTGGTTCCGGTCAAGCGCTCCGACCTGGCGAAGACGCGGCTACGCGGGGACTTCGTCGACCTGCGCTCCGAGCTCGCCCTCGCGTTCGCGGAGGACGTCGTGACGGTCGCGGCGTCCTGCCGGCCGGTGGCAGGCGTCGTCGCGGTGACCAACGACTCGTCCGCCGCGGCTCGCCTCCGCTCGCACGGTGCCGTCGTCGTGCCGGACCGTCCAGAGGCGGGCCTCAACGCCGCGCTCCACCTCGGCGCACGGCACGTGCAGGACCGGCTGCCCGGAGCCTGGCTCGCTGCATTGCAGTCCGACCTGCCGGCCCTGACCGCGGAGGTGCTCGAGCGGGCGCTGCGCCGAGCCGCGGCCTCGCCGAGCGCCTACGTCACCGACGCAGCAGGCACCGGGACGACGCTGTACGCGACGACGACATCCCCCTTCGCCCCGCGCTTCGGTCCGGCCTCGGCGGCAGCGCACCGCGACGCTGGCGCGCACGAAGTCGACGGGAAGGGGCTCGAGCGGTTGCGCCGTGACGTCGACACCGACGAAGACCTCCGCGCGGCGCTCGCCCTCGGCGTCGGTGAGTGCACCGCAGCCGTGCTGCGCCGGGCCGGGGAGCCAGGGCTACCCGAGCCGGGGCAGCGCAGCGGTCCTCGGCACCGGCTGTCGTGACGTCTCCGGGGCCGAACCCCACAGGATCCGGCCCCGTCGAGGCGCTCGAAGTGCTCAGGCCTTCTTGGTCGCGCGCTTCCTGGTCGCCGTCTTGCTAGTAGCTGTCTTGCTGGTCGTCGACTTGGCCGGAGCCTTGGCTGTCCGCGCCGTGGCCGAGCTCGCGCGGGTCGTCTTCTTCGCCGCGGAGGACGGCGCGGACTTGCGGGTGGTCTTCTTCGCTGTCGTCTTCTTCGCGGTCGTCTTCTTCGCGGTCGTCTTCGCCGCGGCGGCCTTGCTCGTGGCCGCCCGCTTCGTGGTCGTCTTCCGCGCAGCAGTGCTCTTGCTGGCGGCGGAGGACGAGCCGCCGCGACCGGTCGCGGTCTTGGCGGTGGCGGCCGCGACTCGCGGCAGCTTCTTCGCGCCCGAGACGACGGCCTTGAGCTCGGTGCCGGGGCGGAACTTCGGCACCGACGTCTTCTTCATCCGCACCCGGTCACCTGTGCGGGGATTGCGTGCGTAGCGCGCCGCACGCTCGACCTTCTCGAAGGCGCCGAAGCCGGTGATGACCACCTTCTCGCCCTTGACGACGCTGCGCATGATGACGTCGAGCACCGACTCCAGCGCCTGTTGCGCGGCCTTCCGGTTGCCGTCGTAACGAGCAGCCAGCTCGTCGACCAGCTGTGCCTTGTTCACTCTGCTTCCCCTTCGTGGCACGGATGCTGCAGTCGGACGGACGTCCGCTGGGAGGAACGCTAGGGAATACAAGGCCTTTGCACAATCACCAGATGCAGAAGATTGCGGTCGTGTCGGCGCGGTGGATCACGGCGTACCGGGGCGCGGAGACGGAAACCCTTTGCAGATCAGGGGTTCGGGGCATCGGTGGCGGGAAGCCACGGCTGCCGGCCGGCCTCGAACCGTTCGATCGCGTCGACGTGGCGCAGGGTGCAAGCGATCTCGTCGAGGCCCTCGAGCAGGCGCCCGCGCGTGTGGTCGTCGATCTGGAAGGGCGCCACCGCGTCGCCGGCTCGCACCTCGCGCGCCTCCAGGTCGACGGTCACCTCCGTCGTCGGATGAGCCTCGACCAGCTGCCAGAGCTGCTGGACCGTCTGCTCGTCGACCTGAGCGGCCAGCAGCCCAGCTTTGCCCGCGTTGCTGCGGAAGATGTCGCCGAAACGTGGGCTGAGCACGGCACGGAACCCGTAGTCCTGCAGAGCCCAGACGGCGTGCTCGCGCGAAGAGCCGGTGCCGAAGTCCGAACCGGCGACGAGCACCGAACCGCCCCGGTGCTGCGGCTGGTTGAGCACGAAGTCCGGATCCCGGCGCCAGGTGGCGAAGCAGCCGTCCCCGAAGCCGGTGCGCGTGACACGCTTGAGGTACTCGGCCGGGACGATCTGATCGGTGTCGACGTTGCTGCGCCGCAGCGGCACCGCGGTCCCGGTATGGCGGGTGAAGCGGTCCATGGCCTCAGGCCTCCACGAGCAGGTCGAGGTCGAACGGAGCGGCCAGGTGGCCACTGATCGCGGTTGCTGCGGCGACGTACGGCGACACGAGGTGGGTGCGGCCACCCTTGCCTTGGCGCCCTTCGAAGTTGCGGTTGGACGTGGAGGCGCTGCGCTCGCCCGGCGCCAGCTGGTCGGGGTTCATGCCGAGGCACATGGAGCACCCGGCGCCGCGCCACTCGGCACCGGCAGCGAGGAAGACCTCGTCGAGGCCCTCGGCCTCGGCCTGCAGCCGCACCCGGACCGAACCGGGGACGACGAGCATGCGCACGCCGCCTCGTACCCGCCGGCCGCGCAGCACGGAGGCGGCCGCGCGCAGGTCCTCGATGCGCCCGTTCGTGCACGACCCGAGGAATACCGTGTCGACACGGATGTCACGCATCGCCGTGCCGGGCGCGAGATCCATGTAGCCCAGGGCACGCTCGGCAGCGGCGCGCGTGGCCGGGTCGGCGAAGGACGCCGGGTCGGGGACGGTCCCGGAGAGCGGCACACCTTGGCCGGGGTTGGTGCCCCAGGTGACGAACGGCGCCACGGCGGACGCATCGAGGCACACCTCGCGGTCGAAGCCAGCATCGGCGTCGGTGACCAGGGACTGCCAGTGGGCGAGGGCGGACTCCCAGCGCGCGCCCTGCGGCGCATGCGGGCGGCCCGCCAGGTAGTCGAACGTCGTCTCGTCGGGCGCCACCAAGCCGGCCTTGGCACCCCACTCGATCGACATGTTGCACAGGGTCATGCGGGCCTCCATGGACATCGCGGCGACGGCCGGGCCGCGGTACTCCACGACGTGGCCCTGGCCGCCACCAGTGCCCACCTGGGCGATGAGGGCCAGCGCGAGGTCCTTGGCGGTGACGTCGTGCGATAGTCGGCCGTCGACGGTGACCGCCATCGTGCGCGGCCGCGCCTGCGGGAGGGTCTGCGTGGCCAGCACGTGCTCGACCTCGCTCGTCCCGATGCCGAACGCCAGCGCGCCGAAGGCACCGTGGGTCGACGTGTGCGAGTCGCCGCAGACGACGGTCGTGCCGGGTTGGGTGAGCCCCAGCTGCGGGCCGATGACGTGGACGATCCCCTGCTCGGAGTCGCCCATCGGGTGCAGGCGGATCCCGAACTGCGCGCAGTTGCGGCGCAGGGTCTCGACCTGCGTACGGGACACCGGATCGGCGATCGGGCGGTCGAGATCGACCGTGGGGACGTTGTGGTCCTCGGTCGCGATCGTCAGGTCGGGCCTGCGTACGGCGCGGCCGGAAAGCCGAAGGCCGTCGAACGCCTGCGGGCTAGTCACTTCGTGGACCAGATGCAGGTCGATATAGAGCAGGTCAGGCTCGCCCTCGGCGCTGCGGACGACGTGGTCGTCCCAGACCTTCTCCGACAGCGTCCTGGCTGCAGGCATCTCGTGCTCCTCTGGCCCGTCCCCGCGCCCGGCCGGTCCGGGCGGCCAGGTTGCGTCTCGGATGTCGAGACGACAGTATCGCTTCATGGACAACTCTAGCGGAGTGGGTGTCCTCGACAAGGCCGCGACGGTCCTCTCGGCGCTGGAGGCCGGCCCCGCCACCCTGGCCCACCTCGTGCACGCCACCGGGCTCGCGCGGCCGACCGCGCACCGCCTCGCCGTCGCCCTGGAACACCACCGTCTGGTGGCCCGCGACATGCAGGGACGCTTCGTGCTCGGTCCCCGGCTGGGCGAGCTCGCGACCGCAGCCGGCGATGACCGGCTGCTCGCGGCCGCCGCGACCCTGCTGGCGCGACTTCGCGACGCCACCGGCGAGAGCGCCCAGCTCTTCCGCCGGCAGGGGGACCAACGCGTCTGCGTCGCCGCCGCCGAGCGTCCGCACGGACTCCGCGACACCATCCCGGTGGGCAGCGCACTCACGATGCACGCCGGGTCGGCCGCCCAGGTGCTGCTGGCCTGGGAGGAGCCGGAGCGCCTGCACCGCGGGTTGCAGGGGGCGAAGTTCACGGCGACCGCGCTGTCCGCAGTACGCCGCCGAGGGTGGGCGCAGAGCGTCGGCGAGCGCGAGCTCGGCGTCGCCTCCGTGTCTGCCCCCGTACGCTCGCCGTCTGGCAAGGTCGTCGCGGCCGTGTCGGTGTCGGGCCCGATCGAGCGGCTCACCCGGCAACCGGGGCGCCTGCACGCGCCCGCTGTGCTCGCGGTTGGCGAGCGGCTCGGCGAGGTCCTGCGGCGCAGCGAAGCGCCGGCCAGCGCTCCCGCCTGACCGCGGCGGCCAGCTACCCGAGAACCCCACGCCAGGTGGCGGCCCCGTCCCGAGTTGATCACGTTAACGTGGTCAACTCCCCCTTCCCGTCTCCTGCAGGACGCGGGAAGGGGGAGTACGAGGCGCCAAGGCGGAGCAGCACCGGCGAAGGCACCCGGCGGCGGGAGGTGCCCGCCGACCGGAGGCCAGAAGTAGCCCCGACCGGATTCGAACCGGCGCTACCGCCTTGAGAGGGCGGCGTGCTAGGCCGCTACACAACGGGGCCATGTGCTGCCAGCGGTGCTGGCTGGTGGTGCCGTCCGGTGGTGCTGGACATGCCCGAGGAAGGATACCGGAGGGTGCGGGGAGGCCCGAACTCGCGCGCTGGGGTACTAGGACTCGAACCTAGACTAACGGAGCCAGAATCCGTCGGGCTGCCAATTACCCCATACCCCATGGGGCCTCGCGGCCGGGGGCCGAGGCTACCCGACCGGCCGCAGGCCGACCAAACCAGGCAACCGGGCAAGACCGACCCGCCACGGCGGCGGTCAGCTGGTCGAGGTCAGCAGCTGCGGCCGGCGGCGGCGGACAATCAACCGCTCGACCAGCCAGGCGTACGCCACCAGCTGCGCGATGTCCAGCACGACGTACGACCAGGGCGCCGCGTCGACCGTCAACGAATCGCCGACCTGGCCGAAGGCAGCGGCGATGAGGAACACGACCACGTTGTTGACCGCGTGCATCGCGATCGACGCCTCGAGGCCACCGGTCCGGACGACCAACCAGCAGGCGACCAGCCCGAAGGAGAAGCGGTCGAGGAACAGCGCGGGGTTCTGGCCGCCGTGCGCGAACGCGAACAGCACCGAGGTCACGACCGCGCCGACGAGGGGCGGCCGGAACCAGGCTCCGAGCACGGTCAGGCCGACGCCGCGGAAGGCGTACTCCTCGCCCGCGGCCTGCAACGGCGTGCTGAGCAGGACGACCACGGCGTACCCGGCGAAGCCACCCCAGGTCACGCTCTGCGTGGTGGTGCTCCCCTCCCCGGCCGGCAGCAGCAGCGAGATCGCATAGAACGCCACGACGACGGCCAGCGCGAGCAGCGTGCTGCGGCCGATGATCCGCCAGCGCAGCCGGCCGGCGACCGAGCCCAGCCAGCCGGGACGCAGCCGCGACGCCGCCAGGACTGCCAGCATCGCGGACGGGATCGCGGCCGCCAGCCCGAGGTTGGTCGAGAGCAGGAACAGCGGCGTTACGCGTTCGGTCAGGCGGGTGGCCTCGTCCACGGTGGGCGCGGCCACGATGTCCGGCAGGACGCTGATCAACCATGGGACGAGGGCGATGACCGTGAGCAGGAGGAACGTCGGCACGAAGACGAGCAGCGCCAACGCCGGGCGCCAGGGGCGGTAGCTGCGCGTGCGCAGGAGCCGCGGGTACGGCTGCGCCTGGTCGTACGGCGTCGCCGGGCGGGGGGCCGGAGGCGGCCAGGGGCCGGGGTACGGCGGGTAGCCGGGGTACGGCGGGTAGCCCGGGCGCGGCGGGTAGCCAGGGGCCGCCGGGGAGGCGGGAGGCGGCGGGGAGGCGGCCGGCGGGCCGTACGGCGGCTCCCCCGCGGGCCACGGCGGCTCTGGGCGCGGCGGCTGGCCCTCGCTCACGCACCCGCCTCGGCCAGTGCGCTGCGCAGCCGCCCCAGGGTGCGCTCTCGCCCGAGCAGCTCGATCGACTCGAACAGCGGCGGTGAGATCCGTCGCCCGGTGACGGCGACGCGCACCGGGCCGAACGCGTGCTTGGGCTTGCGGCCGAGGCCGTCCACGAGAGCGGCCCGAAGCGCCCCCTCGACCGCTGCGGCGTCGGTCGCAGGCAGCGCCTCGAGGGCGTCCACGGCTGCCGCGAGCACCGCGCGGGACGCGTCGTCGAGCGTGGCCGCGACCGCATCCGGGTCGCGGCTGAAGCGGTCGTCACCGACGAAGAGGAAGCCGAGCATGTCGACGCACTCGGACAGCACCGTCATCCGCTCCTGCACCAGCGGCGTCGCGGCCTGCAGCAGCGCCATGTCCGCCGGGTCGATCGGGTCGCTCACGAGGCCGGCGGCCCGCAGGAAGGGGACCATCCGCTCAGCGAGCTCGATCGCCGGCAACGCGCGCAGCCAGACGCCGTTGATCGCCTCGCACTTCCGCAGGTCGAACTGTGCCGGGTTGGGGTTGACCCGTGCGATGTCGAAGGCGGCGGCCATCTCGTCCATGCCGAAGATGTCGCGGTCCTCGCCGATCGACCAGCCGAGCAGGGCCAGGTAGTTGAGCAGTCCCTCCGGCAGGAACCCGCGGTCGCGGTAGTGCGCCAGGGCCGACTCCGGGTCACGTTTGGACAGCTTGGTGTTGCCCCGTCCCATGACGTAGGGCAGGTGACCGAAGCGCGGCATCGCCCCCGTCGAGACGCCGACCTCACGCAGTGCCGTGTGCAGGGCGACCTGGCGCGGCGTGGAGGACAGCAGGTCCTCGCCGCGCAGGACGTGCGTGATCCCCATGACCGCGTCGTCGACCGGGTTGACCAGCGGGTAGAGCGGACTGCCGTTGGCCCGGACGATGACGTAGTCGGGCACCTGGTCGGCGCCGAAGGTGACCTCGCCGCGCACCAGGTCTGCGAAGACGACCGGCTCGTCGGGCATCCGGAAGCGCAGCACCGGCTCGCGACCGTCCGCGCGGTAGGCCCTCACCTGCTCCGCAGCGATCGACCGACAGTGCCCGTCGTAGCCGGACATGCGGCCCTCGGCGCGGGCGCGGGTACGCCGCTCGTCCAGCTCCCCCGGGGAGCAGTAGCAGTCGTAGGCGTGACCCGCCTCGCGCAGCCGGCGGGCCGCGTCGGCGTACAGACCGGTTCGCTCGGACTGCCGGTACGGCTCGTGTGGACCGCCGACCTCCGGGCCCTCGTCCCAGGACAGGCCCAGCCAGCGCAAGGCGTCCAGCAGCCCGGCGTAGGACTGCTCGGAGTCGCGCGCGGCATCGGTGTCCTCGACCCGGAACACGAACGTCCCGCCGTGGTGGCGGGCAAAGGCCCAGTTGAACAGCGCCGTACGCACATTGCCCACGTGCAGATCACCGGTCGGTGAGGGGCAGAAGCGCACCCGAACCTGCTCCGGCGCGAGGTCGCCGAGCACGCGGTCAGCCACCGGACACCACCGGGTTGCTCAGCGTCCCGATGCCCTCGATGCTCACCGAGACCTCGTCACCGGCCACGACCTGTCCCACGCCGGCCGGAGTGCCGGTGAGGATGACGTCGCCGGGCAGGAGCGTGAACGCGGCCGATACGTGAGCGACGAGGTCGATGGTGTCGTGGACCATCTGCGAGGTCCGGCCGTGCTGGCGGCGCTGGCCGTTGACGGTGCAGGAAACCTCGACGTCAGTCGGGTCGAGGTCGGTGACGATCCACGGGCCGAGCGGGCAGAACGTGTCGAAGCCCTTGGCCCGCGCCCACTGGCCGTCGCTGCGCTGCAGGTCGCGGGCGGTCACGTCGTTGGCCGCGGTGTAGCCCAACACCACCTCCGGCACCCGCTCTCGGGGCACGTCCTTGCACACTCGTCCGATGACGACGGCCAGCTCGGCCTCGTGGTGGACCTCCGCGGACTGGGCGGGCAGCACGATCGGCTCGTCCGGCCCGATGACCGCCGTGTTGGGCTTGAGGAAAAGCAGCGGCTCGGTCGGCACGTCGCCGCCCATCTCGGTCGCATGGTCGGCGTAGTTCTTGCCGATGCCAACGACCTTGCTGCGTGGGATGACCGGTGAGAGCAGGCGTACGTCGGCCAGCGGGAGACGCTCGCCCGTCGGCTGGACGGAGCGGAACAGGGGGTCGCCGTCCAGCACGGTGAGCACGGCGGCGCCGTCGGAGCCCTCGACGAGGGCGAAACGGTGCTCGTCACCGGTGGTGAACCTCGCGATGCGCACGGTCGGACAGGGTATGTCAGCCGGTCGCCCGGGATGTGGCTCGGTCGTGGACGACGGCCGCGAACGTCGCTGCGATGTGCCGGTAGCCCGCGTCGTTGGCGTGGATGTCGGTCCTGCTGCACATCCAGGTGAGCCGGCAGACGGTGGCGACATCGCGCGGGACGCGACCGCGCGGGCTGTCGACGAGTCCGGTGCGGCCGGTGCCGAATGTCGCGGCGACGTCAGCGACCTGCGCGCCCGCCGCCCGGTAGACCCGGGCCAGCACGGCGTTGGTGCGCGCCATCAGCCGCGCGCTCTGCCGTGCGAACGGGCGTAGCTGCGGCCCGAGCAGCCAGGTGGCCAGCAGCGGGTCGTAGTAGGTCATCCCGACCACCTGCACGCCGGGCGCGGCGGCGCGCAGCCGGCGCAGCGCGCCGGCGACGTCCGAGCGCAGCGGCGGCAGCACGTCGTCGACGCACGCGCGGCGGTCCGCCGGACCGCCGCCCGTGCAGCGCAGGACGTCGTTGGCGCCGATGTCGATCGTCACGAGCCGCACCCGACCGCGGTGCGCGCTCAGGAAGGACTCGGCCTGGGCGAGCTGGCTCCCGCGGGCGTACAGGCACACCCCACCCGCCCGCAGCGACCGGGCCGTCTCGCCCGAGCAGCCGAACGCCTGCAGCCGCAGGCCCGGCTCCCGCTCGCGCAGCCGGTCGGCGAGCCGGCCGGCGTAGCCGGTCGCGGGGTCGTCGCCGGTCCCGGGCTGGTAGCCGGCGGCAAGGGAGTCGCCGAGCGAGACGTACCACGTCGTCGCCGGCGTGAGGCTCGGCGGCGGGGTGGTCGAAGCGCCGGGCGGCGCTGCGGCGGACGCGCCGCCGCCAGCGTCGCCCGCCGAGCAGCCGGCGAGCGCCGCGAGCGCCGTCAGCGCGGCCGCGAGGCGGCGGAAGGGTCGGCGCGGCGCATCCACCTGCCTAGTCTGGGCCGGTGTCGCCCCCGGCCGCCTCCCGACGCTCGACTCGGCCGTGCTGACGCTGCCGGCCGCGGAGTGGGCAGCGGAGGCGCTGGCGCATGCGGCGCGCGCCGACGCGCTCACCGCTGGCCACCGGGCACGCGCGGCGCTCGGTGAGCGGCACCCGGTCGAGGACTTCCTGTTCAGCTACTACTCCGGGAGACCGTCACGGCTGCGGCGGTGGCACCCGGGCGCCGACGTACGCCTGGCGAGCGGACCGGCGGGGGCTGCGCCGCAGGCCGCCTGGCGCTGGTACGCCAGTGACGGCGACGGCTCGGTCGCTCTCGACGTCGGGGGCTACCTGACTGACCGCGCAGACCTCGTGCGCTTCGTGCGGCGACTGCTGTCGGCCACCGCGGCCCGTCCGGCGTGGACCGGCTGCTTCGGCCTGCACGAGTGGGCGATGGTCTACCGCCAGGACGAGCACCGCCACCCGCTGCGGCTGCGCCTGGGCGGAGTGGGCACCGATGCGGTGGTCGAGTCGTCGACGATCCGGTGCACGCACGTCGACGCGTTCCGCTTCTTCTCCCCTGCGGCGGTTCAGCGCAACCGCGTCCAGCCCACGCGGGCCACCCAGGTCGAGGACGAGCAGCCCGGCTGCCTGCACGCCTCGATGGACCTCTACAAGTGGGCAACGAAGCTGGGCCCGGCGGTGCGCGGCGACCTGCTGCTCGACTGCTTCGAGCTCGCCCGGGACCTGCGCGAGCTGGACATGCGGGCCTCGCCGTACGACCTGTCCGCTCTGGGCTACCAGCCCGTGCGGGTCGAGACGGCGCAGGGCCGCGCCGAGTACGTCGCCGCACAGCGGGCCCTCGCCCGCCGCGCCGCACCGCTGCGGGCGCGCCTCGTCGCCGTGTGCGACGACCTGCTCGCCGTCCCTGGCTGATCACCGCCCCCCAGGTGGGCCGGCTCCCCGCCGGGAACGGTTGTGGTCTGCTGGCGGCATGACACAGGAACGCTGGACCGCAGTCGACGGCTACCTCGACGAGGTGCTGGGGCTGCACGAGGACCCGGTGCTCGAGTCGGCGCTGCAGGCCAGCAGCGCCGCCGGACTCCCACCGATCCAGGTGTCGCCGACGCAGGGCCGGCTGCTCTACCTGCTGGCCCGGCTGCGGGGGGCCCGGCGCATCCTCGAGATCGGCACCCTCGGCGGCTACAGCGCTATCTGGCTGGCCCGCGCGCTGCCACCGGACGGCCGGCTGGTCTCGTGCGAGATCGACCCTCACCACGCCGCCGTCGCCCGGGCCAACCTCGCCCGAGCCGGCCTGGACGGCGTGGCCGAGGTCCGCGTCGGGCCTGCTGTGCAGACGCTGGCCCGGCTGAGCGAGGAGGGCACGGACCCGTACGACCTCGTCTTCATCGATGCCGACAAGCCCAGCAACCCGGACTACTTCGCTGGAGCGCTCCGACTGGCCCTCCCGGGGACGGTGGTGGTCGTCGACAACGTCGTCCGAGACGGCGCCGTCGTCGACGCCGACAGCGAGGACGCCGGCGTGCAGGGCACCCGCCGCGTGCTGGAGGCGATGGCCGCGGAGCCTTCGGTGGAGGTGACGGCCGTGCAGACCGTCGGGTCCAAGGGCTACGACGGCTTCGCGCTCGCACTCGTGCGCGGCGCAGTCGCGGCTGAGTCAGCGCCGCCGCCGAGCCGAGCCGAGATCGGTGAGCTGCTCGATCTGGCGGAGTAGCCGCGGCGCCACCCACTCGCTCGCCCGGTGGGTGAAGTGCGACCCGTCCCAGCGCAGCACCATGCCGTTGATCTCGTCCGGGCACGGTGGGCCGCCGGGGCACACCAGCGCAGGGAAGTCGTACACGACGACGCCGGGGTGGCGAGCCGCGAACTCCTCGATGATCGAGTCCATGGTCCCGTAGTTGTCCTCACCGGGTCCGTCGGCGGCGCAGCGGCCGACGTTCTCGGGCTCCTGGCAGAAGCGGTAGTGCCGCTTGCCGCGCGGCACCACCTTGGAGATGACGATGGTCGCCCCACGGGCGGAGAGCGCCCGATAGCTCTGCTCGAGCCCCTGCAGCACGAGCGCGCGGTGTTCGGGCGTGCCGGGCTCCACGATGCGCCCGTCGGCGGTGCGCATCGGCATGCGCTCGCGCACGGACTCCATGAAGACGACGTCGGGGTCGTAGTCACGGACCAGGTCGGCGTAGCGCCGCGGGATCGCGTCGTCGCAGTCCTGGGAGAAGTCGAACGGCTGTTTCGTCAGCTGGTCCACCTGGAAGGTGCCGGCGATCCCGCAGCCCACCCAGGCCCCTCCGATGACGCGGATGCCTTGCTGCGCACCGACTTCGCCCAACGCAGGCTGCAGTCCCTTGGCGATCGAGTCACCCACGACCGCGAGGGTCGGAGCGTTCGGGTCGGTGGAGCCGAGGACCCGGATCTGGCCGACCTTGCCCCCGATGGCCCAATCGGGTGGGGCCGCGCCGCGGGTGCCGGCCACGGCGGCACCTGCGACCAGCGCGAGCAGCACGGGCGCGATGGCGAACACCCGGACTGGGGTCAGGGACAGCCCGAGGAAGCGGCCGCGGCGGATGGGCCGTTCGAGCAGGTAGTAGGAGGCCGCGGTGACCGCCACCAGCAGCGCCACCCGGAACGCGTCGAGGGCGGTCCCGCGCAGCCCCGTGAGCGACTCGTCGACCCACAGGATGATCGGCCAGTGGAAGATGTACAACCCGTACGACACGGCACCCACCCAGACGACCGCCGGGTGCGACAGCAGCCCGGTGGCCGGACCACCCGACCCCTTCTCCAACCCCAGGATCAGCGCCGCGACGGCGACTGCGAACGCCAGCGACCCGCCGCGGTAGTAGCCCGTCGAGGCGTCGGTCACGACGACGAAGGAGGCGGCCACTGCGATCAGGCCGCCCAGGGCCACGCCGTTCCACGTCCAGCGCCGGCCGGGCGCGCCGAGCCCGGTGCGCCGCAGGGCGAGCGCGAGCAGCGCGCCCACCAGGAGCTCGTGGATGCGGGAGTCCGTGCCGTAGTAGGCCCGGGACGCGCCCGTGCGGCCCAGCACCGCCATCGCGGTGACCGACCCGGCGATCCCGACCGCGACGACGGCCGCGAGCACCTTCGCCCGGCCCCGGGCGAGCCACAGCGCCAGCAGCACCGCCAGCGGCCAGAGCAGGTAGAACTGCTCCTCGATGGCGAGCGACCACATGTGGCGCAGCGGCGAGGGGTCGCTGAACTCGGCGAAGTAGGACTGCCCCGAGACGATGAAACGCCAGTTGGCGACGTAGAGCAGCGTTGCGAGGGAGTCGCCGCGCAAGGAATAGCGCACCTCGTCGGAGGCAACAGTGCCCGCATAGACACACACGGCGCCCACCACCAGCAGCATGGGCGGCATGAGCCGGCGGATCCGCCGGGTCCAGAAGCGGTGGAGGACGATCCGCCCCGTAGCGGCGTGCTCGACCAGCAGGAGGGATGTGATGAGGTAGCCGGACAGGACGAAGAAGGCGTCGACGCCGAGGAAGCCGCCTGGCAGCCAGCGGTAGCCAAGGTGGTAGACGACCACGGCCACCACGGCGAGGGCACGGATGCCGTCCAGCGCGGACCGGTGCGCGAACCGCTCGACGGGTGGCGCGTCGGCCGCGGGAAGCGGTGTCGTCGTTGTCGTCATGAGGGGGTCCACGACAGGGCCGTCGCCTGGCCGGCGGCAGCCTAGCGGCGTCGTGCCGCCGCAGTGGCCTCGCGGGGCTCGATGGTCGGCGTCGTCCGGTCGTCGGCTCCGCGCCCGGTGAGCGCGCGCAGCGCGCGGGAGAGTGGTCGGTTCCCTTCCGAGGGTGTCGTGGACGGCGGGCGGGGAGACCGGTCGCGGACCGCGGCGATGCCCCCGGCTGCGGTGAACTCCCTGCTCAGCTCGTCGGCGTAGTCGAGGTAGGAGAAGTAGTTGAGCAGCCGGTTGAACCAGCGCATCCGGCGCACGGGGTTGGACCGCGCCGGGTCGTCCGGGGCCATGATCCGGCGTACGGCGGACTCGACGACGACGTCCTGCGCGGAGACCCGCTCCAGCAGCGCCTCCCCCAGGCGGCGGGCTACCTCGCTCTCCCAGAAGACGACGGCGAACGGGGTGGCGGTGGTGGCGACGGGGCGTTCGCGGCGGAGCTCGCTGGAGAAGGGGACGCCGGCCCAGGCGGGGTAGCACCGGTTGACGACGTCGCGGTGGACGCTGGTGTGCACGCGGTAGGCGGGCGAGCGACCCATCGTCGAGCGGACGTAGCCCAGGGAGTACAGCGGTCGGATGCCGTTGACGTTCCCGAGCCGGTTCTTGATCCGCCGGCACTGCTCGAACAGGTGCATGTAGTCGAGCTGCTTGAGGCCGCTGACGCCGCGCTGCTCGAGGCCCTCCGCGATGGCAAGCGCACGCGGCGCGACCAGCTCCGCGCGCACGGCGTCGGCGACCAGGGGGCCGTTGCCGAGGTTGCGGAAGTATTCGCGGGCGCGCCGCGAAGGGTCCGGCAGAGCACTCGCGTTGTAAAAGGTGGCGCGGGCGAACTCCCCACCCAGGCCCCACAGGGCGACGCGGTGCAGCGCGGCCTCGCCATGCGGAGGCCGGGTGTGCGGAGTGACGTCGCCGTCTCCGTCGGCGTAGCCCTGGTAGGCCAGGAGGTTGCGCCAGACCGCGTCGCTGGACGGCTGGCGGACCGCCTCCGACTGGTTGCGCCGCCGCGCCGCCGCAGTCTTGTCGTGGGTGGTCCAGGCGACGGGGTGTTCGAGTCGCGCCACGAGCTGCTCGGCGAGCTCGAGGTCCAGGTCCGGCGGTGCGGAGGTATAGAACTCGTCGATGATCCCCTGGCGCAGCCCGGCCGCGGCGATGATGCGGGAGTCTCGTCCCCCGGACAGTGGTACGCGGACGTGCTCGGGCGCCAGCGCCGCCAGGGACGTGTAGAACTCGGACAGCGCCTGCTCCACGAGGTCGGCGGCGTCCCAATCGAGGTCGGGCTGGAACAGTGGAGTGACGTAGTCGGTGTGCCGGACGTCCAGGCCGTGGGGGGTGTCGGTGGCCCTCACCAGCGTGCGCGGCTGCTCCAGCACGACGCCGTCCAGCGCGGTCAGCTCGGACATGAAACGGTCGTGGCACAGGTAGGTCGCCCACCCTGCCGGCGAGGCCGCCACCGTGCCGTAGGCGAACAGCGAGGCGACCGATCCGCGGTTGGACCACACCGACAGGCCGTCGGTGCCGGCCCGGTAGACCTTGGCGAAACCCGTGGCGTCGATCGCGACGGTGAGCCCGTCCACGTCGAGCGCGACGTTGGCGTACGGCGGGTGCATCGCCTCGACCTGCGAGAAGTCCGCCCGCAGCGCCCGCGAGATCGCGATCGGCGCCGGGCCCGCGACGGGGATCCGGTCGTGACCGAGCGGGAAGCCGTCGTTGACGCCGAGCGCACCGGCGGCCTCCTCCACCTGCGGCCACGACGGGCTGGCCGCGGACGGCTGCGACCACGCGAGCAGGGCGACATGGTCCTTGACCACGCAGCGGAAGCGGCGACTGTCGAACAGGTCCGGCAGGCGGTGCTCGACCTGCCGTTGCCAGGCCTCCACGCGTTCGGCGTCGAGCGGGGCGGCCGAGTGGCAGGCGACCCAGATGACGTGTGCCACGTGGTCGCTCCTCGGTTGTGGTGGTCAGGTCGCGCCTCAAGTCGTCGCCGCGGGCACGCGAGATCTCATCCTAGACGGGCTCGGAGGCCCTCCTGTTCGCTGCGGCGTCACGCAGCAGCCCGTACGTCACCCCGTCGACCAGCGCCTGCCAGGACGCCTCGACGACGTTGGGGCCCACCCCGACCGTCTCCCAGGACGTCGAGCCATCGGTGGTCTCGACGAGGACCCGGGTGACGGCGTCGGTGCCGTGGGCGGCGTCGAGGATGCGCACCTTGAAGTCGATGAGCTCCAGGCGCCGCACCTGCGGGAACGCCCCGCCGATCGCCTTGCGCAGCGCCTCGTCGAGGGCGTTGACCGGGCCGTTGCCCTCGCCCGTCGCGACCGTCCGCTGGCCGCCGGCGTGCAGCTTCACCGTGGCCTCGGAGATGGCCTCACGTCCGGGCCGCGACTCGGTGATGACCCGCCAGGACTCGACGTCGAAGAAGGACGGGCGCCGCCCGTCGACCTCCTCGCGCAGCAGCAGCTCGAACGAGGCGTCGGCGGCCTCGAACGTGTAGCCACTGCCCTCGAGGTCCTTGACCCGCGCCGTGATCCGGTTCAGCAGATCCCGGTCGCCGGCCAGGTCGTAGCCCAGTTCCCGGCCCTTGAGCTCGACGCTGGCCCGCCCGGCCAGGTCGCTCACCAGCATGCGCATGTCGTTGCCGACGGCCTCGGGGCGGATGTGCTGGTAGAGGCCGGGGTCGACCCTGACGGCGCTCGCGTGCAGGCCCGCCTTGTGGGTGAACGCACTGGCGCCGACGTAGGGCTGGCGTGAGTAGGGGACGACGTTGGTCACTTCAGCCACCGCATGCGCGATGCGGGTGGCCTCCCCGAGGGCCCCGTCGGGGAGCAGGCGCCGGCCGCGCTTGAGCTCGAGGTTGGCCACGACGGCGACCAGGTCGGCGTTGCCGGTGCGCTCCCCGTACCCGTTGAGCGTGCCCTGCACGTGGCTCGCTCCGGCATCGACGGCGGCGAGGGAGTTCGCGACGGCGCAGCCGGTGTCGTTGTGGCAGTGGATGCCGATCGGCACACCGGCTACCAGGGAGACGTCGCGGACCACGGCGGCGACCTCGTCGGGCAGCATGCCGCCGTTGGTGTCGCAGAGGGCGACGAGCTCCGCGCCGGACTCCACGGCAGCCCGGACCACCTCGAGCGCGTAGGCGGGATTGCTGCGGTAGCCGTCGAAGAAGTGTTCGGCGTCGAGGAAGACCCGCCGCCCGGCAGAGGTCAGGTACGCCACGGTGTCGCTGACCATCGCCAGGTTCTCCTCCAGCGTGGTGCGCAGCGCGAGGTCGACGTGGCGGTCGTGGGACTTGGCGACGAGCGTGACGACCGGGGCCTCGGCGTCGAGCAGGGCGCGCACCATCGGGTCGCGGTCGGCCGTCGTGCCGGGACGCCGGGTCGCTCCGAACGCCGCCAGCGTCGCGTGGTGCAGGTCGAGATCGGTGCGCGCACGGCGGAAGAACTCCGTGTCACGCGGGTTGGCGCCGGGCCAGCCGCCCTCCACGTAGCCGACGCCCAGCTCGTCGAGGTAACCAGCGATGGACAGCTTGTCGTGGACGCCGAGGGACAGGCCCTCCTGCTGGGCTCCGTCGCGCAGCGTCGTGTCGTAGACGTCGAACCGCTCCCCGATGACCGTCATACCCGTCCCTCACTCCGCGACTTCGACCGTCCGCACCACAGAAAAAAGACCCCCCGGGCGCGGGAGGCCTGCGCGGCGACCGGGCACTCGGCCCGGACTCCGCGCTCACGCAATGACGGTGCGGTGCTGCATCGACGCCCATCCTGCCACGCCGCTCGGAGCTCGAGACAGGCTGTCGGCACACACCGGAACTATCGGCGGCGACCGCCGCTGACTCGACCGGGCCCAGGTCGCCGCGATGTGCCAGCTGCTCACTCGACCCGCCTACCCCGCTGGCCCGGCGAGCGCGGTGATGGCGACCATGACGGCGGCCAGCGCCGCGTAGCCGACCTTGCGGACGAAGCCGTCGCAGGTGCGCAGGGCGATCAGCGCCTGGATCGCGTAGTAGGCGGCAAAGGCGCGCGAGGCGATGGCGATGATGGTGAAGGTGGGGACGGTGGCGGCGAGCGCGAAGGCTGCTGCGCCGCTGAGCAGGTAGGGCCGCGCGCCGCGCATCCAGTCGGTGAGACCGCGCAGGTTGCCGTCGGCGGCGACCGTGTCCGCGGTGGCGGCACTGAACTGGCTGAGCACTGCGATGATCACCAGCGGTAGGGCGAGCAGTGGCACCACCCGCCGGATGATCTCCAGCAGGGTCTCGTCGGGGCCGGCCGCGCTGCCGAGCCCCATCACGGGGGTGGCCATCGCCACCAGGGCGAGGTAGATGGTGGTCGACACCAGTTGAGCTACCCGGGATGCCTGGACGCGGGTCTCCGCGTCGTATCGGTGACCGAGGTAGCGCACCGTCTCGAAGCCCTGCACGGTGATGACCACGCCGCCGAGGGTGAGCAGGACATGGCCGAGGTTGGCAGGCGGGCCTGGCGGCAGGGACAGGTCGCCACCGGTGAGCAAGCGGGTGTCGTGGACGAGCAGCACCGCGATGAGCAAGGCGACGAGCACGAGGACGCCGATCAGCGCGACCCGCTCGAGCCGATCGAGGCCGTGGAAGCCGCGGGTGATGCCAACGGTCACGATCACGACGACCAGCGCGCAGGCGAGCATCCGCTCGCCGACCGCGGAGCCGGCGGCGATGAAGTGGAAGATGTAGCGGGCGAGGATGCGCAAGTAGAGCGCGACCGAGATGACGTAGGCGACGACGATGACCGCGTCGGCGAGCCGATCGCACCGGCGGGTGATGGTGTCGAGCGCGCCCGCGGCGGCCCGGGGCTCGACCACCCGTACGCAGTGGCGGACCGCGGTGCCGGCCAGCCAGGCCAGGGCGCACACTGCCGCCGCCCCGAGCACGGACAGGGCGCCGAGCGTGCGCTCGAGCACAGGGACGATGATGAGAAAGCCTGAGCCGAAGATCGACGCCAGCGGCGTGACCGTCGCCAGCAGCACGCGGCGCCGGTCAACCGGAGTCCCCGGATCAGGCATCTGCACATTCGACCAGACATGCCGGGCTCTATCACCAGACCCTCGACCCTCATGAGACCCTCATGAGACCCTCATGAGATTGAGGGATCACGGCGACATGGCGGCCGGGATGTTCTCCGCTGGCAACCGGTTCCTGCTGCGGGTGGCGGCCGTGGCCGCCATCGGCGGGTTCCTGTTCGGCTACGACACCGGTGTGATCGGCGGGGCGCTGCTCTACATCAAACCCAACCTGCACGCCACCTCGAACCTGGCCCAGCAGTCGATCGTGTCCTCGCTGCTGATCGGCGCCGTCGCGGGGGCGCTGGCCGCCGGCTGGCTGGCCGACCGGTGGGGGCGGCGGCGCACCCTGGTCACGCTGGTGAGCCGTCCGGCGCCTTCTTGGTGTACGCGGGCATCGGGCTGCTCACTGTCTGGTTCGTCGCCGCGCGCGTCCCGGAGACCTGCGGGCGCGGCCTGGAGGACATCCAGCAGCAGGTCGGCGTGCCCATCAGCACCACATGAGTGGGGAGGCGTGACCGGCTGCTCCGACAAGTGCGTGGAAGAGTCGGGGGTCGTCCCCGCGCTCGGGATGCCACTGCACGCCGATGCGGAACGGGGCTTGGGCGTCCTCGAACGCCTCCAGCGTGCCGTCCGCGGCCCAGGCCGCCGGCCGGTAGCCCGGGTGGGAGCGCACCCCCTGGTGGTGGTAGCAAGGCACGTCGAGCCGGTCGCCGAGCAGGCCCTGCAGGCGGGTGCCCGCCACGATGGTGATTCCTTGGCTCCCGTACGTCGCCGCGGCAGGCGCATGGCCGTCGTGGCCGACCCGGTCGGGCAGGTGCTGCTCGAGCACGCCCCCCCCGGCCACCGCCATCACCTGCATGCCACGGCAGATGCCCAGCACCGGCAGCGGCGTCCCCGCGGTGGCGGCCGCCAGCGCCAGCTCCCACGCGTCGCGGTCCGGGCGCGCGGACTGCACCGACGGGTGCGGGTCGGCGTGGTATCGGCTGGGCTCGACGTCGGCCCCGCCGGAAAGCACCAGGCCGTCCAGCCGGGCCAGGGCCGTATCGACGTCGTCGGCGACGTCACCGGCGGGCGGCGGCAGCAGCACCGCCGTTCCTCCGGCCGCCTGGACCTGGCGCACGTAGCCGACCGGGAGGAGCGCCGTCGGCAGGTCGTCCCAGACCCGCCATGACGCCGGCTCGACGTAGCAGGTGATGCCGATGAGAGGACGGGTCACCGGCGTCTCAGACGAGCCGGCGCATCCAGCCGGCCGGGTCGTCGGCGCGGCCGTACTGCACGTCGAGCAGCGCGCGCCGCACCCGCATCGTCACCGAGTCCTCGCCGCCCTCGGGGGACGCGACCTCACCGTCGTCCCAGCGCAGCCGCCCGACGGGGGTCACCACCGCGGCCGTCCCGCAGGCGAAGACCTCCGTGATCCGGCCCGAGGCGACGCCGTGCTGCCACTCCTCGACGTCGACCCGGCGGTCCTCGACGCCCAGCCCCAGCTGCTTGCCGACCTCGAGGATCGACGAGCGGGTGACGCCCTCCAGGATCGTGCCGGTGAGCTCTGGGGTCACGAGCGTGCCGTCGGCGTGCACGAAGTACAGGTTCATCCCGCCGAGCTCCTCCACCCAGCGGCGGTCGACTGCGTCGAGGAAGCACACCTGGTCGCAGCCGTGCTCGCTCGCCACGGCCTGCGCGGCAAGGCTGGCGGCGTAGTTGCCGCCGCACTTGGCCGAGCCGGTGCCGCCGAGCGCGGCGCGCGTGTAGCGCTGCGAGAGCCAGATCGAGACCGGCGCGACGCCGCTGGGGAAGTAGGAGCCGGCGGGTGAGGCGATGACGAGAAACGTCACGTGGCGCGCCGGACGCACGCCCAGGAAGGACTCGGAGGCGAACATGACCGGCCGCAGGTACAGGCTCTTCTCCCCTCCGGCCGGCACCCACTCCTGGTCGACCTCGACGAGCGTGCGGATGGCGTCGAGGAAGGCCTGCTCCGGCAGCTCGGGCAGTGCCAGCCGGCGGGCCGAGCGGGCGAAGCGGGCGGCGTTGGCGTCCGGCCGGAAGGCCCAGATCGAGCCGTCGTCGTGGCGGTAGGCCTTCAGGCCCTCGAAGATCTCCTGCGCGTAGTGCAGCACCGCTGCGGCCGGGTCCAGGGTGATCGGGCCGTACGGCACGAGCGCCGCGTCGTGCCAGCCGGCGTCGGCCGTCCAGACGGCACGCGCCATGTGATCGGTGAAGAAGCGCCCGAAGCCGGGCGCCTGCAGGATCTCTGCGCGACGCTGCGGCGGCGTGGGGGAAGCCGAGGACCGCACCTGGAAGTCAAGGGACGGCTCGCTCTGACCGGAGGCGGGAGGCTGGGTGGCGGCCATGCCCGGCACGGTAGCGCGTGCCCGCGCGGTGCTGGGAGGTCCGGCAGGGCGGCGCGGTCAGCCGAGCCGCGCGGCGACCGCGTCACCCACCTCGGAGGTGCTGCGCGCGGCGCCCCCGCGCTCCGCGAGGTCGGCCGCGACGGCCGCCTCCACCCGCTGCCCCGCCTCGTCGAGGCCGAGGTGCTGCAGCAGCAGCGCCACGGACAGGATGGTCGCGCTCGGGTCGGCGACGCCGCGCCCGGCGAGGTCGGGCGCGGAGCCGTGGACCGGCTCGAACATGCTCGGCGCCGTGCGGTCGGGGTTGATGTTGCCCGAGGCCGCCAGCCCGATCCCGCCGCAGACCGCGGCCGCGAGGTCGGTGAGGATGTCGCCGAACAGGTTGTCGGTGACGACGACGTCGAAGCGCGCGGGGTCGCTCACCATGAACATCGTCGCCGCGTCGACGTGCAGGTAGTCCACGGCGACGTCCGGGTGCTCGGCCGCGACGGCCTCGACTGTGCGCCGCCAGAGGTGCCCGGCATGGACGAGCACGTTGTGCTTGTGGACAAGGGTGAGCCGCCGACGCGGCCGTGCGGCCGCCCGGCGGAAGGCGTCGCGCACGACGCGCTCGACGCCGAAGGCGGTGTTGACGCTCACCTCAGTGGCGACCTCGTGCGCGGTCCCGGTGCGCAGGACGCCGCCGTTGCCGACGTACGGGCCCTCGGTTCCCTCGCGGACGACGACGAAGTCCACCTCGCCCGGGTCACGCAGCGGGCTGGCCACCCCTGGGTAGAGCCGCGCGGGCCGCAGGTTGACGTAGTGGTCGAGCCCGAAGCGGATGCGCAGCAGGAGTCCGCGCTCGAGCACGCCGCTGGGTACCGAGGGGTCGCCGACGGCGCCGAGCAGGATCGCGTCGTGCTCGCGCAGCTCGGCCAGCACCGAGTCGGGCAACGTCTCGCCCGTGGCGTGCCAGCGGCGGGCACCGAGGTCATACTCGGTCGGCTCGACCTTGTTGCGACCGGTGCCCTCGAGGGCCACGGCAAGGACCTTGAGCCCCTCGGCGACCACCTCGGGGCCGATGCCGTCACCGGCGACGACGGCCAGCTGGAGAGGGTGGGTCATGGGCAGGCAGCGTAGGCGCCGACCGTCAGTCGGTGAGGTCGACCTCGCGGGCGAACTCGGCCCCGATGGCGGCGGTGATCTCGTCGAGTACACCGGCCGGCAGCGCCGAGTCGATGGTCATGCCGACCAGCGCGTGCCCGCCCCGCCGGTCCCGGCTGACCTGCATGCCGGCGATGTTGACCCGAGCCTCGCCCAGGATGCGGCCGACCGTGCCGACGACGCCCGGCTGGTCGACGTACCGGAAGAAAACCAGGTGCTCGCTGGGCTGCACCTCGATGTCGAAACCGTCGACCTCGACCAGCTTCTCGACATGGCGGGGACCAGTGAGCGTGCCGGACACCGACACGGTGCGGCCGTCACCGAGGGTGCCGCGGACCGTCACGAGGTTGCGGTAGTCGGGGCAGTCCTCGCTGGTGACCAGCCGTACTTCGACACCCCGGTCGGCGGCGATGAGCGGCGCGTTGACGTAGCTGACCCCGTCCTCGACCACGTCCGCGAAGACGCCCTTGAGCGTGGCCAGCTCGAGGATCTTGACGTCGTGTCGGGTGATCTCCCCGCAGACCTCGACGTCGAGCTGGACGGCGACCCCGCCGGCCAGCGCGGTGAAGATGCGACCGAGCTTCTCGGAGAGCGGGATGCCGGGGCGGACGTCCTCGGCGATGGCGCCGCCCTTGACGTTGACCGCGTCGGGCACGAGCTCGCCGGCCAGCGCGAGCCGCACCGAGCGCGCGACCGAGACGCCTGCCTTCTCCTGGGCCTCGTCGGTCGACGCGCCGAGGTGGGGTGTGGCGACCACCGAGTCGAACTCGAACAGCGGCGAGTCGGTGCACGGCTCGGACGCGTACACGTCCATGCCCACGCCGGCGACCCGCCCCTCCTTGAGCGCTACGTACAGCGCGTGCTCGTCGACGATGCCGCCGCGCGCGGCGTTCACGATGTGCACCGAGGGCTTGACCAGCCGCAGCTGTTCGTCTCCGATGAGCCCGGCCGTCTCCGCGGTCCTCGGCAGGTGGACGGTGATGAAGTCGCTGTCGCGCAGCAGCTCGTCGAGCGACACGAGGCGTACGCCGATCTGGGCCGCCCGGCTCGCCTGGACGTACGGGTCGTAGGCGACGAGCGTGGTCCCGAACGCCGAGAGCCGCTGCGCCACCAGCACGCCGATGCGACCGAGCCCGACCACGCCGACAGTCTTCTCGTAGAGCTCGGTGCCGGTGTACCTGCTGCGCTTCCACTCTCCGCCCTTGAGCGAGCGGTCGGCCGCCGGGATGTGACGGGCGCTCGCGATCAGGAGGCCGACCGCGAGCTCTGCGGCGCTGACGATGTTGGACGTCGGGGCGTTGACCACCATCACCCCGGCCTGGGTGGCGGCCCGCACGTCGACGTTGTCCAGGCCCACGCCGGCCCGGGCCACCACGGTCAGCCGCCGCGCGGCGGCGATCGCCTCGGCGTCGACCTTCGTGGCGCTGCGGACGAGCAACGCATCGGCGTCCGGAAGCGCGCTGAGCAATGCCGCGCGGTCGCTGCCGTCGCACTGGCGGACGTCGAAGTCAGGGCCGAGAGCCTCGACGGTGGCCGGCGAGAGCTCCTCGGCGATCAGGACGACGGGGCGGGGGGCCGGGGTGGCCGGCGCAGCGGAGGTGCTCACGGCTGGTGTGGGTCCTTCGGGTCGGCGGGGCCGGGCACCGGCGCGAACGGACGCCGGCCGTCGACGCACCACGCTGTGGCCGGGCGCAGGCCATCGTACCGGCCCCCCCCCGCTCCCGAGTGTCAGCCTCTCCCGTTGCCCCAGCCACGGCAGGGCCTGACACACCCGAGGGGTGGCGGGGTCAGTGACCGCGCGGTGGGTCCTCCACCTTCTTGGGGAGCTCGAGGCTCGGCGGCGCCAGCAGCATCCAGCCGATGAAGAAGGCACCGGTCAGCAGCATGACCAGCCCGGTCCAGAGGGAGATGTTTATCCCGGCCGCCTTCTTGATCTCGGCGTCGCCGGCCACCATGCCCTCGATGGTGACGACGAGCCCGAAGATGAGGAACAGGCTGCCGATGAAGGTGCGCAGGTCGAACAACTTGAGCAGCCGCAGCGCCTTGGCGGCCTCGGCGTCCGACATCTCGGGAACGTCGCTCATGGGCGGGCCTCCAGGGGGGTCACAAGAGCTCCACGCCAACGTAGAGCAGGGCGCTGAGGACGAGTACGCCGATCCCCATGGGCACCGGGCGGCGGTAGAACGGCTGGCGGCCCTCTTCCAGCCTCTCGATCTCCAGGCCGCGAACCAGCCCCCGCAGCTCGTCGTCGGTCTTGGGCGACTCGCGCAAGGTGACGATCACCGCCGCGGCGGAGCCCGCCACGAACGCGAGGATCGACCCGTAGAACGACGACTGCAGGTCGCTGCTCCACGTCAGGATGTCGGCCAGGTAGAGGACGTAGTTGGCCACGGCGACGACCGTGCCGACGAGGATCGCCCAGAAGCCCGCGCTCTTGGACGCACGGCGCCAGAACATGCCGAAGAGGAAGGCGATGAACAGCGGCACGTTGAAGAAGGAGAACAGCTGCTGCAGGTAGTTCATGATGTTCTCGAACCCGGAGGCGATGAACGCGGTGCCGATGCCGATGCTCACCCCGCCCACCGTTGCCCACCGG
This sequence comes from Jiangellales bacterium, assembly GCA_038246785.1. Classification (GTDB taxonomy): domain Bacteria; phylum Actinomycetota; class Actinomycetes; order Jiangellales; family Jiangellaceae; genus JBBRVP01. Next base: position 131,398 of record JBBRVP010000005.1, read on the forward strand.
CCCACGCGCAGGTAGTAGCCGTCCTCACGGCCGGGGCGCAGGTAGTCCTGCCAGAGGTCGTAGGTGAACACCGCGTTGAACGAGGACACGTTGGCCGCCATGCCGGCCATGAACGCAGCCACCAGCCCGGTCACCGCCACGCCGACGACACCGCGCGGGAGGTACTGCTCCATGAGCGCCGGGATGGCCTGGTTGTAGGTGACGCCGCCCTTGTCGCCCAGGGTGGGCACGAGCAGGATCGCCGCCATGCCGGGCAGCACGACGAGGAACGGGATGAACGCCTTGGGGTAGGACCCGACGATCGGGGTCATCCGGGCGGAGACCTCGTCCTTGGCGGCGAACGCCCGCTGCACCTCGGCGAAGTTGGTCGTCCAGTAGCCGAAGGACAGGCAGAAGCCGAGTCCGAAGACGATGCCGAACCAGTCGCCGAGCGGGTTGTTGCCGCCGAAGCTGGTGCCACCCCAGGCCGTCGTCAGCGTGCCCGCCTCGGTCTGGGACAGCTTGTCGAACAGCCCGCCGATCCCACCGACCTCCTTCATCGAGATGACGACCAGGGGGATGAGCCCGGCGAGGATGACGAAGAACTGCAGCACCTCGTTGTAGATCGCGCTGCGCAGGCCGCCGAGCAGGATGTAGGTGAGCACGAAGACGGCCGAGACGACGATCGCGACGGGCAGCGCGATGCCGAGCAGGGCCTCGATGACGGTGGCCAGTGCGAAGAGGTTGACCCCGGCGATGAGCAGGCTCGCGACGACGAAGGTGATCGCGTTGAGCAGGTGCGCCTTCTTGTCGTAGCGCATGCGGAGGTACTCCGGCACCGACCGCACCTTCGAGCCGTAGTAGAAGGGCATCATCACGATGCCGAGGAACACCATTGCCGGGATGGCGCCGATCCAGTAGTAGTGGACGGTCGAGATGCCGTACTGCGCACCGTTGGCCGACTGGCCGAGGATCTCCAGTGCCCCGAGGTTGGCCGAGATGAAGGCGAGGCCGGTGACCCAGGCCGGCAGCGACCGCCCGGAGAGGAAGAAGTCGGTGGAGGAGGTCACCGCCCGCCTGAGGGCGAACCCGATGCCGATGACGAAAGCGAAGTAGACGAACAGCAGCACCGTGTCGGTGACGCCGAGGTCGAGCCGCAGGTCGGGGGCTCCGCCACCCTCCTGGGTGAGCAGACCGCTGACCAGGCCGGTCCCGAGGTGTGCCACGCCCACGTCCATGCCGCTCCCTCGCTGTGGTGCCTTGCTGCGATGGATGAGGTGCCGCGAACGGATGATGGCACTCATCGCCCGTCAAGGGAACAAACCGGGCCGGATTGGTTTCGAGGAGGTCGAGTTCTGCGCGGGCCGGGCGGCCCGCCCGGACGCCCCGTCAGCGCGCCGCGGTGCCCTCGGTGTAGTCGTCGGACGCCTCGCCCGCTGGGCGCACCCAGCTCATCAGCGTGCGCAGTTCGCGGCCGGTCGCCTCGACCGGGTGCTTTTCAGCCTCCGCCCGCAGCCGCCGGAACTCCGGCGCGCCGGCGTCCTGGTCGGCGATGAAACGGTCCGCGAAGCTGCCGTCGCGGATCTCGGCCAGCACCTCCCGCATGCGCTGCCTGACCGAGTCGTCGATGATCCGCGGGCCGGAGACGTAGTCGCCGTACTCCGCGGTGTCCGACACCGACCAGCGCTGCTTGGCGATGCCCCCCTCGTACATGAGGTCGACGATGAGCTTGAGCTCGTGCAGGCACTCGAAGTAGGCCACCTCAGGCTGGTAGCCGGCGTCGACCAACGTGTCGAAGCCGGCCATGACCAGGGCGGAGGCACCGCCGCAGAGCACCGCCTGCTCGCCGAACAGATCGGTCTCGGTCTCCTCGGTGAACGTCGTCTTGATGCCACCCGCGCGCAGCCCGCCGATCGCCTTGGCGTACGCCAGTGTCAGCGGCCAGGCGCGGCCGGTGGCGTCCTGCTCGACGGCGACGAGTACGGGGACGCCGCGGCCCTCGGAGTACTCCCGGCGCACCAGGTGGCCGGGGCCTTTCGGCGCGACCATGCAGACGTCGACGCCGGCCGGCGGCTTGATGTAGCCGAAGCGGATGTTGAAGCCGTGACCGAAGAACAGCGCGTCGCCGTCGACGAGGTTGGGCTCGATCGACTCCGCGTAGAGGTGGCGCTGCGCCGGATCGGGCGCGAGCACCATGACGACGTCGGCCTCCTCGCAGGCCTCGGCCGGCGTGACGACCCGCAGCCCCTCCACCTGCGCCTTCGACCGGCTGCGCGAGGCTTTCGGCAACCCCACCCGGACGTCGACGCCGGAGTCACGCAGCGACAGCGCATGGGCGTGGCCCTGGCTCCCGTAGCCGAGGACGGCCACGTTGCGCCGCTGGAGGACCGCCAGGTCGGCGTCGTCGTCGGTGAACATCTCGGCCACGTTGACTCTCCTCGGCGGGGTCGTTCGGCGGGACGGGCTGGTCGGGGGGAAGCGCGGTCAGCCGGCGCGGTCGGCGGAGTAGCGGTCGATCGAGCGCAGCGTACGGTCGGTGATCGAGCGCGATCCACGACCCACGGCGACCATGCCCGACTGGGCCAACTCGCGGATGCCGAACGGCTCAAGCACCCGCAGCAGGGCCTCGATCTTGTCGGCGCCGCCGGTGGCCTCGATCGTCACGGCTTCGGCTGCGACGTCGACGACCTTGGCCCGGAACAGCTGCACGGTCTCCAGCACGTGCGAGCGGGTCTCGAGGTCGGCGCGGACCTTCACGAGCAGCAGCTCGCGCTGCACCGAGGCCGCCGGCTCCAGCTCCACGATCTTGAGTACGTTGACCAGTTTGTTGAGCTGCTTGGTCACCTGCTCGAGCGGCAGCCCCTCCACGTTGACCACGATCGTCATGCGGGAGACGGCCGGGTGCTCGGTCGGCCCGACCGCGAGCGACTCGATGTTGAAGCTGCGCCGGGAGAACAGCCCGGCGACGCGGGCCAGCACGCCGGGGGTGTTCTCGACGAGGACGCTGAGCGTGTGCCTGGACACGATGCCTCTCCCTCCGCTAATCCGTGCGGTCCCAGTCGGGGGCCAGCCCCCGGGCGACCTGGATGTCGTCGTTGCTCACGCCGGCCGCCACCATCGGCCAGACCATCGCATCCGGCGAGACGACGAAGTCCACCACGACCGGCCGGTCGTCGACGCTCATGGCCTTGTCGATGGTCGCGTCGACGTCCTCGGCGCGCTCGCAGCGCAGCCCCACGCAGCCGTAGGCCTCGGCGAGCTTGACGACATCGGGCACACGCACCGCCGCACCCGTCTGCAGGTCGGTGTTGGAGTACCGGCCCTCGTAGAACAGGGTCTGCCACTGGCGCACCATGCCGAGGCTCGAATTGTTGACGACCGCCACCTTGATCGGGATGTCGTTGATCGTGCAGGTGGCGAGCTCCTGATTGGTCATCTGGAAGCAGCCGTCACCGTCGATGGCCCACACGGTGGCGTCCGGCCGCCCGACCTTGGCGCCCATCGCCGCCGGCACGGCGTACCCCATCGTCCCCAGGCCGCCGCTGTTGAGCCACGTGCCGGGGCGCTCGTACGCGATGAACTGCGCGGCCCACATCTGGTGCTGACCCACCCCGGCGACGTACAGCGCCTCCGGGCCGGCGATCGCGCCGATGCGCTCGATGGCGTACTGCGGGGCGAGCTGGCCGTCCTCCGGCTCTTGGTAGCCCAGCGGGAAGTGGCGACGCCAGGTGTCGAGCAGCTGCCACCAGCCGCCCAGGTCGGCCTGGTGGCCGGCCGCGTGCTCGGCCTCTACCGCCGGCACGAGCTCGGCGACGACTTCCCGGCAGTCGCCCACGATGGGTATGTCGGCGGTCTTGTTCTTGGAGATCTCCGCCGCGTCGATGTCGGCGTGCACGACGGTGGCCAGCGGCGCGAAAGAGGAGAGCTTGCCGGTGACCCGGTCGTCGAAGCGCGCACCGAGCGCCACGATGAGATCGGACTTCTGCAGCGCGGTCACGGCCGCGACGGAGCCGTGCATCCCGGGCATCCCGAGGTGCTGCGGGTGGCTGTCGGGGAAGGCGCCTCGGGCGGTCAACGTGGTGACGACCGGCGCGCCGGTCAACTCGGCGAGCCGCAGCAGTCCCGCCGAGGCGCGCGCCCGCAGCACGCCGCCGCCGACGTAGAGCACCGGACGGCTGGCCTCGGCCAGCAGCCGGGCCGCCTCCCGGATCTGCTTGCCGTGCGGGCGGGCCGCCGGACGGTATCCGGGCAACTCGACCGACGCCGGCCAGGCGAACTGCGTCATGGCCTGCAGGGCGTCCTTGGCGACGTCGACCAGCACGGGACCCGGCCGTCCGGTGGAGGCGATGTGGAACGCCTCGGCGACCACTTGCGGGATGTCGGCGGGGTCGGTGACCAGGTAGTTGTGCTTGGTGATCGGCATGGTGATGCCGCGGATGTCCGCCTCCTGGAAGGCGTCGGTGCCGATGGACGCACCGGGCACCTGACCGGTGATCGCCACGATCGGCACGGAGTCCATGTAGGCGTCGGCGATGGGGGTGACGAGGTTGGTGGCGCCGGGGCCGCTGGTGGCCATGCAGACCCCAGTCCGGCCGGTGGCGAGCGCGTAGCCCTCGGCGGCATGACCGGCGCCCTGCTCGTGGCGGACCAGGACGTGACGCACAGTCGTGCTGTCCAGCAGCGGGTCGTACGCCGGGAGGATCGCGCCCCCCGGGATGCCGAACACCGTGTCGACGCCGGCGGCTTCGAGCGAGCGGATGAGGCTCTGCGACCCAGTCATGGTCTGCGACATCGGAGGTCCTTCCGCACGTGCGGTGGGCGGGCAACAAAAAGCCCCTCCGGCCGGAGGCCTGGAAGGGCAGCGCGCTGACCGGTGGGTCGGCGCGCTAGGCGACTACGAGTAGACGGTGCTGCACAGAGGAAGCATCGATCCCGGATAGGTCGGGTGTCAACGCCGTGAGACGCGTGTCTCACCTAGCGAGCGGCGCCCCCACCGGAGGTCGGTGGGTGGGCGCCATCAGCCGCAGACGGCGCCCTGGGCGGCCGATCCGACCAGCTTGACGTACTTCGCCAACACACCGCTGGTGTAGGCGTGCGGAAGCGGCTGGAAGCCGTCGCGCCGCCGGAGGAGCGCGTCGTCGTCGACGAGCAGGTCCAGACGCTTGGCCGCGACGTCCAGGCGTACGCCGTCGCCGTCGCGCACGAAGGCGATCGGCCCGCCGTCGGCCGCCTCCGGGGCGACGTGGCCCACGCACAGCCCGGTGGTGCCGCCGGAGAACCGTCCGTCGGTGAGCAGCAGCACATCCCTACCCAGGCCGGCACCCTTGATCGCCCCGGTGATCGCGAGCATCTCGCGCATGCCCGGGCCCCCCTTGGGCCCCTCATAGCGGATCACGACGACGTCGCCGGCGGCGATCGTGCCGTCCTCGAGGGCGTCCATGGCGGCACGCTCGCGGTCGAAGACCCGCGCGGTGCCCTCGAACACGTCGGCGTCGAACCCAGCCGTCTTGACCACGGCCCCGTCGGGGGCCAGCGATCCGCGCAGGATCGTGATGCCACCCGTACGGTGGATCGGCTCGTCCATCGCCCGCACGACCTTGCCGTCGACGTCAGGCGGGGCGACGTCGGCGAGGTTGTCGGCCACCGTGCGGCCGGTGACGGTGAGCGCGTCGCCGTGCAGCAGCCCGGCATCGAGCAGAGCCCGCATCACCACCGGCACGCCGCCGACCCGGTCGACGTCGGTCATGACGTAGCTGCCGAACGGTTTGACGTCGGCCAGGTGCGGCACCCGCGTGCCGATCCGGTCGAAGTCGTCGAGCCCGAGGTCGACCCGCGCCTCGGCCGCGATCGCGAGCAGGTGCAGTACCGCGTTGGTCGACCCGCCGAAGGCCATGACGACGGCGATGGCGTTCTCGAAGGCCTCCCTGGTCAGGACGTCGCGGGCGGTGATGCCACGCCGCAGCATGCCCACGACCGCCTCGCCCGAGCGGCGGGCGAAGCCGTCGCGCCGGCGGTCCGTCGCCGGCGGGGCGGCCGAACCGGGCAGGGACATGCCGAGCGCCTCGGCGGCGCAGGCCATCGTGTTGGCGGTGTACATGCCGCCGCAGGCTCCCTCCCCCGGGCAGATCGCGCGCTCGATGGCGTCGACGTCGGCGCGGCTCATCAGCCCGCGCGCGCAGGCGCCGACGGCCTCGAACGCGTCGATGATCGTGACCTGCCGCTCCAAGCCGTCGGACAGCTTCGCGATGCCGGGGAGGATCGAGCCGGCGTAGAGGAAGACCGCCGCGAGGTCCAGCCGTGCCGCCGCCATGAGCATGCCGGGCAGCGACTTGTCGCACCCGGCGAGCAGCACCGCCCCGTCGAACCGCTCGGCCATCATCACGGTCTCCACCGAGTCGGCGATGACTTCGCGGGAGACCAGCGAGAAGTGCATCCCCTCGTGACCCATGGCGATGCCGTCGGAGACCGAGATCGTGCCGAACTCCAGCGGGTAGCCGCCAGCTGCGTGCACCCCGTCCTTGGACGCCTTCGCCAGCCGGTCCAGCGAGAGGTTGCACGGGGTGATCTCGTTCCACGACGAGGCCACGCCGATCTGTGGCTTGGCGAAGTCCGCGTCCCCCAGGCCGACCGCGCGCAGCATCCCGCGCGCGCCGGCCCGCTCGAGGCCGTCGGTGACGTCGCGCGAGCGGGGCTTGAGGTCGGGTCCGTCGCTCATGCGAGTCAGCGTATGGCTGGCCGGTCCCCGATCGTCCCGGGCGGCGCCCTGGAGCGAGTTCCTAGGGCGAGCCCCTGGTCGTGCCTGGCGGGCCGGCGACGACGTTGCGCAGCGGCCGGCCTTCGCTCCAGCGGGTGAGCTGGTCGCGGACCAGGGCGATGGCACGCGGCCGGAACGCGGTCGTGTTGCCGCCGACGTGCGGGGACAGCAGCAGCCCTGGTGCCGACCAGAGCGGGTGCCCGGGCGGCGGTGGCTCGGGGTCGGTGACGTCGAGCGCCGCGCGCAGCCGTCCGCTCGCCAGCTCGGCGAGCAGGGCGCCAGTGTCGACGACCGGTCCGCGCGCGACGTTGACGACGAGGGCACCGTCGGGCAGCGCGGCCAGGAACGCCGCGTCGACCAGTCCGCGTGTCGCGTCGGTCAGCGGCAGCGTGAGCACGACGACCTCGGCCGTCGGCAGCAGGCCGGCCAGCTCGTCGATGCCGCGGACGCCCGCGCGAGCCCGGGAGGCGACCAGGACCACGTCGCACTCGAAGGGCGCCAGGCGCCGGGCCACCGCGCCCCCGATCGAGCCGGCGCCGATCACGAGGACCCGTTTGTCGGCGAGCGAGCCGAGCTGCTCGTGCACCCATTCCTGCCGGTCCTGCGCCCGCACGAAGCCCGGCAGCCCGCGCAGTGCCGCCAGTGCCAGCGTGACGGCAAGCTCGGCCGTGGAGGCGTCGTGCACGCCCCGCGCGTTGCACAGGGTCACCCCGTCGGGCACGGCAGCCGCGACGTGCTCGACGCCCGCGGTGAGGGTCTGCACGACCCGCAGCCGGCTCATCCGCGCGAGCGGGGCGAGCGTCGCGGTGTCGAACGTGTACGGGAGCACGAACAGCTCCACCTGCGCCGGGTCATCCGGCAGTGGGCCGCCGTCCCACTCCAGCACGGTGAGCCCGTCCGGGGGTGGCGCGAGGTCGGCCGTCGGGAAGGGGGTCCACACCGTCACCCGCCCGACCCTAGGCCCGGCGCGGCTGCTGCAGCCCCGCCGGGAGGCCCCCAACCTTGCCGCGGGGCCCCAACCTCCCCGCGAGGCCCCGACCCCGTCGCGAGGCCCCACCCCGACCCACGTTCGTCATGGGGGAGGCTCCTGAGACGGCTACCAGCGCCTCGGTGGCGTTCCCGTCTTGCGAATGTGAGTGGTGGCGGGCCGGGTGGACGGGCCTGCGACGAGGCGGCCGGGCGGGGCTTGCGACCATGGAGGGGTGACCGGACCGTCCCGGGTCTTGACTTGCGCCCTCGCCGCCGCACTGCTGGCGGGTGCAGCTCGGGCGGTGACGATGCGGCCGGGAGCGCCGCGACCGGCCCGCCCGCAGCGGCGACAGCCACGGCGCCGGCCGCGCCCTCCCGGTCGCCGTCGCGGGCGGGCGGGACGGCGAACCCGTCACGGACGGCCGCGTCCGGGCCGGTCAGGCCGGCGACGTGGACGACGCTGGCGACGGGCTTCGACGTGCCATGGGGGCTGGCCTTCCTGCCCGGCGGCGACGCGCTCGTCTCCGGGCGCGAGACCGCGCTGGTCAAGCGGGTGACCCCGAACGGGGAGGTGACGACCGTCGGCCGCGTCCCCGGCGTGGCCCCAGCGGGCGAGGGCGGCCTGCTCGGACTGGCGGTGTCGTCGCGCTACGCGAAGGACCGGCTGCTCTACGCGTACCTCACCGCCGAGGACGACAACCGGGTGGTCCGGATGCGGGTGGGCGACGGGCTGTCGGCGCCGGAGGTGTTGCTGTCCGGCATCTCGAAGGCCTCCAACCACGACGGCGGGCGGCTGGCCTTCGGTCCCGACGGCATGCTGTACGTGAGCACCGGCGATGCGGGTGAGGGCGATGCCGCGCAGGACCGCGCGTCGCTGTCCGGGAAGATTCTGCGGATCAGGCCCGACGGGCACGTCCCGGCGGACAACCCGTTCCCCGGGTCGCCGGTCTGGTCCTACGGGCACCGCAACGTCCAGGGACTGGCGTTCGACGCCGACGGCCGGCTGTGGGCCGGCGAGTTCGGCCAGCAGACCTACGACGAGCTCAACCTGATCCGGCGCGGCGGCAACTACGGGTGGCCGGTCGTCGAGGGTCCGGGCGGCGGTGACCGCTACTTCGACCCGGTGGCCACCTGGCGCCCGACGAGCACCGCCTCACCCAGCGGCGTCGCGTGGGTCCGCGACACGGTCTTTCTGGCGGCGCTTGCCGGGGAGGCGCTGCTCGCCGTACCGGTGCCGGCCGGCGCGGCGGGCAAGCCGCAGGCGTACGAGCAGGGTCGGTACGGACGGCTGCGCACCGTCGCCGTCGCTCCCGACGGCAGCCTGTGGGTGACCACGAGCAACACCGACGGGCGGGGCGACCCCCGCTCCGGCGACGACCGGATCCTGCGGGTCACCCTGCGTCCCGCCGGCTGAGGCCCCCCTCTTAACCGGCTAATCGCGATGCCCTTCCAGGGTCGACACGCCGTGGATCGCCGGTTGCCGGGTCCGGCATGAGACGTCTGGCATACCTGGTTCTCATGACGGATCGGCGGGTGGACGGGCTGCGGGCGGTGGGCCGGGACGGGCGGTGGTGCCTGGAGGGAGAGGGCTGGCCGGACTTGAACGTGCTCAACGACTACCTGGGGTATGTCGCGGATCGGGGCTACTCGCCGCGCACGGTGCGCGCCTACGCGTTCGACCTGCTGGCGTTCGCCCGCTGGCTGGCCAGCGAGGATCTCGTTCTCGTGCAGGTGAGCACGGATGTGCTGCTGCGGTTCCTGAGTTTCTGCCGTGGCGCGGTGTTGCCGGGCCAGTTGGGTGGCAACGTGGTGCCGCTGCGCACCGGGCGGGCGGCGGGTTATGCCGCGGCGACGGTCAACCGGCGCCTGGCGGCGGTCTCGGGTCTGTTCGGCTACCGGGCGATGCGGGACCCGGGACTGGCCAGCCCGGTGCCTCCCGGGGCGGCGACACGGCGCGCCACCCCGGCGCAACGGGCCGGCCTGCTGGCGCATCTGGACCGTCCGAAGGGGCGGTCGCGGTTGCGGGTCCGGGAACCACGCAGGTTGCCCCGTGGTCTGGACCGGGAAGAGACGACGGCGCTGTTGGGGAGCTTCCGCACCGACCGGGACAGGGCGATCGCCGGGCTGATGCTGTTCAGCGGGCTGCGCTCGGCGGAGGTCCTCGCCCTGAGGGTGCGCGACGTGGACATCCCGACCGGCTGGGTGCGGGTGGTGGGTAAGGGCGATAAGGAACGCCGGGTGCCGCTGGACCCAGACGTGGCCGGGCTGATCCAGATCTACCTGTTCGCCGAGCGGCCGGAGTCCGACAGCCCGGTACTGTTCCTCGTCGCGAAGGGCCCGCACCGTGGGCAGCCGTTGACCGCGGCGGGGCTGCGCACCGTGTTCCGCCACCATCGGGGCAGGGCCGGGGTGCCGGCCGGGCATCCGCACGCGCTGCGTCATTCGTTCGGCACCGCGCTGGCCGAGGCCGGAGTGGACCTGGCGGTACTGCAGGCGCTGATGGGTCACGATCACGTGGACTCCTCGGCCGCCTACATCCATCTGGCCCCGGCGCACGTGCGCGCCTCCTACGATGCTGCCCGCGCCCGCCAACGCGCCGCCCAGTAGCGCGCCCCCGGGCGGCCTGCTGGCCGGCTACCTGGCCGCGCTGGCTGGGCGCGGCGCCGGTAACAGTGCGTTCACCGCGGGCGCCCGCGCTTTCCTGCGCCGCTGGCCGGATCCGCAGGTTTGGGCGGCGCTGCCGTTGCCGGCCCGGATGAGGATGTGGTCCTCGACGCGGCCGTTCATCAACTACCTGATGCTGTTCGGGCACCTGCGGCCCGGCTATGACTACCTGCTCGAGCGCAAACTGCCGGCGATCTTGCGGGAGGCCACGGCCAGTCCGCTGGCCGGTGACCTGGACCGGTTCCGCACCGCGGCCACGACGCTGGGATTCACCGCGAAGACGGCGTCGGGGATGGCCAGCCAGGTGCTGATGCGGTTGCTGATCCAGACCGGACGTGGCCTTGATCGGCTGACCGAGGCCGACCTCGCGGAGTTCGACCGGGCGATCGGCGCGCGGGAGGACGCACACAAGCAGCCGTTCAAGCACTGAGGTTTTCTCACGGGAGTGACGCGTGTGACTCGTGAGGTCGCGGCGTGTCGGAGGCCGGGCGTGGGGTCCTGACCCGTAAGGGTCGGTTTCGACCAAGAACCCGGCCCACAGGCAGGACCCCACGTGATCACCTATCGTGCCACCCTCGACGTTCCCGCCGACACCGTCGCCCAGGTGTCGCGCTGGTTGGCCGCCCACCGCAAGGCCACGGACCGGGCGCCCTGGCAGCGGGCGGCCACGCCGTACGTCCAGGCGGTGCTGGTGCTGCGCTGGTTCAAGGAGCGCACCGACATGCGGATCCTGGCCCGTGACGCGGGGGTGTCGATCGCCACCGCCTACCGGTATCTGCACGAGGGTGTGGACGTGATCGCCGCGCACGCAACGGACCTGCACGAGGTCCTCGATGAGGGTCTGGCGCAGGGTTGGGCGTTCGTGTGCCTGGACGGCACCCTCATCTCCTGCACCCGCTGCAGCGCACGCTCCGAAGCGGGCCACGACCTGTGGTACTCCGGTAAGCACAAGCAGCACGGCGGGAACATCCAGGTGCTCACCGACCCCAGCGGCTACCCGGTATGGGTCAGCGACGTCGAACCAGGCTCCACCCACGACATCACCGCCGCCCGGGCACACGCCCTGGCGGCGCTGTACCCGACCGCGGCGCGCGGCTTGCCGACGTTGACCGACAAGGGCTACGTCGGCGCGGGGCTCGGCATCCAGGTCCCCACCAAAGGCCCCAACCTGCACGAGGACCATCAGACCCGCAACGTCATGATCAGTGCGCTGCGCGCGCCGGCCGAACGTGCCAACGCGCTGCTCAAACGCAGCTGGAGAGCGCTCGAACGCGTCACCCTCGACCCGTGCAGAATCGGCGCCATCACCGCCGCTGCTCTCGTCTTGCTCCACCTTCAGCGGCCAGTCCGGTGAGAAAACCTCACTACCGCACCGCGCTGGCCGCCACTCGCACCGTGCTCTACCACCTGGGCGCGCCGGTGGCAGCGCCGGTGAAGAACTGCGCGCACTTACGGCTGCCGGGCCAGCGACACTTCGCCGGTGTGCCCGAGCCGATCACCGCCTCAATGGGCCGCTACCTGGAATGCGCGGGCGGCACCCGCACCGCAAACACCGTCGCGCACATCGCCGGGCGGCTCGGACACTTCGTCCGGTTCATCGCCGGCGTCGATCCGCAGCTGGACTCGCTGGCCCGCCTCGATCGGCAGCGGCACATCGAGCCCTACCTCGTCGCGACCGCGGCTGCGGTGAATCCGCGCACCGGCGCGCCGCTGTCGGCCTCCGAACGCCGCAGCCGGATCCTCACCATCGGCCGGATGATCGACGACGTGATCGAGTGGGGCTGGGCCGAGGCACCCACCCGGCGGCTCGTCTTCCCGCGCGACGTTCCCCGGTTACCCCGGCCACTACCGCGTTACCTGCCCGCCGACGCCGACCGCCGACTGACCGCTGCGTTGCACGCCTCACCGAACCGGCTACGCGCCGACGCGCTGCTGCTGCTACGCGCCACCGGCATGCGCATCGGCGAACTCCGCGACCTGGAACTGGACTGCGTGCACGAGGTCCTCGGCGCCGGGGCCTGGCTGAAGGTGCCGCTGGGCAAGCTGGACAGCGAAAGGATGGTGCCCATCGACGAGGAGACCCTGGCCCTGCTCGACCGCATCGTCGAGCACCGTTCGACCGGCCGACCGCTTCCGCACCCGCGCACCGGTAAACCGGTCGACTTCCTGCTCACCCACCAAGGCCGGCGGATCTCGGTCGACACCCTGCGCGGCGAACTGTCCCGCGCCGCCACCGACGCCGGCCTGGACTCGGCCACCCCCCACCAACTGCGGCACACCTACGCCACCGCCCTGGTGAACTCGGGTGTCTCGCTGCAGGCCCTGATGGCCCTGCTGGGACACGTCTCGGCCGAGATGAGCCTGCGCTACGGCCGACTCTTCGACGCCACCGTGCGCGCCGACTACGAGAAGGCCCTCACCCTGGCCAAGTCCCGCCTCGGCCCAGTCCTGCCGCAACGCACCCAGCTGTCCCTGGCCGAAGTCACCGGCGGGCACGGCGACTGGCAGCAGGCGCCACTGATCAAGGCCCGCCTGACCGGCGGGTACTGCCTGCGCACCGCCGCCCAAGGCGCCTGCTCCTACGCCAACATCTGCGAACACTGCCCGAACCTGCGCACCGACAACACATTCCTGCCGATCCTGGCCGCGCAACGCGCCGACGCTGCCGCGCTGGCCGCCGACGCCCAGACGCGCGGCTGGACCGCCGAGGCCACCCGCCACACCAGCCTCGTCGAGCGCCTCGACCAGGTCATGGGCCAAGCCGAGGGCGCGTGAACGCCGACCTCGTCCACAGCGTCGAACAGGCCTGCCGCGACCTAGCGGCCGCCGGCCGGCCGGTCACCTTCGACGCCGTCGCACAGAGCGCCGCCATCGGCCGCGCCACCCTCTACCGGCGTCCCGAACTTCGTGCCGTGATCGAGGAACACCGCCACCAAGCCCGCGACGCGCTCACCCTCAGCGGCCTGGTCGTGCAGATCGACCAGCTCCGCAACACCCTAGAAGCCGTCGCCGCCAACGTCCGCCGCCACGAAGAGGAACTCCGCCGACTCCGCCGCCGAACCCGAACCGGCAACGCGAAATAGGGCGCCAACTCGCGGCTAAACCGCCGTCGACTGAAGCCCGATTAGCCGGTTAACCCGCCGGCCCCCCGAAGATCGAGTGGAACGCCAGGCCCACACGCCGGCCCGGCGTGTCGGCCTGGCGTTCCACTAGAGCGGGGGGTGGGGACGGGGGGGCGGGCGGTCCGGGCGCGAGCCGGTCCCGGGTGAGCTCGCGCACCCGGGCGGCGTCGGCC
>JBBRVP010000006.1:0-131872 GCA_038246785.1 Jiangellales bacterium
CAGCTCCGGCGGGAACACCCGCGTCAGCACCCCCACCGACACAAGATCCGACAAGCGACGCTCGGTCTCCGGCTTCTTCCATCCAGCACGCGGCATGCCACCAAACTACACCGTTGGCATCTTAACTGAACGGTATTGGGGTTAGCCACTACGAGGACGGCTACTACGGCGGGGCGGTCCTGACCTGCCGCCAGTACTGCTACAATATGGGCGTATTGAACAATGAAACCTCGTCGCTGGTCGCTCGTCCCCACGGGAGTCCGGCTTCCCCGCCGGAGTAGATCCCCCGAAAGCACCTAACAGCGCCTCTGCGGCCTACCGGGATGATCAGCGGTAGCCCGCGAAGGCATCCATGCCTGCAGACTTGCACACCCCCGCCGGGCCTGGCAGGACGGCGATCGCGTCGTCCCTCCGTACGCAAACAGTGAGTTCAGGAACGGGCCGGTTTCCCAGCGGTCGGATGTGCTCCCCCAAACTCGACGATCCTAGGACGAGGACACCGTCACGCCAGGCCTGGCTGCAAATCCCGACGGCATCTTTGATGATCACTGCGCCTTCGTGGTCGCTGATCGACACACTCGTCCCCGGGAAGCTGGCCCCGTTGGCGCCGCTGCCGCTCGAGGCCTTCGAGTAGCAGAGCACGGTCTCGGTGGCGGGAGCTGTGCGGGCTGTGATCACTGCGGCCGCCGCGGTCACCGTGCCGGTGAGGGCCAGCACCGGGATCCCTACCAGTAGCCAGCGCTTCCTCCGCGCACGGACAGTGGGTCTAGGCGCGACCGCCTGAAACAGGCGCGCACGGGCTGTGGCCCGCTTATCCGGAGGCATGCTCCGCGTTGGCAAGCTCGGGAAGCCTTCGACCATGGTCAGCTCCTCTCCTAGACCCGTCGTTGTAACGGGGTCGAACTTGGCATCGTGAGCCGACGCCTGGCGCGCATCAAACGCGATCGGGCCGTCGGCGCTGAAATGCCGAGTGCACCGGCGGCCTCCGCCGGCGTCATGTCACCTAGCAGGCAGAGTGCGGCTACCTCTTGCTCTGGCAGTGGCAGCGTTCGCATGGCATGCAGCATTGGAACGAGTGCGGCCTGGCCGTCGACTCGTGCAATAACGTCATCCGCGGGATCAGGGGCCATGGGGCCGTCTCTGACGAGTCGATCTAAGAGGCTCCGCCCTCGACGCGTCGACCGGAGATGATTGCGCGTCACATTGAAGGCGACGGCGAGGAGCCACGGTCGCAGGCCGTCAGCCGCCACTTTGACGTTGTGCCGCTTGCGCCAGGCAGCGATAAAGACTTCTGAGACGAGATATTCGGCAGCCGCCCAGTCGCCGACCCGGCGGTAACAGAAGTTGTAGATCGTGTCGACGTGGCGATCGAAGAGCACCGCGAGCGCGTCACCGTCATCATCTTGGACACGCAGCCACAGCGACGCATCGCTCAAGGACTGCCTCTCCACGCGCACACCCTGTCATGTCCGGCAGTGCCCCGTGCGTGCGCGCCCCAGCCGATCCATCGCCCAAACCTGCCCCAGGCCCACCCGGCAAAGAGCGGGAGGGCCGTTGCGCCACCGGGGACGGTGCTCACCATGTCGTCGCACACGAACAAGACGCCACCCGCAGGCAGCCCCTGTGACCATCGTCGCGGACGGTGTCGCTACACGACCTGCGGATCGTCACCCAGCTCGTCGCTCAACAGGCAGAGCTGCTGCCCGACGGTCCCGTCGTCGTGAAGGGTCTTGGCGGGTACGCACACGAGGGCACGCCCGGCTCGACGACCGCTACTGCGCGAGCGGCTGCTCACCTCATCCGCCGCGTCGAGCGCGAAACGTCATCGATCGGTGCCAGTGCGCACCTCTTCGTGACCCGACACCGGCCGGATCGCACAGACCGCTGGGCCGGTCCAGCAAGGCCGTGCTGGCGAGGTCGCCGTAGCTTGCTCGTTCCCCGACAGCGGCATCACTTACCGCACCCGCAGTCCTCACCGAATTGGCAACTACCCACGTCGTGACCCGAGGGCGCAGCGATCTTGAGACAGTTCCGTGCCCATCGGCTCGAGACCGTCGGTAGATCCAGACGCTTTGGGATCAGGACTCGCCAAGCGCAGCGCGCTGCGATGGTGGACGGTGCCTCTGGTCTGGCAGCGCGGCAGGTTGCTGCAGCACCTCGCGAGCGGGGGTGCCCTCCGACCGAGACCCACCGCCTCGTTGTGACGGGGGACCCGCCCGGTGAGGGGTGGCGGTCCCCGAGCAGATCGACGATCGCCTACCGGGTCGGTCCCGCCGCAGCCGATTGCCCGCCTAGCGTGACGGCAACCGAAGCAAGCCGATCCTTCGCTGCGATCCTCGACGAGGCCGAACGCGGACACTCCGTGGTCGTCACCCGAGGTGGCCGACGCATCGCGACCATCGGCCCGGCCGGCGCGGGCAACGGAGCCGCGGTCCTCGCCTTGCTGGAGGCACGTCCGCGCGACGAGCACTTCGCTGCCGAGGTCCTCGCGGTCCGGGAGGCCGCCGTGCTTGCGGGACCAGCGTGGCCCGCAGACTGATCGCCGACACCGGGGTCCTGGGTGCATCCGAACGGGCGTGTGGCCACCTGGGCGAGCTCATCGGCGAGGACGACGACCTCGTCGTCGCTGCCACCACGGTGGCCGAGCTGCGAACCGGCATCGAGCTCGCCTGCGAGAGTCGCCGTGCCGCACGCAGCGAATACCTCGTCAGGGTGCTGGAGACGTTGCCGGTCGAGCCGTACGTGTCGGCCACGGTCGAGGCACACGGACGGCTGCTGCCCACGTCCAGCGCAGCGGGACGAACCGCGGGGCCGCCGGCCTGATCATCACTGCGACCGCCGTGGCGACCCATCGCATCGTGCTGACCACCGATCGTTCTGCTCACTTCGACGACCTTCCGGGCGTCGACTGCATCGCGGTGGGCTGACCGATCCGGCGCTCCCGTTCTCGCTGACGGCCGCCGGCTTCGGCGCAGCCGTTGACGCCGTGTCGGGGGCGGGGTTTACTGTGCAGACGTTCGAACACGTGTTCGATTCGCGATCGAGGACGTGACGAGCACCCGGTTCGGGGGTCGCGACCCGTGCCGGGAGGCGGACTCCCGCCGGGGCCGGTCCTCGACCCCCGGACCCGGCGGGACCGTCGGGTGCGGTCGGCGTGGGGAAGCGTCGGCCGTGCCCGGCGGCCGCCGAGTCCGGCCGCCTTCCCCCGGCAACGAGTCGACGTCGGTCGACCACAGCTCGACGACAGCCCGCGGGAGGCGGCGATGGTGCGACGGTACGGCGATCCGGTGGAGGTCCGGCGGGGGAGGGTGGAGGGCACCGAGGGCCCCGAGCAGTTCCTGTGGCGGGGGCGGCTCTACGTCGTGCGCGGTGTCCTCGCGCACTGGGTGGAGACCGGTGCGTGGTGGCGTTCGGCGTCGGTGCGGCCGGTCTACGGCCTCGACACCGACCAGGTCGAGGACGCCGCGACCGGCGTACGCGGGCGCGGCGAGCCGGCCACGGACCCGCCGGCGTCCGCGGTGGCGGTTCTCGACGACCACGGCCGCGAGGTGTGGCGGGTCGAGGCCAGGGCCGGCCGGCGGGGCGGTCCTACCGTCGTCGACCTCGCCCTCGACGAGGCCGACGGTCACTGGCTGCTGCTCCGGGTCCACGACTGACCGGCTACGACGACCGACCGTCCACTCCTGCACCGACCGGCCACACTGCGAGGAGTCCCATGTCCTCCGATCTCCGATCCGAGCGCCCTTCCGGGAGGCGACCGACCCCCCTGCCGCCGCCGTCCCGGGGGGCCACCGAGCTGCTCGCGCAGGCCCGGGCCGGCCTGGTCGCGGCGGCGGTGGCCACTACCCCGCAGGAGCGTTACGTCGCCGCCCATCTCGCCGCGCTGCGGACGGCCGCCGCGGTGCTCTCCGCGCGGGCCCGGCCAGGCGCCGCCAAGGGTCCGCGCAGTGCCTGGACGCTGCTGGCCAACGTGGCGCCCGAGCTCACCGAGTGGGCCGCGTTCTTCGCCGCGGGCGCCGGGCGACGGGCCGCGGCCGAGGCCGGGCTGTCCGCCGCGGTCACCGCCCGCGATGCCGACGATCTGCTGCGCCAGGCAGAGGCGTTCCTGGTCCTGGTCGCCGACCTGCTCGGCGTCTCGCACACCCCGCCACTGCCGGAGATGGTCGCCGCGCTCCGCGCCGGCTGACCTGCGACCCCCTGACCCGACCCCGAGCTGCCCACCCCGCGATGGCCGACCCCTTCGTCCACCTGCACGTGGCCTCCGGCTACTCGCTGCGCCACGGGGCGTCGCTGCCCCCGGCGCTCGTCGAGCACGCCGTCGACCACGGGATGGACACCCTCGCCCTCACCGACCGCGACGGGCTTTACGGCGCGGTGCGGTTCGCCCTGGCCTGCCGGGCCGGAGGGGTACGCCCGGTGCTGGGGGTCGACCTGGCGATCGCCCCCTCGGGAGCCCTCCCCGCCGGCACGGGACCCACCCGCCCGCGGCGGCGTACCCCGGCGCGGGGCGGGGCCGACACCGACCCCCGACTGCCCCGGGTCACCGTGCTGGCCCAGGGCCGGGGCGGCTGGGCGGCGCTGTGCCGACTGGTGTCGGCGACCCACCTCGCGGGGGAGCGGGGGACGCCGGTGACGACCCTCGACCTCGTCGCCGAGCACGCCGCGGCGGCGACGTTCTCGGACGGGGCCGACTACAGCGCTGTCGACTACGGGGCCGACTCCGGGGCCGACTCCGGGGCCGGCGGCGAGGGCAGCCTGGTCGTGCTGCTCGGTGCGGGCTCGGAGCTGGGGCGCGCCGTCGCCGGCCGCCGCCCCGACCTGGCCCGGGCCGTGCTCGACCGGTGGCGGGCGGCTATCGGCACCGGCGACCTCGTCGTCGAGCTGACGTCGCACCTCGCCCGGGGCTCCGGTCCGGGCAGCACCGCGCACGCCGCGCGGATGCTGGGGGTCGCGCGTGAGGCCGGCCTGCCCGCCGTCCTCACCAACGCCGTCCGCTACGCCGAGCGCCGCGACGCCCCGGTCGCCGACATCCTCGACGCCGCCCGCCGGCTCGTGGCGCTCGACCTGCGCCACGTCGACCGGGCCAACGCCGAGGGCTACCTCAAGAACGGCAAGGAGATGAGCGAGGTGGCCGCCGACGTCGTGCGCGCAGCCGGCCTCGCCGACACCGACGACACAGCCGCCGACCGGCTGCTCGCCGCGACGCGCACGCTCGCCGAGCGCTGCGTGCTCGACCCGCGGGCCGACCTGGGCATCGGGGAGGTCCACCTCCCCGAGCTCGAGGTGCTCACCGGAGGAGCAGCAGGGGTTCGGCGCACCGCCGACGCCGTGCTCGCCGAGCGCTGCGCAGCCGGGCTGGGCCGGCGTTACGGCAGCGCCCCGTCCCGCACCGTGCTCGACCGGCTCGGCGAGGAGCTGGCCGTCATCCGGCAGCTCGGCTACCCGTCGTACTTCCTCACCGTCGCCGACGTGTGCGACCTCATCCGCGCCATGGGGGTGCGCGTGGCGGCGCGCGGCTCCGGCGCGGGGAGCCTCGTCTGCTACCTGCTCGGCATCTCGGGGGTCGACCCCGTCCGCCACGGGCTGCTGATGGAGCGCTTCCTCTCCCCGCTGCGCCAGGCGCTGCCCGACGTCGACATCGACGTGGAGTCCGCGCGCCGCGAGGAGGTCTACCAGCGGATCCTCGACCGCTTCAGCGGGGAGCGGGTCGCCTGCGTGTCGATGATGGACACCTACCGGGTGCGCCACGCGGTCCGCGACGTCGGCGCCGCGCTCGGCCTGCCGCCCGGCGAGGTCGACGCGATCGCCAAGGCGTTCCCACACATCCGCGCGCGCGATGCCCGGCTGGCGGTGCAGGAGCTGCCCGAGCTGCGCGCCGCCGGCATCGGTCGCCCGCAGCTGGGCGTGCTGCTCGACCTCGTCGAACGGCTCGACGGGCTGCCCCGCCACGTCGCACTGCACCCGTGCGGCGTCCTGCTCTCCGACCTCGGCCTGCTCGACCGGACCCCGGTCGAGGCGAGCTTCGCCGGCTTCCCGATGAGCCAGTTCGACAAGGACGACGTCGAGGCGCTGGGCCTGCTCAAGCTCGACGTGCTGGGCATCCGCATGCAGTCGGCAATGGCCCACGCCGTCGCCGAGGTGCGGCGGGTCGACGGGGTGCAGGTCGACCTCGACGACCGGACCCAGGTGCCGCTCGACGACCCGGCGACGTTCCGACTCATCCAGTCCACCCGCACGCTGGGGATGTTCCAGATCGAGTCGCCGGGCCAGCGTGAGCTCGTCGGCAAGTTCGCCCCCGAGACCTTCGACGACATCGTCGTCGACATCTCGCTGTTCCGGCCCGGCCCGGTCAAGAGCGACATGGTGACCCCGTTCCTGCAGGCCCGGCAGGGCTGGCGCGACACCGAATACCTCCACCCCGACCTCGCGCCGGTCCTGCGCGGCACCTCCGGCGTCGTCGTCTTCCACGAGCAGGTCATCGAAATGGTGGCGATCATCACCGGTTGCTCCAACGCCGAGGCCGACGAGGCCCGCCGAGCGCTCGGCGACCGGGAGGGCAAGGAGGAGGTACGCGCGTGGTTCCCCGCCCGGGCCCGTGCACGCGGCTACGACGAGGCCACCATCGCCCGGGTCTGGGAAGTGCTCGAGGCCTTCGCCTCGTTCGGCTTCTGCAAGGCCCACGCGGCGGCGTTCGCGCTGCCCACCTACCAGTCCGCATGGCTGAAGACCCACCACCCCGCGGCCTTCCTGGCCGGGGTGCTCACCCACGACCCCGGCATGTACCCCAAGCGGCTCATCCTCGACGATGCGCGCCAGTTCGGGATCGCGGTGCTGCCGCTCGACGTCAACGGCTCCGAGGCGACCTACCGCGTCGAGCGGGTCGGCCCCTACGACGAGCCGCCGCCGGAGGTGCTGGGGCAGGTCCCACGCCGATCGCCGTCGGCCGGGCTGCCCGACGCCCGGACCTACGGCATCCGGCTCTCCCTCGCCGACGTCAAGGGCATCTCCGACGCCGAGGTGGGTCGCATCGTGGCCGGTCGGCCCTACGCCTCCCTCGTCGACTTCTGGCACCGGGCGCGGGTCTCCCGGCCGGTCGTCGAGCGGCTGGTCGTGGCCGGCGGCTTCGACACGCTCTACGGCATCGGGTCGGTGTCGCTGCCCTCGCGTCGGCGTCGGGTCACCCGGCGCGACCTGCTCCTGCAGGTCGTCGAGCTCGACACCTGGAGCCGCGGCGTCGAGCGGGCCGCCCGCCGGGCAGTGCCGCGTGGGCGAGGCACCCGGAAGGCCGGGGCCCGGGAGCCCGGGGCCTGGGAGCCCGGGGCCCGGGAGCGCGGGGCCGGGGGGATCGGGGCGCCGCGGGTCCCGCTCGGCGTACGGGAGCGGGCCGCCGCGCAGTCTCGGGCGGCCCGGCCGGCGCCGGCCGGGCCCCCGATGCAGCTCGCGCTCGACCTCGGCGACGCACCGGTCGACGCGGGAGGTTCCGGGCTGCCGGAGATGACCGTCGACGAGCGCGTGCACGCCGAGCTCGAGGTGCTCGGCCTCGACGCGAGCAGCCACATCCTCGGGGCCTACCGGCCGTTCCTCGACGCGCTCGGGGTCACCCGCTCGTGCGAGGTGCTCAGCTGCCGCAGCTCGGCCGAGCTGCTCGTCGCCGGGGTCAAGGTCGCCACCCAGACCCCGCCGATCCGGTCCGGGCGCCGGGTCGTGTTCCTCACCCTCGACGACGCGACCGGCCCGGTCGACGCGACCTTCTTCGAGGACGTGCAGGGGTCCTACGCCGCGACCGTCTTCCACTCGTGGCTGCTCGTGGTCCGCGGGGTGCTGCGCCGCACCGGTCCGCGGGGGGTCTCCCTGCGGGCGACCGGCGCGTGGGAGCTCACCCAGCTGCATGCCGCCTGGCGGGCCGGCGGCCTCGACGCGGTGGCCGCCCTCCTGCAGCCGCCAGCGAGCCTGCAGGGCGAGGGCGGCTACACCGACCTTGCCGTCGCGGGGGCCGCGGCCAGCCGGTCCTCCCGCCCGGTCATGACCCGCCCGCCCAGCGGCTCCACGGCCGGCGGCTCCACGGCCGGCGGCTCCACGGCCGGCGGGATGGGTCGGCGGCGGGTGCTCGTCCACCCGAGCGGGTTCCGGCAGTCGCCGTACGCCGACATCAAGCCGGCCGGTGAGGACACCAAGTCGGCCTCCCGGGCGGCGCCGCGCAAGCTCTGGCACTCCAGCCCGGGCAGCTCGGGGCGCTAGGGAGGCCGATCACGAGGATGCGGCTGACGAGGATGCGGCCGACGAGGATGCGGCCGGCCGGGAGGCGGCCGATGGGCCCGCCCGTGCCGACGCTGCGGGGGCATCGGCGCTCACTAGGGTGGGAGCGCCGCCCGTCTCCGCCGCCCGTCCCGCTGCAGGGAGCTCGCCCGTGCCCGACCGCACGCGTCGCTCGGTGCGCACCGCCGTGGTGTGGGACCTGCTGTCCGCGGCGCTGGCCACCCGGGTCGCGGAGGTGGGCCGACCCGCACTCGACGTCGTCGACGCGGGCGGTGGCACCGGCGGTTTCGCCGTGCCGCTGGCCGAGCAGGGCCACCGCGTCACCGTCGTCGACCCCAGCCCCGACGCACTGGCGGCGCTCGAGCGCCGAGCCGCCGAGGTGGGCGTGCGGGAGCGTGTCCGGGCGGTCCAGGGCGACGTCGCCGGGCTGCTCGACGTCGTACCGGCCAGCAGCGCCGACGTCCTGCTCTGCCACGGGGTGCTCGAGCACGTCGACGACCCGGCGACGGCGCTGTCCGCCTGCCGCGCGGTGCTCCACCCCGGCGGCGGGGTGCTCAGCCTCCTCGTCGCCCAGCGGGCCGCCGCGGTGCTCGCCCGCGCCCTGGCCGGACGGCTCGACCAGGCCCGGCACGTCGTCGACGACCCCGCTGGTCGGTGGGGCGACAGCGACCCGATGCCGCGGCGGTTCGACGAGCCGGGGGTACGCACGCTGCTCGCCGCCGCTGCCCTGGAGGTCCGCGCGGTCGACGGAGTCCGCGTCCTCGCCGACCTCGTACCCGAGGCGCTCGTCGACGCCGAGCCCGGCGCCGCCGACGAGCTGCTCGCGCTCGAGCGCAGCCTCGCCGCCGACCCGACGTTCCGCGCGGTCGCGACCCAGCTGCACGTCCTCGCCGCCCGGGCCTGACCCCGGGACCGGCCCCGGGACCGGCCCGCGTCGTCGGCGGTGCCAGCCGTGACGGCATCCGCCGCGCCGGATGACGGCTGCGGCGTCCTGCACGTCGACATGGACGCCTTCTACGCCTCCGTCGAGCTGCGCGAGCGCCCCGAGCTGCGCGGACGTCCGCTGGTGGTCGGTGGCGGGCAGCGCGGCGTCGTCCTCGCGGCCAGCTACGAGGCCCGTGCCTACGGTGTCCGGTCGGCGATGCCGATGACCCGGGCCCGCCGGTTGTGCCCGTACGTGGTCGTGCTGCCACCCCGCTTCGACCGCTACGCCCACGCGTCGGCCGGCGTCATGGAGCTCTTTCGCACGGTGACCCCCCTCGTCGAGCCGCTCTCGCTCGACGAGGCGTTTCTCGACGTGGCCGGCGCCCGCCGCCGGGTGGGTTCGCCACGGGCCGTGGCCGAGCTGCTCCGGGCCCGGGTCGTCGACGAGCAGGGCATCACCTGCTCGGTCGGCGTGGCGCCGAGCAAGCTGCTCGCCAAGCTCGCCTCCGCCGCCTGCAAGCCCGATGGGCTGCTCGTCGTGCCGCGGGCCGGCGTCGTGGCGTTCCTCCACCCGCTGCCGGTGGGGGCGCTGTGGGGAGTCGGCGAGCGCACCGAGGAACGGCTGCACCGGTTGGGGCTGCGCACCGTCGGCGACATCGCCGCCACCTCCGAGGACACCTTGCGCCGGGCGCTCGGGCCGACCCTCGGGGCTTCCCTCGCGGCCCTGGCCTGGGGACACGACGAGCGCCGCGTCGTCGCTGCCGAGCCGGACCGGTCGGTGGGCCACCAGGAGACCTTCGCCCGCGACGTCGACGACCCGGCCGTCGTGCGCCGCGAGGTCCTGCGGTTGTCCGAACGCGCGGCGGCGCGACTGCGGGCACGCGGGCTGCAGGGGCGCACCGTCACCCTCACCGTCCGGTTCGCCGACTTCACGACGCTGAGCCGGTCCCGCACCCTGCGCGAGCCCACTGACGTGGGCCGGGAGATCTACGCCGTGGCCGGCGACCTCCTCGACGGACTCGGCCTCCAACGGGCCCGGCTCCGCCTGGTCGGCGTCCGGGTCGAGCGGCTCCTGCCCGTCGACGGCACTCCGCGTCAGCTCGCCCTCGACGAGCGTCCGTACGGCTGGCGTGACGCCGAGCAGGCCGTCGACCGTGCGGTCTCCCGCTTCGGCGCCGGAGCGGTTCGACCGGCCGTCCTCGTCCCGGAACCCGATGGGCTGCGCGCATCGTGAAGCTCCTCGACCCGGTTCGACGTCGGTTGTCGCGGGCACGCCGTCCCTTTCCTGCCCACTTCACGGCACGGCGCCGTCCTCAGCTGGCTTCCAAGGCGCCGTTCCGGTTTCACCGCTCGACAACGGTGCATATCCTTGGTGCACGGGCTGCCCCCAGCCACAGACCGATCCCGCCCCGGAGGGTCACGTGCCTCTCTCCGACCACGAGCAGAGACTGCTCGAGCAGATGGAGCGGGCGCTCTACGCCGAGGACCCCAAGTTCGCGACCTCCATGCGCGGATCCGATCTCCGCAGGCGCTACCGACGCCGGGCACTGCTGGCCGGTGTCGCCTTCGTCGTCGGGGTGGCGGGCCTCATGGCCGGCGCGGTGACGCAGGTGGTTCCGCTCGGCATCGCCGGCTTCCTCGTGATGCTCCTGTCCGCGTGGTACGCCGTGACGAGCTGGCGGCGCATCCCCGAGCCGGGCGAGCTCGGCATCACCACCGCGCAGCCAGGCGCCGTCCAGCCGGCCAAGCGGCCACGCAAGAAGGCCGGTTTCGTGGAGCGGGTCGAGGAGCGCTGGCGCCGCCGCCGCGACGACATGGGGCGCTGACCCCGGTCGGCCATAGAAAGGTTGCCCCGGCGCCGTACGTCAACGAGCGAACGGCAGCCGCTGGCGGACCCGGTAGCCCGCCATGGACGCCGCGTCCAGGGCCGACCCACCGAGCCCCACGATGCGGGCCAGCAGGTCCCGCCCGGCCACCGGCAGCAGGCGAGCCTGCCACCTGACCCGCTCCGGCTGGCGCGCCAGCAGAGCCTCCCGGACGACGGCGACGTCCTGACGCAGGTCGCCGACCTGCGTCGTGCTCGGGGCGTAGCGCGCGTGCTCGACGGCCGCGGCGATCCGCACGAGCGCGGCGCGGGCCGCCGTGGGCAGCCGAGCCTGCGAGCCGAGCGCCGCCGCAGTGCCGCGTGGCGTGCGGGCGGGGTCCCACGTCCCCCGCCCGTCGCGCACGGCGTCGCGCAGCTCCGCCCAGGCGACCTCGGCCTCAGCCACCGGGCTGCCGTCGGCGTGACGCCAGCGCCGACGCCGGGCCAGCATCCCGAGCGCCGGCGTGAGCGCCACCGCAAGCAGCACGGTCGCGGCCACCGCGATGCGGCCCCACGGCGTGCTGTCGACGGCCTGCACCTCTCCGCCGCTGCCGGTGCCGGCGTTGAGCCCGGCCTGCGGGATGACCGAGCGGCTGCGCGAAGACTCCGGTCCACTCGCTGCAGCGGAGGACACCCCGGTGGGCGCTCCCACCGGCGTCGTCCACGCCGGCGCGTTGCCGGTGCGGTTGGGTGGTGTGGGCTCGAAGCGCACCCAGCCGACGCCCTCGAAGTAGAGTTCGGGCCACGCGTGGGCGTCGTTGGCCCGGACGACCCACTCGCCGGTGGAGGCCTGCGTGCCGGGCAGGAAGCCGACGGCGACGCGGGCCGGGATGCCGAGCTGGCGGGCCATCAGGGCCATCGTCGCGGCGAACTGTTCGCAGTAGCCGGACTGGTCGGCCAGGAACGACGACAGCGCGGAGTCGCTGTTGCCGGCGCGACGCGCCGTGCTGTACGTGAACGTGTCGCGGAACCAGCCCTGCACGTCGACCGCGGCCTCGTACTTGCTCGCCGGATTCTTGCCGCGCAGCGCGTCCGCGAGGGCGCCGTCGATCACCCGACCCGTGTCGCGGGGGACCGCCAGGAGCGGGGCCAGGTCGCTGGGAGGGTCACCGGCCTGTTGCAGTGACTCCACGGTCGGAGTGAGCACCAGGCTGGTCGTGAGGTAGCGCTCCCCGGCGGTGCGCCGGTCACTGCCCACGACGTCGAGCGTGCCGCGGTCGTAACGCCAGTCGCCGCCGATGTCGATGGCCGTCGTCGGGTAGGTCAGCGGCAACCACCGCACGTCGAGGCTGTCCGAGATCTGGAACTGGGTCCGGGCCTCCGTGCGCGGCACCTCGTCGGTGAGGCCCGGTGCCTCGGGCAGCCCGTTGTCGACCCGCTGCTCCTCGGGAACGGCCCGCCGGGAGGCCTTCCACAGCCGCCCGTCGTAGTCGTCGAGGGCGACCAGCCGGATGTACTCGGGGCGGTCGGCGTTGGTGCGGAAACGCAGGATCTCGACGTTGTCGGGGCGGACGAGGTCACGGCGCAGATCGACGATCGGGTTGTCGGTGCTGATCACTCGACCGCCGGGGCCGCCGCCGCCGCCACTGCCGGTGCCGAAGACGCCCTCGGGGAGCGCGGGCAGCACCGCGGGCACGACGACGGCCAGCGCGATGACCGCGGAGCCCACCCGCCGCCCCGTCGTCGTCAGCGCGGCCGTGTGCAGCACCGGTCCGCGCCGTTCGGTTCCGCCGACCGGGCGTCCCCAGCGTGCCACCCGGCCGTGGCCCTCGGCGACGAGCAGCACGACGTAGCCGGCGGCGATGGGGATGAACAGGAACCAGGGCAGCCCGCCGCGGATGACCGCGGCCGGCACGGCGTACGCCGCCAGCAGCGGAAGGCCCGTCCACGGCACGAGCGGCCAGGTGACGGCAAGCGAATCGACGGCGACGGCCAGCGCGGCGATGCCGCCACAGGCGAGCACGACCAACCCCGGCTCTGCCGGCACCGGCGGGGCGTAGTGCGCCATCGCCGCGAAGCCGTCGCCGACCCGCTCACCGAGAGCGGCGAGGGCGCCCGGGGTCGGCAGCACCAGCCATGCCATCGCGTCGGGGACGGCGGAGAGCAGGAACGCCTCGAGCAGCACGATGAGTTGTCCCAGCGGCACCAGGATGCGGGGTACGGGGAGCCGGCGCAGGACCCAGCCGGTGCCCGCGACCAGCCCGATCGCCGCCCACGCCGGCACCAGCCACGGCTGCGTCGCGAACACCGGCCAGAGGGTGAGCGCAGCCAGGGCGGTGGCCATCGCGGCGGCAACCGTCATGCGCACCGGAGCACTCATGCCGCGCCCTCCGCGGCTGCCCGTCCCGCTGCCGCGCCCGCTACCGCCGCGCCAGGTGGCTGCCTGCCCGATGCCGCGGCCCCTGCCGCGACGCCGACCGGCTGGCGGGTGGAGCCGGCGCTGGAGGGCCCGACCTGCTGCCACACGGCGGCGACCGGATCGCCGCTGTGCGCCGTCACGACCCGCCAACCGGCCTGACGCAGCGTGTGGACCGCCCGCTCGAAGCGCGCCTGGGAGGCGGCGTTGCGGCGCCCCCAGGTGGCGGTCTCGAGGACGACCGCCACCGCCAGACCGGTGCCGTGGCTCAGCCGGGCCACGAGCGCTGCCTCGGCGGAGTCGACGTCACCGATCACGGCGATCAGCAGTCCGGGTGAGCCCCCGATGCCGGCGAGCAGCCGCGGATAGCGGCCGACCGAGGCGTCCTGGGTGGGTTCGACGACAGCGAGCGCGTCAAGGAGCAGCGCGTCGCCCGCACCCGGACCAGCGGCCGCGTCGTGCCACATCGCGCCGGCGGTGCCGCCCTCGTCGGTCACCAGGCGGACGGCGTAGCCGCGCTGCAGCTGGTGCAGTGCGATCGAGGCTGTCGCGGACACCGCCCATTCGAACGACGAGCTCGTGCCCGAACCGACGTGGCCGGCGGCACGCGTGTCGAGCAGGACGGTGCAGCGGCTCTGCCACGGCTGCTCCTCGCGCCGGACCATGAGCCGGTCGTGGTGGGCGGTGGCTCGCCAGTGCACGCGGCGCAGGTCGTCGCCGTCGCGGTACTCGCGGATGGTGGCGTCCTCGTCGCCGGCCGCCGCGACCGACCGCGGTCGGTGCTCTCCACTGCCACTCCACTCCCCGCGCAGCCGCAGCGCGGGCAGCGCCACCACCTGCGGGGTGACGACGATGACGTCGGTCGAGCGGAACGCACGCGTGATCTCGACCAGGCCGAACGGGTCGGTGAGGCGCAGCGACAACGGTCCCAGCTCGTAGACCCCCCGCGTCTCACACCGGACCGCGTAGTCGAGGTCACGGGTCCACCGGGCGGGGATCCGGTCGAGGACGAAGCGGGGGCGGGCTCCCAGCACGTACGGCACGCGGTCCTCGACCAGCAGCAGCCCCGTCGGCAACCGTGAGAGGTTGGACAGCACCAGCTGCACCGTCGTCGGCTGGCCGACCGGCACCCGCGGCGGCTCGACGAGGCGTTCGACCGAGAGCCGGTAGCGCGCACGCAGCACGGCGGCCAACGACACGAGCGGAAGGGCCAGCAGGAAGACACCGACCCGGAGCAGGTCGCCCTGTCCGAGGATCAGGGCGCTGAGGCTCGCGGCCAAGCCGGCGGCGAGGAACGCCCGACCGCGCACCGTGAGCGCCGACAGCCTCCGCACCGTCAGCGCCTCGGGTCCCGTCCCGGGCGGCCAGGGTCGGGCACCGGGATCGCGGCCACCAGGTCCCGCACGATGCTGTCGGCCTCCCGGCGCCCGATCTGGGCCTCGGCCGTCGGCAGCAGCCGGTGGGCGAGCACCGGGACCGCGAGTGCCTGCAGGTCGTCGGGCAGCACGTAGCCGCGTCCGTCGAGCGCGGCCGCGGCACGGGCGGCGCGCACGAGGTGCAAAGTCGCGCGGGGGGACGCCCCGAGCCGCAGGTCGCGGGAGCGGCGCGAGGCGTCGGCGAGCGCGACGGCGTACTGCTTGACACCGATGGACACGTGCACGCGGCGCACCGTCTCGACCAGGCGTACGACGTCGGCTGCGTCGGCCACGGGCCGCAGGGCGTCCAGCGGCGGCGCTCCTCCGTGGGCGTCGAGCATCTCGAGCTCAGCGTCGTTGCTGGGGTATCCCATCGACACGCGGGCCATGAACCGGTCGCGCTGCGCCTCGGGCAGCGGATAGGTGCCCTCCATCTCGATCGGGTTCTGCGTGGCGACGACGATGAACGGCGCCGCGAGCAGGTGGGTGGTGCCGTCGACCGTGACCTGCCGCTCCTCCATGGCCTCGAGCAGGGCGGCCTGGGTCTTCGGCGAGGCACGGTTGATCTCGTCGCCGACGACGACGTTGGCGAAGACCCCACCGGGCTTGAACTCGAACTCCTGCGTGGCGCGGTTGTAGACGGACACCCCCGTGACGTCGCTCGGCATCAGGTCCGGGGTGAACTGGATCCGCTTGACGGTGCTGTCGATGGAGCGGGCCAGGGTCTTGGCGAGCATCGTCTTGCCGACGCCCGGGACGTCCTCGATGAGCAGGTGGCCCTCAGCAAGCAGCACGGTGAGCGCGAGCTGGGCCACTTCCGGCTTGCCCTCGATCACCGAGGCCACCGCCGCCTCGATCCGTCCGGTGACGGCCAGCAGCTCGGCGAGCCCTGGCTCGGCGCGCTCGTCTGGAGGCGGGGCGACGGCGCCCTTCGGCGCGGGAGGGCCGCCGTCGGTCGTTGTGGGGCCGGTCGTCGTGGGGCTAGTCCTCACGCGCACTCCCAGTCGTCGGCGTCGTCGGCGGTGGCGGCGGCCGTCCCCGGCGAACGCGCCGGGGACCGCGGTTCGTTCCGCGCGACCCGTCGCACCGTACGGGCTCAGCCGTGCCGAGCACCTCGTCGCATCCTCGCACCCGTGGGGCGCGTTCGTCGCGCGGGGACGTCGGTGGCCGCGCCCGCCCCGCGCGGCCTCTGGTCAGGCCGGCCCCGGGGGCAAGGCGGTTGACCCGTCACCGCCCGGTCCCGGCCGCGTGGAGGGGGTGGGGCGACGCGCGGGCTGCAGAGGTTGACGGGGGGGTGAAGTGGGGTAGAGTGGCGCGCAGTGGAGGAGGCGTCCTTCACCGGGAGGTGGCGCCGTGTTCCTCGGCACCTACACCCCGCGGCTGGACGACAAGGGCCGGCTGTTCCTGCCGGCCAAGTACCGGGACGACCTCGCGGAGGGGCTCGTGATCACGAGGGGCCAGGAACGGTGCCTCGCCATCTGGACCACCGCGGAGTTCGAGCGGATCACCGAACGGATGGCGGCAGCCCCGCCCACCCACAAGGCGGCCCGCGACTACGCCCGCATGTTCTTCGCCGGCGCCTACGACCAGACGCCCGACAAGCAGGGCCGGGTGACGGTGCCGCCGCAGCTACGGGAGTACGCGTCGCTGGAGCGCGACTGCGTGGTCGCCGGGGTCAAGAACCGGCTCGAGCTGTGGGACGCGCAGGCGTGGGCCACCTACTTCGCCGAGCAGGAGCAGGCCTACGCCGAACTGAGCGAGGAGGTCCCGGGGATGTCTTGAGCAACCGTGTCGACGACCGGCCGTCCTCGCGATGGAACGCTCGGTCACCGACGACTGTGAGCCCGCCGTCCGCGCACCGGACGCGCGGTGAGGTCTCCCCCGCCCGACCGCCCCCTGACGCACCTTCCCCGGCGCCAGGCGGCTGCTTCTCCGCCCGACTTCCCGCCGGCCGGCCCCCCCGGGCCGGGCACGGCGAGGGCCTCCGGGCGAGGGGGACCTGACCGTGCGAGCGCTGCCGCAAACGCACGCACCACATCACCGGAAGGGTCGAGATGCACGCGTCGGACGCGGCTGAGCTGCCGGAGCAGGACGCCACATCGGCGAGGGCCGCAGGCCCGCCGATGTCGGTGCGCCAGGAGCTCCGCCTGCGGGCGTACGCCGCCCTCGTCGCCTTCGGGCTGTCCGCCGCCGGCGCCCTCGTGCTGCGGGCCGTCCTGGGGCTGGCCGGCTGATGACCGCGGACCCGGCAGCGCGCCACGTGCCGGTGCTCCGGGAGCGCGTCGTGGCGCTGCTCGCACCCGCGCTCGAAGCGGCCGGCGCCGTCGTCGTCGACGCCACGATCGGTCTCGGCGGGCACGCCGAGGAGCTGCTGCGGCGCTGCCCGCACGCCCGCCTGCTGGGGCTCGACCGCGACCCACAGGCCCTGGAGCTCGCGGGCAAGCGGCTCTCCGTCCTCGCCGACCGCATGATGCTCGTGCACGCGGTCTACGACGAGATGCCCGCCGTGCTGGCCCGGCTGGGCGTCCCCGCCGTGCAGGGCGTGCTGTTCGACCTCGGGGTGAGCTCGTTGCAGCTCGACGAGACCCGGCGCGGGTTTGCCTACGCCAGCGACGCCCCGCTCGACATGCGCATGGACCAGACCCGGGGTCGCACGGCGGCCGACGTGCTCAACAGCTACGCAGCGGAGGACCTGGCTCGGGTCCTCCGCCGCTACGGCGAGGAGCGCTTCGCGCGGCGCATCGCCGACGCGGTCGTGCACGAGCGCCGCCGCGAGCCGTTCACCACCAGCGCGCGGCTCGTCGGGCTGGTCCGCGACGCGGTACCCGCGCCGGCTCGGCGCAGCGGCGGCAATCCGGCCAAGCGCACGTTCCAGGCGCTGCGCATGGAGGTCAACGACGAGCTGCCCGCCCTGCAGCGCGCGCTGCCGGCGGCGGTCGGCGCCCTCGCCGTGGGCGGCCGCATCGCCGTGCTGTCCTATCACTCGCTCGAGGACCGGCTGGTCAAGCAGGTGCTGGCCGAGGGGGCACGCGGCACCACCCCGCCGGGCCTGCCGGTGGAGCTGCCGGAGCACGCGCCGACGCTGCGCTTGCTCACGCGGGGAGCCGAGCGGGCCGCAGACGACGAGGTCGCACTGAACCCGAGAGCGGCCTCGGCGCGGCTGCGGGCCGCCGAACGCACGAGGGAGGCCGCGTGAGCGTGCTCGAGACCACGGCGCCGGGCATGGCCGCGCGGGCCGCCCGGATGGCGCGGCCCTTGCTGTCCCTGGTCCCGCGCGCCGCGTCACGGGCACCGCGGATGCCCTTCGTCCTGCTCGTCGTGCTGGTCCTCGGCGGTGGCCTGGTGGGTCTGTTGCTCGTCAACACCTCGTTGCAGCAGGGTGCCTTCACCGTCCACGAGCTCGAGCGGCGCAGCGCCGTGCTCAGCGACCAGCGGCAGCGGCTCTCCGAGGCCCTGGCGACGCTCGAGGCGCCCGCGACGCTGGCTGGCCGGGCGCGGGCGCTGGGCATGGTGCCGATGACCGGCCCGGTGTTCCTGCGCCTCCGCGACGGCAAGGTCCTCGGCTCCCCGGCCCCGGCACAGCCGCTCGCGGCGGACAGCCCCATGCGCGGCGTGGTCCCGCTGCGCGACTCGGCGACCGTGACGACTGCGCAGCCCGCTCCCGCAGCGGCTGCGGCGAAGCACGATCCTCGGCGCCCGCACCGCACGGCATCCGCGCGCACACCACCGAAGGTCACCAAGCACCGCAAGCCGCACCGGAAACGGCCGATGGCCGCCTCCTCGACGAGCCGCCCGTCGACGACTGCCACGTCGCCGGGCACGGGAGGGCGGCGCCGGTGAACGGGGGTGGGGGACGTCCACACCGGGACGAGCCGCGGCGCCGGACGCGCCCCGAGGGGACCGAGCGCCATCGCGGCGCCGCCACCGGGCGCGCCGCCGGCCGGGCCGCCGGTGGTGCCACCGGACGGGACCCCGGCGGGGCCGCCCGGGCGCGACGCCAGGCCGGCGGACGAGCCGCGGTCCCCACCGGCCGCACCACGCGGGGACGACCGGCGGCGCCGGCTGCCCGCGTGCAGGCGGCGCGACGCCCGCCGCGGCGCGCCCCGCGCCCGCAGCCGGCGCGAGACTCTCGGCCGCGCCGCTCGAGCCGCCCGCGCCGGCCACGGCGGCTGCTCCGGCTCGGCGACCCGACCCGCCGCCTGCAGGTGGTTCTCGTGGCCGCGGCCGTAGTCCTCTCGCTGTTCGGTGGGCGGGTCCTCCAGCTGCAGGCGGTCGACGCGTCGGCGTACGCCCTCGCCGCGACTCGCGAGCTCACCACCTCGGTGATCATCCCCGCCTCCCGCGGGCCGATCCTCGACCGGACCGGCGTACCGCTGGCCACCACGGTGGAGGCGGTGAACGTGACCGTCGACCAGACGCTAATCGGCGACCGGCTCGCGGTGGCCCGTGAGCTCGCGCCGCTGCTCGGCATGACGCTGCGCGACGTGCGCACGCGGATCACCGGCCAGCGCCGGTTCGCGTACGTGAAGAAGAACGTGTCCCCCGACATGTGGCACCGGGTCAAGGCGGCCAACCTCGTCGGTGTCTTCAGCGAGCCCGCCCCGCGACGCACCTACCCGGCCGGTGACGTGGCCGGCAACGTTGTCGGCTTCGTTGGCAGCGACGGCACCGCCCTAGCCGGTGCCGAGCGCGCCTTCGACCCGGTGCTGGCCGGTAAACCCGGTCACGCGACGTACGAGCTCGGCGCCGGCTCCCGGCAGATTCCGATCGGCGGCGAATCCGACGTCCCTCCCACGGCTGGCCGCGGTGTGCGGCTGACCCTCGACCGCGACATCCAGTGGTACGCGCAGCAGGTGCTGGCGGCCAAGGTGAAGGAGGCTGGTGCGCGCTCCGGCAGCCTGGTCGTGCTCGACGTCAGGTCCGGTGACGTGCTCGCCCTCGCCACGGCACCGACAGTCGACCCGGGTCGCCCGGGGAGGACGAGGGGAGCCGATCGCGGCAACCGTCCGGTGGAGGAGGCCTACGAGCCCGGCTCGGTGGAGAAGCCGCTGACCGCGGCCGCCCTCTTCGACTCGCGCTCGGTGACGAACTCTTCCGTGTTCACGGTGCCCGACTCCCTGCACCGCGGCGGGCACGTGATCCGCGACCACGACCCGCACCCGACCAAGCAGCTGACCTTCGATGGGATCATCGCCGAGTCGAGCAACGTGGGCACGATCCTTGCCTCCGAGCGCATGGACAAGGACCTCCTGCGCCGCTACCTGGCGAAGTTCGGCCTCGGGTCGAAGCCCGGGCTCGGACTGCCGGCCGAGACCGCCGGCGACCTCCCCGCCTCGTTCACCGACCTCTCCCGCGACACGATCGCGTTCGGGCAGGGCGTGTCGGTGAGCATCGTGCAGATGGCCGATGCCTACCAGGCGATCGCCAACGGCGGCCTACGCCTGCCCGCCCGGCTCGTGGCCGGCTACGTCGGCTCCGACGGCACCGTGGAGCCGACGCCGCGGCCCGAACCGGTGCGAGTGGTGAGCGCGCGGGCAGCGGCACAGACCCGGCGGGCCATGGAGGCGGTCATGCAGAAGGGCGGCGGGACCGGCGCCAAGATCGAGATCCCGGGCTACCGGTTGGCCGGCAAGACAGGCACCGCCCAGCAGGTCTCATCGTCGTGCGGTTGCTACCGCGACTTCACCGCGTCGTTCATGGGCTTCGCCCCCGCGGACGCGCCACGCCTGGCCATCGCCGTGTCCCTGCAGCGTCCGGTCAACGGTCACTACGGGGGGGTCCTGGCCGGGCCGGTGTGGCGCGACGTCATGAGCTTCGCGCTGCAGCGGATGCATGTGCCGCCCACGGGGCGCAAGGCCCCGACCGTGCCGCTGTTCCCCGCTGGGTAGCCTGCCCACCGTGTCCGAGCGAGCTGGGCCGCGGCCCCGGCGGCCGGTGCAGCGCACCCTCGCCGAGGTGGCGGCCCGGCTCGACACCACCGTCTGCCCGGCAAGGACGCCGGGCACCACCGGGCGCGGGTCAACGGTCACCGGCGTCACGCTCGACTCCCGCGCAGTGTGTCCGGGGGACCTCTACGCCGCGTTGCCCGGTGCCCGCACCCACGGAGCGCGGTTCGCCCGCGAGGCCGCCGCCGGCGGTGCCGTCGCCGTCCTGACCGACCCGGAGGGAGCCGCGGAGGCTGCGGAGGCCGCGCTTCCCATGCTCGTCGTCGAGCGCCCACGGACCCGCCTCGGCGCTCTGGCGGCCTGGATCTACGGCACCCCCGCCGACGACCTCCTCCTCGTCGGCGTGACCGGCACCAACGGCAAGACCACCACCGTGCATCTCCTCGAGAGCGTGCTGCGCGCGGCCGGGCACCGGACGGGGCTGGTAGGCACCGTCGAGACGAGGGTGCTCGACCGGGTGCTGCCGAGCGTGCGGACCACACCGGAGGCCACGGACCTCCAAGCGCTGCTCGCGCTCATGCGAGAGGAGGGGGTCAGCGCCGCGGTGATGGAGGTGTCCAGCCACGCGCTGGTCCTGGGCCGGGTGGACGGGGTGGTGTACGACGTGGCGGCCTTCACGAACCTCTCGCAGGATCACCTGGACTTCCATCCCGACATGGAGTCCTACTTCGCGGCGAAGGCGTCGCTGTTCACCCCGCAGCGGTGCCGGCGCGCCGTCGTCTGCGTCGACGACGCCTGGGGACGCCGCCTCGCGGCCGGGGCGCCGGTGCCGGTGACCACGGTCGCGGCCGGCTCCGCCGCTGGCGCGGACTCCGACCGGAGCGTCGCCGACTGGAGCGTGCGCGACGTGACGATCCGCGGCGATGGCGGCAGCGACTTCGTGCTGAGCTCGCGCGCGGGCATTGCTTTGGACGCCACGTCGCGATTGCCCGGCCCGTTCAACGTCGCCAACGCGGCACTTGCGGCCGTCGTGGGGCTGCTGGCCGGCGCGACCCTCGACCAGGTCCGGTCTGGACTGTCCGCGGCGGCCGGAGTGCCGGGCCGGATGGAGGTCGTCGCCGGCCGCGGCGGCGGCAGGCCGCTCGCCGTCGTCGACTACGCGCACACGCCCGATGCGGTCGCCACTGCCACCGAGGCCTTGCGCCGCACCGTGCCCGGGCGACTGGTCGTTGTGCTGGGCGCGGGCGGCGAGCGCGACCCGCACAAGCGACCGGCGATGGGAGCGGCCGCCGCACAGGTCGCCGACCTGGTCGTCGTCACCGACGACAACCCGCGCTCGGAGGACCCGGCCGCCATCAGGGCGGCCGTGCTCGCTGGAGCGCGCCGGACCGCCGCCGCCAGCGGCGCCGAGGTCGTAGAGGTCGCCGACCGGCGGGCCGCGCTCGAGCGGGCCGCGCGAGGACTCGGGGCTGCCGACGGGGTCCTCGTCACCGGCAAGGGCCACGAGCAGGGCCAGGAAGTCGCCGGCGAGCTGCAGCCGTTCGACGACCGGGTGGCTCTCCGGGAGGCACTGCTGGCCGCGTCGGGGGCCGCGCCGGAACGAGCCGCGCGTTGATCTCGCTGACACTCGCCGAGGTGGCGGCGGCTACCGGCGGCCGGCTCGCCGACGCCGACCCGGCCTCGACAGTGGACGGGCCCGTCGTCGTCGACTCCCGCACCGCCGAGCCGGGCGGGCTGTTCGTGGCGGTGCGCGGCGAGCGCGTGGACGGTCACGACTACGCCGGCGCCGCCGTCGCTGCCGGGGCCACCGCCGTGCTGGCCACCCGGGCGGTGGGGGTCCCGGCAGTCGTCGTCGACGACAGCGTCGCCGCGCTCGGCCGGCTCGCCCGGGCTGCACTGCACCGGCTGCCGGCCGCGCGCGTGGTCGCCGTCACCGGGTCGCAGGGCAAGACGGGCACCAAGGACCTGTTGGCCGCAGTGCTGACGGCCGCTGCTCCGACCGTCGCGACCGCGGGCTCGTTCAACAACGAGATCGGGCTGCCGCTGACCGTCCTGGCGGCCGACCCGACGACGCGCCACCTCGTGCTGGAGATGGGTGCCCGGGGCAGCGGGCACATCGCCTACCTGTGCACCCTTGCCCGGCCGACGGTTGGGGTACTGCTCAACGTGGGGGTCGCCCACCTCGGCGAGTTCGGCACCCGAGAGGCCATCGCGGTCGCCAAGGGCGAGCTCGTCGAGGCACTGCCGGCTACCGGCACCGCCGTGCTCAACGCCGACGACGCCCTCGTCATGGGGACGGCCCGGCGTACCTCGGCCCGGGTGCTGACCTTCGGTGCCGGGCCGGGTGCGGACGTCCGTAGCGGCGACGTACGCCTCGACGCGCAGGCCCGGCCGACGTTCCGCCTCGACACCCCGCAGGGCGCGGCGACGGTGGCTCTCGCCCTGCACGGCGAGCACCAGGTGTCCAACGCCGCGGCGGCCGCGGCAGCCTCCCTGGCCAGCGGCGTGCCGCTCGACACGGTGGCCGCCGCCCTCGAGGGGGCCCGGCCGCGCTCGCGGTGGCGGATGGAGGTGAGCGAACGGCCGGACGGGGTGACCGTCGTCAACGACGCCTACAACGCCAACCCCGACAGCGTCCGCGCCGCGCTCAAGGCGCTGGTCGCGATGGCCGGGTCACCAGGAACAGCGCCGCGGCGGAGCTGGGCGGTGCTCGGTGAGATGCGCGAGCTCGGCGCGGCGTCCGCGCAGGAGCACGACGCCATCGGCAGACTGGCCGTGCGGCTCGACGTCGACCGGCTCGTCGTCGTGGGCGAGGCGGCGCGTCCCATGCACCTCGGTGCCGCCCACGAGGGGTCCTGGGGAGAGGAGTCCCAGCACGTGCCCGACGCGGGGGCGGCACTGTCTGTGTTGCGCGCCGAGCTGCGGCCCGGGGACGTCGTGCTCGTCAAGGCCTCCCGGGCCGCGGGCCTGGAGGCGGTGGCCGCTGGGCTCCTCGATGGTGGCGTCCAGGACGACGTACCGGCCGGTGGCGCCGTGGAGCCGCGCCCGTGATCCTCATCCTGCTGGCGGCGACCATGGGTCTGATCGGGACGCTGCTCGGCACGTCTGCGGCGATCAGGGTGCTGGTCGGGCGGGGCTACGGCCAGCTCATCCGTGACGACGGTCCCACCTCGCACCACGTCAAGCGCGGGACGCCGACCATGGGCGGGGCCGTCATCGTGCTCGCCGCCGTCG
The DNA here is from genome assembly GCA_038246785.1 of Jiangellales bacterium. GTDB lineage: Bacteria > Actinomycetota > Actinomycetes > Jiangellales > Jiangellaceae > JBBRVP01. The sequence goes on from JBBRVP010000006.1 coordinate 23,935, forward strand.
GTGCGTACGCGCTCGCGCACCTGCTGATGCGCCGGCCCCCCACGATGAGCGGGCTGCTCGTGCTGTTCCTCATGCTGGGGCTGGGCGTCGTCGGCTTCCTCGACGACTGGATCAAGATATCCAAGCAGCGCAGCCTCGGCCTGAGCAGCGGCGCCAAGCTGGGCGGCCAGGCCGCGGTCGCCCTCGCCTTCGGCGTGCTGGCCCTGCAGTTCCCCGACGAGCGCGGCGAGACGCCCGCCGCGCTGGAGATCTCGTTCATCCGCGAGACCGCGATCAGCCTGCTGCCGGTGCTGTTCATCGTGTGGGCGTACGTCATGATCGCCGCGGCGTCCAACGCGGTGAACCTCACCGATGGGCTCGACGGGCTGGCCGCCGGTGCGTCCACCATGGTTTTCGCGGCGTACGTCCTCATCGGCGTCTGGCAGTTCAACCAGAGCTGCGCCTCGCTGGACGGTGTCGGACCCAAGTGCTACGACGTCCGCGATCCCTTGGACCTCGCGGTCGTGGCGGCGGCGGTCATGGGGGCCTGCTTCGGCTTCCTGTGGTGGAACGCCGCCCCCGCCAAGATCTTCATGGGTGACACGGGGTCTCTGGCGCTCGGGGGAGCGCTGGCCGGGCTGGCGATCGTCTCACGGACCGAGCTGCTGCTCCTCCTGCTGGCCGGCCTGTTCGTCCTCATCACCGTGTCGGTGATCCTGCAGGTCGGCTGGTTCAAGGTGTCCGGCGGCCACCGGCTGTTCAGGATGGCTCCGCTGCAGCACCACTTCGAGCTCAAGGGCTGGGCCGAGGTGACGATCGTGATCCGGTTCTGGATCATCTGCGGGCTCTTCGTCGCCCTGGGGCTCGGCGTCTTCTACGCCGAGTGGGTGGTCGGCGCGTGACTCGTTCGGCCTGGCTACGAGGGCCCGGCGCGGAGCCCGGCGCGGAGGCTGCCGGCCAGGCCGCCGGTCGGGCCGCCGGCCGGGTTGGCTGGCCTGGGGTGCGGGTGTGCGTGGCGGGCATCGGCGTATCCGGCTTCGCGGCGGCCGATGCGCTGCTGCGACTCGGTGCGACGGTCACGGTGCTCGACGCACGGTCCGGGGACCTCGAGCGCGAACGGGCCACCGTGCTCGAGATCCTCGGCGCCGAGGTGCGGCTGGGCGCCGACCCGGCCGACGGGCTGCCCGCCGGCACCGACCTGCTCGTGATCTCACCGGGCTGGCGTCCCGACGGACCGTTGCCGGCGGCTGCGGTTGCCGCGGACGTCCCGGTCTGGGGGGAGGTGGAGCTCGCCTGGCGGCTGCGCGACCCCCAGGGCGCGGCACCCTGGCTCGCGGTCACCGGCACCAACGGCAAGACGACCACGGTCGGCATGCTCGCGGCGATGCTGGGCGCCGCCGGCCTGCGCGCCGCGGCGGCCGGAAACGTCGGCACGGCGCTGGTCGAGGCGGTGACGCACCCGGATCCCTACGACGTCATGGCCGTCGAGCTGTCGAGCTTCCAGCTGCACTGGACGCGCAGCACGGCGTTCCGGTCCGCGGCGGTGCTCAATGTCGCGCCGGACCACCTCGACTGGCACGGCTCGCTGGCCGCGTACGCCGCAGCCAAGGCGCGGATCTACGCCGGCTGCGAAACGGCCGCCGTCTACAACGTCGCCGACCCGGTGACCGAGCGGCTCGTCCGCGAGGCCGACGTGGCCGAGGGCTGCCGAGCCGTCGGGTTCACCCTCGGCGTCCCCGCGGCCGGGATGGTCGGCGTGGTCGACGGGGTCCTCGCCGACCGGGCCTTCGTCGTCGGCCGGTCCGCGGAGGCGGCCGAGCTCGGCACGCTCGATGACGTACGTCCGGCCGGCGCGCACAACGTCGCCAACGCGCTGGCGGCCGCCGCGCTGGCCCGCTCGGTCGGCGTCCCGGCGCTGGCGGTGCGCAACGGCCTGCGGGCGTTCACCCCCGATCCGCACCGTGTGATGCCGGTGGGGACGGTGCGTGGTGTGCGCTGGGTCGACGACTCCAAGGCCACGAACCCGCACGCCGCACAGGCGTCCCTGCTCGCCCACGACGACGTCGTCTGGGTCGCCGGCGGGCTGGCCAAGGGGGCTGCCTTCGACGACCTGGTCCGCTCGGTCCGCGACCGCGTACGGGCGGTCGTCCTGATCGGCCGCGACCGCGCCCTGCTCGCCGAGGCGCTGGCGCGACACGCGCCCGAGGTCCCCGTCGTCGCGGTCGACGCACCCGACACTGAGCGGATGCCGGCGGGTGTGCTGATGGACCGCGTCGTGTGGGAGGCGTCCCGGCTGGCCCGTCCCGGCTCCACGGTGCTGCTCGCTCCCGCGTGCGCGTCCATGGACCAGTTTGCGAACTACGTGGTCCGCGGCGAGGCCTTCGCCGAGGCGGTCAGCCGCCTGGCCGGCAGGAGCGGGCAGTGACCTCCGCTGCGCCCACGCGGCAGCCGGGGAGGCCCGGGCAGGCGGGCACGCGCGGCTCCGCCCTCCGCCGGCTGCTGGCCCGCCCGCTGGCCTCCTACTACCTCGTCCTCGGCTCGGCCGGCCTGCTGCTGCTGCTCGGCCTGGTGATGGTGTTCTCCGCCTCGAGCGTCTACTCGCTCACCCACTACGGCACCACGTACGCCGTCTTCCTCCGCCAGGCCATGTGGGTGGCCGTCGGCATCCCGGTGACGTGGGCCGTCGCGCGCAGCCGGCCGCGGACGGCGCGCTTCCTCGGGCTGCCGCTGCTGCTGGCCTCGATCGCGCTCATCGTGCTCACCTACGTCCCGCACATCGGCGTCTCGGTCAACGGCAACCGCAACTGGCTCGACTTCGGCGGTCCGTTCCGACTGCAGCCCTCCGAGCTGGCCAAGCTGGCGCTGGTGCTGTGGGGCGCCGACGTCTACACCCGCAAGCAACGTTTGCTCCGCCAGTGGCAGCACCTGCTGGTGCCCTACGTACCCGGCGCGGCCACCGTCATCGCGCTCGTCATCGGGCAGGGCGACCTTGGCACCGCCCTCGTGCTCATGGGCATCGTGCTCACGACGCTGTGGGTCGTGGGGGCGCCCCTGCGGCTGTTCGCCGTCGGCTTCCTTGCCGTGGCCGCGGCGACCACTGCCCTCGTGCTGTCCAGCTCAGACCGGATCGGCCGCTTCCTCGCCTTCGTCAACCCCTTCGACCCGTCGGTCTACCACGCTGCCGGGTGGCAGACCGCGCACGGCATCTATGCCTTCGCGACCGGTGGGTGGTGGGGGGCCGGTCTCGGCGCCAGCCGGCAGAAGTGGGGCAACCTGCCCGAGGCGCACACCGACTTCATCTTCGCCGTCATCGGTGAGGAGCTCGGCCTGGTCGGCTCGCTGGTGGTCGTGCTCTTGTTCCTCGTGCTCGGCTACGCCGGGGTGCGGATCGCGTGGCGCACCCGCGACCGCTTCGTCCAGCTGGCGGCGGCGGGGCTCACCGGATGGCTGCTCGTCCAGGCGGTGGTCAACATCGCGGCCGTGCTCGGGCTCGGCCCGGTCGTCGGTATCCCGCTTCCGCTGGTGTCCTACGGCGGATCGGCGCTGCTGCCGATGATGGTGGCGATCGGCCTGCTGCTGAGCTTCGCCAGGGAAGAGCCGGGAGCCCGAGCCGCACTGGCCGCCCGTCCGCGGTGGTGGCTGCGGGTTCCGGAGCGTCCGCGGGTCGGCCGCTAGATGCGCGTCCTGCTCGCCGGCGGAGGCACCGCCGGCCACGTCACGCCGCTGCTCGCCCTCGCCGACTGCCTGCGCCGACGCGACCCTGGCTGCGCTGTCTCCGCGCTCGGCACCGCCGAGGGGCTTGAGGCTCGGCTGGTCCCGGCCCGGGGCTACGCCCTGGAGACCGTGCCGCGGGTGCCGCTGCCGCGCCGGCTCGGCGTCGAGCTGTTCAGGCTGCCCGCCCAGCTGGCCGGTGCGGTCGCCGCGGCGGCCGGCGCGATCCGCCGCCAGCGGGCCGAGGTGGTCGTGGGCTTCGGCGGCTACGTCGCCACCCCGGCCTACCTCGCGGCCCGGCGCGCCGGTGTGCCGATCGTCGTCCACGAGGCCAACGCCCGGCCCGGTCTGGCCAACCGGCTCGGGGCACGGCTGACCCGCTACGTCGCGGTCACCACGCCCGGCACGCCACTGCCACGGGCCCGCGCGCTCGGCATGCCGCTGCGCCGGGAGATCACCACGCTCGACCGAGGCGCCCTGCGGGCGATGGCGCGGCAGGCGTTCGGGCTCGATCCCGCGGCCACCACCCTGCTCGTGACCGGCGGCTCGCTCGGCGCCGTGCGGCTCAACTCCACCGTCGCCGCGTGCGCCGGCGACCTGGCCGGCGCCCGGGTGCAGGTGCTCCACGTTGCCGGCGCCGGCAAGGAACCGGACGTCGCGCGGATGCCCGGCGCCCCGCCGTACGTCGTCGTCGACTACGTCGACCGCATCGAGCTGGCGTACGCCGCTGCCGACGCCGTCCTGTGCCGCGCGGGGGCCAACACCGTCGCCGAGCTGAGCGCCGTCGGGCTGCCGGCGGCGTACGTCCCGCTGCCCGTTGGCAACGGCGAGCAGCGGCTCAACGCGGCCCCCGTCGTTGGCGCGGGCGGCGGCCTGCTCGTCGACGACGCGCGGTGCACCCCCGACTGGCTGCGCTCGGTGCTCGTGCCGCTGCTGGCCGATGCCGGGCGGCTGGCTGCCATGGGCGAGGCGGCCCGGCGCGTCGGCGTCCGCGACGCCGACGAGCGGCTGGCCGACCTCGTCGGCGAGGCCCTGCACGCCGGAGGCGCCCGGTGATCGCCGGCCCGATCCTGGCCCCGCCCGCGGGTGATCCCGTCCCGGTCGACCGGCTCGGCCGCGTGCACCTCGTCGGCGTCGGCGGCGCAGGCATGTCCGGCATCGCACGCCTGCTGCTCGCCCGCGGCCTGACGGTGAGCGGGTGCGACGCCCACGACTCCCGGACGCTCGCCGAGCTCCGCGCGCTCGGTGCCGCGGTGTCGGTCGGCCATGCCGCCGGGCACGCGCGGGGCGTCGACACCCTCGTCCTGTCCTCCGCCGTGCGGGCCGACAACCCCGACCTCGTCGCGGCCGGCGAGTCCGGTCTGCGCGTGCTGCCCCGGGCCGCCGCGCTGGCGTCGCTGATGCTCGGCCGGCGGGCCGTCGCGGTGGCCGGCACGCACGGCAAGACCACGACGACCTCGATGCTCGCGACGGCCCTGCAGCACGTCGGGCTCGACCCGTCCTATGCCATCGGCGGCGAGCTCGCCGCATCGGGCTCCAACGCCCACGACGGCACAGGCCGGCTGTTCGTCGCCGAGGCCGACGAGAGCGACGGGTCGTTCCTCTGGAACCGCCCAGAGGTCGCGGTCGTCACCAACATCGAGGCCGACCACCTCGACAGCTACGGCGACGAGGCCGCGTACGTCGCCGCGTTCGACGCCTTCGTCGGCCGGCTCCTCCCCGGCGGGCGTCTCGTCGCCTGCGCCGACGACGCGGGGTCGGCGGCGCTGGCCGAGCGGGCGCGCGGCCGCGGACACGACGTCGTCACCTACGGCACGGTCGCCGGCTCCGACGTCCGGCTCGCGCACCTGCACCTCGGCGGCGCCGGCAGCACGTCCGAGGTCGTCGAGGGCGGCCATCACACCGCCACCCTGGCGGTCGGCCAGCCGGGCCTGCACAACGCGCTCAATGCGGTGGGCGCCCTCGCGGCCGGCCGAGTGCTCGGTGCGCCGGTGGCCGGGCTGTGCGAGGGGCTGGCCGGGTTCACCGGCACCCGGCGCCGCTTCGAGGCCAAGGGTTCCGCCGGCGGTGTGCTGGTCTTCGACGACTACGCGCACCACCCCACGGAGGTGGCCGCAGCGCTGCGCGCTGCCCGCGGGCTCGCCGGTCACGGGCGGGTCGTCGCGGTGTTCCAGCCGCACCTGTACAGCCGCACCCGCATCTTCGCGGAGCAGTTCGGCACGGCCCTGGGGCTGGCCGACGCCGTCGTGGTCATGGACGTCTACGCGGCGCGGGAGGACCCCGAGCCGGGGGTCACCGGTGCCCTGGTGGCTGCTGCGGTGCCGCTGCCCGCCGGTGTGGTGCGCTTCGAGCCGGTGTGGGAGCGGACGGCGGAGGTGGCGGCCGGCCTGGCGGGCAGCGGCGACCTGCTGCTCACCATCGGCGCCGGAGACGTCACCCTCGTCGGGCCTGCCGTACTCGAGCTGCTCGCCGTGCCGCCGACGGGGCGGCCGACGTGAGCGTCTCGACGAGCAGCCGCCGCCGGTTCGGCGTGGTCCAGCGCTCACCGGTGGCGTTGCTGGTGGTCGTCGCGCTGGTGATCGGTGTCGGCTGGCTGCTCGGCTGGTCGTCCGTGCTGGCGGTGTCCGACGTGGAGGTCCGCGGTGGCTCGCCGTCGGTGCAGCGCGCCGTCCGGTCCGCGGTGCGGCGCAGCGGCGCCGCCGACACGGGGACCCCACTGGCCCGCGTCGACACGTCGGCGGTCCAGCGACAGGTGGCGCGGCTGGTCGCGGTCGAGTCCGTGCGCGTGAGCCGCGGGTGGCCGCACACGGTGGTCGTCGAGGTGGTGGAGCGCCGGCCCGCTGCGGCGTTGGAGGTCAGCGCCGGCTACCAGCTCGTCGCCGCCGACGGTACGGCCTTCAGGCGGGTGACTCGTCGCCCGCCTGGGCTGCCGTTGTTGAAGGCGGTTGCGGGTCCGCAGGGCCGGGCCGCCCGCTCAGCCGCCGTGGCCGCCGTGACGGCGCTTCCGCGCTCCCTGCGGACCGCGGTGACGACCGTACGCGCAGACAGCCCGGACGCGATCTCGTTCCGGCTGCACGGCGTCACCGTGGTGTGGGGGGACGCCGAACACAACGAGCGCAAGGCGCAGGTACTCGCCGCCCTCATGGCTCAGAAGGCGGACGTCTACGACGTCTCCGCGCCCGACCTGCCGACGACGCGCGGCAGCGGCTGACGCCGGCGCCCGGTCCGCGACGGGCGGCCCGCTCCCCGCTTCTCAGTTGATCAAGGAGAAGACCACGTTTAGGGCCGCTGAGACGGTGGTCTTCTCCTTGATCAACTCGTGGACGTCGGTCGAGGGCACAACGAGACTGGACTCGGTGGACGGCGCACCGCGCGGGCCGGCGGTCGAGCAGCGATGGGGGTCGGACGACCTGGGGGGCTCGGCGTCGGATGACCTGAGGGCTCGGCGTCGGATGACCTGAGGTGCGTCCGACGACTTTGGCGACTCGCCCGGCGTGTCTGCGCGACCACGTGCGTTCGCGCACCTACTGTCCTGCACAGATCGCAGGTTGACATAACTCTACACCTCTACCTGAGGGTGAGAGTAGATCCTGGACCGGCAAGGCACTCGAGCGAGAGGCGAGCGACGTGGCAGCTCCGCAGAACTACCTCGCGGTGATCAAGGTCGTCGGCATCGGCGGTGGCGGCGTCAACGCGGTCAACCGCATGATCGAGGTCGGGCTCAAGGGGGTCGAGTTCATCGCGATCAACACCGACGCCCAGGCCCTGCTCATGAGCGACGCTGACGTCAAGCTCGACGTCGGCCGCGAGCTGACTCGCGGCCTCGGCGCGGGCGCCAACCCCGAGGTCGGCAAGAAGGCAGCCGGGGACCACTCCGCGGAGATCGAGGAGGTGCTCAAGGGCGCCGACATGGTCTTCGTCACCGCCGGCGAGGGCGGCGGCACCGGCACCGGCGGCGCCCCCGTCGTGGCCCAGGTCGCCCGTGACCTGGGCGCGCTCACCATCGGCGTGGTCACCCGGCCGTTCGCCTTCGAGGGACGACGCCGGGCCATGCAGGCCGAGGCCGGCATCGAGGGCCTGCGCGAGGCCGTCGACACGCTCATCGTCATTCCCAACGACCGCCTGCTGTCGATCAGCGACCGTCAGGTCAGCGTCCTCGACGCGTTCAAGAGCGCCGACCAGGTGCTGCTGTCCGGCGTGCAGGGCATCACGGACCTGATCACCACACCGGGCCTGATCAACCTCGACTTCGCCGACGTCAAGTCGGTCATGAGCAACGCCGGCTCCGCGCTCATGGGCATCGGCTCCTCGCGCGGTGAGGACCGGGCCGTCGCTGCCGCGGAGATGGCCATCTCCTCGCCGCTGCTCGAAGCCTCCGTCGACGGCGCGCACGGCGTGCTGCTCTCGGTCTCCGGCGGATCCGACCTCGGCCTGTTCGAGATCAACGAGGCCGCCAACCTCGTCTCCCAGGCGGCCCACCCCGAAGCCAACATCATCTTCGGTGCCGTCATCGACGACGCGCTGGGCGACGAGGTGCGGGTCACCGTCATCGCCGCCGGGTTCGACGGAGGCTCGCCGCGCCGCCGGGAGCCGGGCGGGGTACGCCGGTCCGAGCCCGCCGCAGCTGCCGCCCGCGGGGCCCAAGGTCAGGGCGACGGCCGACCAGAGCCCGCGGGCGCCGAGCCCGTGCCGGCCGCCCCGGCGGGCGCCGAGCGATCCGGGGTGCTGGTCGGGGCGCGCAGCGAACCCCCGGTCGCGCCCGCCCCCGGTGCCGACGACCGACCGGCCCGCGAGCCGCGGCGCATCGTCTTCGACGACAGCTCCGACGACCTCGACATCCCGGACTTCCTCAAGTAGTCGTGCTCGCCTGGTCGACGAGCACCGGCGATGCCCGCTGGGCGCTCACCGACCGCTGGGGAGGCGTGAGCGCGGGCTCGTACGCCGAGCTCGACCTCGCCGACCACGTCGGCGACGACCCGGGGGCGGTGCGGGAGAACCGCCACCGGGTCGCCGCCGAGATTGGGGTGGAGCCCTCGAGCCTGCTCTTCGCCCGGCAGGTGCACGGCAGCGCTGTCGAGGTCGTGCGCGCGCCGTGGCGGGGGCCGCCCCCAGAGGCCGACGCGCTCGTCACCGACGTGCCCGGGCTGGCGCTCGCTGTGCTGGTGGCCGACTGCAGCCCGGTGCTGCTCGCCGCACCGGAGGAAGGGCTGGTGGCCGTGGCCCACGCCGGTCGGCGCGGCTTGGCGGGCGGGGTGCTCGACCGGGTCGTCGAGGTGCTCCGGGGGCTCGGCGCCCGCCGGCTGTCGGCGGCGGTCGGGCCGTCGATCTGCGCGCGCTGCTATGCGGTGCCGCTCGCGCTGCGCGAGGAGGTGGCGGCGTTCGTGCCGCAGGCCCGCGCCGTGGACCGCCACGGGCATCCGGCGCTCGACGTCGCCGGGGGAGTCGTGGCCCAGCTGAGCGGCCTCGGCTGCACGGTGGCCCGGCTGCCCGGCTGCACCGCCGAGTCGCCGGAGCTCTACTCCTACCGGCGCGACGGCGGGGCAACCGGGCGCTTCGCCGGGCTCGCCTGGCTGGCCCCGGAGCGGCCCTAGTCTGCCCGGCGTGGAGCGGGTCGACCGGCGGGCCGAGATCGAGCTGGGCCTGCGCGCTGTCACGGCGCGGGTCGCGCGCGCCTGCGCGGCTGCCGACCGCGACCCGGCGGGGGTCACGCTGGTGGTGGTGACCAAGAACAGGCCGCCCTCCGACGTGCGGCTGTTGGCCGGCCTCGGGGTGAGCGACGTCGGGGAGAACCGGGACCAGGAGGCCGCTCCCAAGGCGGCAGCGTGCGCGGACCTCCCGCTGCGCTGGCATTTCGTCGGACAGCTGCAGTCCAACAAGGTGCGCTCGGTCGTTCGCTACGCCGCGCTCGTGCACTCGGTCGACCGGCCCCGGCTGGTGCGGGCGCTCGACGACGCCGCGCAACGCGCTGGGCGTCTGCTGGACGCGCTCGTACAGGTCCGGCTGGGTTCGCCACAAGGACAGCTCGGCGTGCGCGGAGGGGCCGACCCCCGGGACGTACCGGCGCTGGCCGACGCCGTCGCGGCCGCCCCCTGGCTGCGGCTGGCCGGGCTGATGGCCGTGGCCCCGCCGGAGGAAGACCCACGCACCGCGTTCACCCGGCTGGCCGGCCTGGCCGCCGCCGTACGCGCCGGTCACCCGGAGGCGACGGCGTTGTCGGCCGGTATGAGCGGCGACCTGGAGGCCGCGGTGGCGTGCGGGGCGACACACGTGCGTGTCGGCACCGCAATCCTCGGACCGCGCCCTTCGCCCGGCTAGGGTCGAGCGTGCCGGCGAAGGGCCGGCAGCACTGCCCCAGGGACGCCCGCACCTGCCCGACCCACCCCAGCCCGGAGGACGCAGCATGGCCGGCGCGATGCGCAAGATGGCGGTCTACCTCGGCCTCGTCGAGGACGCCGAGCGCTACGACGACTACGACGATCGGTACGAGGCCTACGACGGCTACGACGAGCGGGCCGACCCGCGCCATGACCCGCGCCATGATCCGGAGACCGACCCGCGCGCCCGCGCCCCCCACGACCCCGCAATGCCGGCCGGCCGGCCCGAGCGAGGGGCGAGCGTGGCGACGCTGGCCGACCGCCGCCCGGTGGCCGTCGCCGCATCGGCGGCCGAGCTGGCCCGCATCACCACCTTGCACCCGCGGACCTACAACGAGGCGCGGACGATCGGTGAGCACTTCCGCGACGGCGTGCCGGTGATCATGAATCTCTCCGAGATGGACGACACCGACGCCAAGCGGCTGGTCGACTTCGCGGCTGGGCTGATCTTCGGGTTGCGGGGGAGCATCGAGCGGGTGACCGCGAAGGTGTTCCTGCTCTCCCCCGACAAGGTCACCGTCACCGCCGAGGACAAGGCGCGCATCGCCGAGGGCGGCTTCTTCAACCAGAGCTGACCGCGCCCACCGTGACCGCCGACAGGCTCCTGCCGCACGGCACCTGTTCCGGTAGGTTCGAGCAGCGTGGCGACCGTCGGGGCGATCCTGGGATTCCTGCTCTGGCTGTTCCTGGTCGTCCTCATCGTCCGGCTGGTCTTCGACTACGTCCTGATCTTCGCGCGCCGATGGCGGCCGACCGGTCTGGTCGTCGTCCTGCTCGAGGCGGTCTACTCCGTCACCGACCCCCCACTCAAGGCGCTGCGGCGGGTGATCCCGCCCTTGCGCCTCGGCGGGATCTCGTTCGACCTGGCCTTCATCGTGCTGATCATCCTGGTACAGGTGGCCATGGTCGTGGTTGATCGAGTCTTCTGAGGCGGTACGGTGGCCCCTGGTCGGGCGGGTGAGCGTACGCCCGGAGCACGAGCAGCAGTCGTAGCCGCACAGCACGAGCACCGCCGAAGTCGCTCCCTGCGAGCCCTAACGCCGAGGTGACCACATGCCGCTGACCCCCGAGGACGTCCAGAACAAGGAGTTCACGACGGTCCGCCTACGCGAGGGCTACGACATGCAGGAGGTGGACAACTTCCTCGACGAGGTTGAGTCGGAGCTGACCCGACTGCATCGCGAGAACGACGAGCTGCGCGACAAGCTGGCCGCCGCCACCCGCGACGGCGGCGTCGCGGCGTCGGCCGAGCCGGTGACGGCGCCCTCGGTGGTCGTGCCGGAACCGGAACCCGAGCCCGCTCGCGAGCCGGACCCCCCTCGCGAGCCGGAGCCGGCCCCCGAGCCGGTCCCGGTCGCTGCGGCAGCCGCACCGGCCGCTGCCGCCCCCCCGCCCCCCGAGGCCGCCGCCCAGGTGCTCGCGCGGGCCCAGCGCACCGCTGACGAGCTGGGCGCCGACGCCCGCGCCGAGGCCGAGCAGCTCGTGGCCGAGTCACGCACCCGCAGCGAGCAGCTCGACGCCGATACGCAGATGCGTGCCGCCGAGCTGGAGAAGCAGAACCGCGAGCGCTCCGAGGCGCTCGAGCGCGAGCACCACGAGCGTCGCTCGACGATGCTCAACGACCTGCAGGCCGAGCAGAGCAAGCTCGAGCGGGAGGTGGAGAAGCTGCGCGCCTTCGAGCGGGAGTACCGCAGCCGGCTCAAGGCCTACCTCGAGGGCCAGCTGCACAACCTCGAGTCCGGCCTCACCGCCCGTCAGGACAGCGAGTCGCTCGGCTCCGACGTACCCCGTCCCTGACCGCGATCCCTGAACAGGGCTGGGGACCCCCACCCCGGTCCTATTGGGGCAGGGGTCCCCACCCCCCATGAGGAAGTGGGGCATCCTTCCCCACCGATGAGGGGTCGGGCGCGCTCAGACCCGGCGCAGGCGCAGGCGTAGTTGCAGCTTCGGGTCGGCGACCTCGACCACTCCCTCGCCCTCGACCGCGTCCAGCCGCTCGTGCACGACGCGGGCCAGCACCTCGCCGGCCAGCAGCTCGCGGGCCTCGCGCAGGGCCTCGGCCGTCTCACCGGAGGACTCCCAGGCGAGCTCCACCCGGTCGGACACCTCGAATCCGGCCGCCTTGCGCGCGTCCTGCACGAGTCGCACCACCTCACGAGCCAGCCCGGCCCGCACCAGGGCCGGTGTCAGGGTCAGGTCGAGCGCGACTGTTTCTCCGTCGCGGACGACCGCCCACCCTTCGCGCGGGGTCTCCGACACCACGACGTCGTCGGGCCCGAGGCGCACCGCGCCCATCCCGTCGACCTGCACAGCTGCCTCCCCGCCGCTGGCGAGTGCCGCGGAAAGCGCCGCGGCGTCGGCGCTGGCCACCGCCGCCGCCACGCGCTGGGTGTCCTTGCCGAACCGGCGCCCCATTGCCCGGAAGCTCGCCTTCGCCGACACGTCGACGAGCTCGGCCCCGGCTGCCGACAGCGACTCGAGCCGCTCGACGTTGAGCTCGTCGGCGACCTCCGCGCGCAGCGGCTCCGGGAGGGCGTCCCAGCCGCGCGCGCCGACCAGGGCCCGCGGGAGGGGTTGCCGGGTGCGGACCTTGGCCTCGGCGCGGGCCGCCCGTCCGAGCTCGACCAGTCGTCGGGCCAGCGCCACCTGCTCGCCGAGCGCGACGTCGACCAGGTCAGCGTCGACCCGTGGCCACGCCGCGAGGTGCACCGAGTCCGGGACCTCGTCGGAGGTCGCGGCGACGAGGTCTCTCCAGACCCGCTCGGTGACCAGCGGCACGATCGGGGCAAGCAGCAAGGTGAGGATGTACAGGCACTCGTGCAGCGTCACCAGGGCCGCCGGGTCGCCGTCCCAGAAGCGACGCCGCGACCGGCGGACGTACCAGTTGGACAGGTCGTCGACGTAGGCCGCGAGCGCCCTGCCGGCGCGGACGGTGTCGAATTCTTCCAGGGCGGCGGTGACCTCCGCGGCCAGCCGGTGCGCCTGCGAGAGCGCCCACCGGTCCAGCACCGGACGCTCGGCCACGGGCGGTGCGGGAGTACGGAACGGCTCGAACCTGGCCAGCCGGCCGTACAGCGATTGGAACGCGGCGACGTTCCAGTAGGTCAGGAGCACCTTGCGAGTGATCTCGTCGAGCACGTGCGGACCGACCCGCCGCGGCAGCCATGGTGACGGCGAGCAGGCCATGAACCAGCGCAGCGCGTCGGCGCCGTGCTGCTCCATGAGCGGCAGCGGCTCGAGGATGTTGCCCAGGTGCTTGCTCATCCGGCGGCCGTCCTCGGCGAGGATCAGTCCGAGGCAGAGCACGTTCTCGTACGAAGAGCGGTCGAACACCAGCGTCCCGACCGCCATCAGCGTGTAGAACCAGCCACGGGTCTGGTCGAGTCCCTCACAGATGAACTGCGCGGGGTAGGCCGCTTCGAAGCGCTCGTCGCTTCCCGGCGCGTGTGGGTAGCCCCACTGCGCGAACGGCATCGCGCCGGAGTCGTACCAGGCGTCGATGACGTAGGGCTCGCGCCGCCGCATCCCGCCACAGTCCGGGCAGGGCAGCTCCACGTCGTCGACGAAGGGCCGGTGCGGGTCGAGCGCCGACAGGTCGCGCCCGGCCAGCTCGCCTAGCTCGGCCAGGGATCCCACGCACACCGTGGAGTCGCAGGAGCGGCCCCCTTCGCGTCCGGTGCAGCGCCACACCGGCAGGGGAGTGCCCCAGAAGCGGCTGCGGGACAGCGCCCAGTCGACGTTGTTGCGCAGCCAGTCGCCGTAGCGGCCCCACTTGATCGTCTCCGGCACCCAGCGCGTCGCCTCGTTCTCGCGCAGCATGGCGTCGCGCACAGCGGTGGTGCGGACGTACCAGGACGGCTGAGCGTAGTAGAGCAGCGGTGTGTGGCAGCGCCAGCAGTGCGGGTAGGCGTGCTCGTAGCCGACGTGGCGGAAGAGCAGGCCACGCTCGTCGAGGTCGCGGACGAGGTCGGCGTCGGCGTGCTTGAAGAACTGCCCGCCGACCAGGGCGAGCGCCGGCTCGAACGTGCCGTCGGCGCGGACCGGGTTGAGCACCGGCAGGCCGTACTCCCGGCACACCGCGAGGTCGTCGGCCCCGAACGCCGGCGACTGGTGGACCAGGCCGGTGCCGTCCTCGGTGGTGACGTAGTCACCGAGCACGACGAAGTGGCCGTCCGCGCCGTCCGGCCACGGCAGCAACTCGAACGGCCGCGCGTAGCGCGTGCGTTCGAGGTCGCGCCCGGAGCAGTGGGCCACGACGTCCACATCGTCCCCGAGGACCGCCTCGAGCAGCGGGCGGGCGACGACGAGCTGCTCCCCTCCGGGAGTGCGGGCGAGCACGTAGTCGACGTCTGGATGCACGGCCACCGCCGTGTTGCTCACCAGCGTCCACGGCGTGGTGGTCCAGACGAGCAGCGCGGCGCCGGGATGCTCCTCGGCGAGCCGGCCTCCGGTCAGCGGGAGGCGCACGAAGACCGAGGGGTCGACCACGGTCTCGTAGCCCTGCGCCAGCTCGTGGTCGGACAGCGCGGTGCCGCAGCGCGGGCAGTACGGCGATACGCGCGAGTCCTCGACGAGCAGGCCCTTGTCCCACACCTGCTTGAGCGACCACCACACGCTCTGCACGTAGTCGGGGTCCATGGTGCGGTAGGCCTGGGAGAGGTCGACCCAGTAGCCCATCCGCTCGGTCATCGCCTCGAAGGCGTCGACGTGGCGCTCGACGGAGGCGCGGCAGCGGGCGTTGAACTCGGCGACCCCGAAGGCCTCGATGTCGGGCTTGCCGGAGAAGCCGAGCTCCTTCTCCACAGCGATCTCGACCGGCAGCCCGTGACAGTCCCAGCCGGCCTTCCGCTCCACGAGGTAGCCCTGCATCGTCTTGAAGCGCGGAAACACGTCCTTGAACACGCGCGCCTCGACGTGATGCGTGCCTGGCCTGCCATTGGCGGTGGGCGGGCCCTCGTAGAAGACCCAGGGCGGGCGGCCCTGGCTGGCCTCGAGGCTGCGCGCGAACGTGCCCTGCTCGCGCCACCGGGCGAGGACGTCCCGCTCCAGGGCGGGGAGGTC
This sequence comes from Jiangellales bacterium, assembly GCA_038246785.1. GTDB lineage: Bacteria > Actinomycetota > Actinomycetes > Jiangellales > Jiangellaceae > JBBRVP01. Next base: position 39,060 of record JBBRVP010000006.1, read on the forward strand.
CACCCGGGTGGGGATCGGGCGGTAGAAGGCGGTCACGGCTTTCCTGGTTCCTTCCGGCGTACGACGGTGGTGCTCGCATCGTGCGTCGGAGGGACGAGGCGCCGTTGGGCGTCCCGCGGTACCACCCTCCTTGGCCGGACGGCGCGTCCGACCCCCTCGGTTGGGTACGGCCGGTTCTAGTGGGCGGGCCGCGCTCGCGACGGCCCGCTGTTCCTCCGGCGGCTCCGGGGTGATCTTCGTCCGGCGCGCACCCCCGGGCTCGCACCGCCCCCGGGTCGCTCCTGGCCGCCGGCCGGACTACTCGTCCCCATCAACGCCTTGCCAGGCGCAGTGTACGGGCGCGGGTACCGTCGGCTCGACCCCGTTTTCCGGGCGGTCGGCTCACGGGGCGTCCGGGGGCGGCGCCTGAGTGTCGGGGTGACGCGGTCCCCCGAGTGACAGCGTCGACGGGCGGCCATTCGGCGCTGATGAGGATCCGGGTCCACCCCGGGGCGCGCCGCACCGCCACCGCGGAGGGCAACCGAGGCGGCCCCGCCGCGCTCGCTGAAGCGCTTGGGCATCGGCGCCGCCTGGCCGAGCTCGTCGCCGGAACTACCCGCAGGGAGAGTCTGGTCGACGTTGAGCTGGCCGCAGCCGAGCTCGCCGGCCGGCCCTCCCGCCGGTGAGGGTGCGCGACGTCACGGCGAGCCAGACCTTGCATCGCCCCGACGCGGGCCTATCCTGCGCACCAGTCCCGCCTACGGCGGGTCACTGTCGATCAGCAGGGGGTTGGGTGATGGCCCAGCAGGGCAAGGCCGTCGGATCGCGCATGGCCACGGTGGTCTCGATGGCGGCCGGCGCGGTGACCGGCGCGGCGACGGGGGCGGCTGCCGGTGCGGCCCGCAGCATCGCTGCTGCGGCACCGCGCAAGCGCACCCGGCCGACCTCGGCCGCCGTCCCTGCCAAGGCAACCACCCGCAGGGGGAGCTCCGGGCACGCAGCGGCGGCCTCTGAGGCGCCGGCGAAGAAGGCGACGACCGCGAAAACGGCGGCGGCAGCGAAGACGGCGCCGGCGAAGAAGGCGTCGGCGAAGAAGGCGCCGGCGAAGCAGTCGGCGGCGACGACCGCGAAGACGGCGCCGGCGAAGAAGACGCCGGCGAAGGCAGCCTCGGCCAAGAAGACCTCGGCCAAGAGGGCCCCAGCGAAGAAGGCGCCGGCCAAGAAGGCGCCGGCCACGACCGCGAAGACGGCGGCGGCGAAGAAGACGCCGGCGAAGGCAGCCTCGGCCAAGAAGACCTCGGCCAAGAAGGCCCCGGCCAAGAAGGCCCCGGCCAAGAAGGCCCCGGCCAAGAAGGCCCCGGCCAAGAAGGCCCCGGCGAAGAAGGCGCCGGCCAAGAAGGCCCCGGCGAAGAAGGCGCCGGCCAAGAAGGCGCCGGCCAAGAAGGCGCCAGTGGCCAGGACTCCCGCATTGGCAGCCCCGGCGGTCAAGGCCGCGCCGGGGGCGCTGGTCGTCGCCGCCGACGAGCAGCCCTGGACCGAGCAGGAGCTCGCCGAGGTGCGGGCGCTGCTCACCGCCGAGGCACACGACGTCCGTGCCGAGATCGTCGGTACCGAGGGCGACCTCGCCGACCTGATCCGCGACGGCGGCGACCAGGCCGGGGACGATCAGGCCGACACCGGCACCAAGACCTTCGAGCGCGAGCTGGAGATGTCGCTGGCCGCGGGTCAGCGCGAGGTGCTCGCTCAGGTCGAGCGCGCGCTGGTCCGGATCGACGACGGCACCTACGGCGTGTGCGAGGTCTGCGGCAACCCGATCGGGAAGGCGCGGTTGCAGGCCTTCCCCCGCGCCACGCTGTGCATGGCCGACAAGCAGCGGTCCGAGCGTCGCTGACGCAGCGGCTGGACGCCGCCCACGCCGGCCCCACCCTCGATCCCGTACGCAATTGGTGTGCAAGTGGCGCAGGGGGCTGCAGTGGCGCCCCGGCAGCCTCCTGCCCCCCATGAGCCCCAAATGTGTAGGGAGCGGGCCCGGTCGAGGGGTCGCTGCGCCACCGGGGAGACGCTGCGCGCCGTGCGAGACTTGCCGGCGATGACGACCGAGGATAGCGCCGTGCCGGCCCGCACGGACGATGAGCCGGGTCGCCGCCGGGTCGGGCTGCTGCTGGGGGTGGCGGCCGTGGTCCTGGCGCTCGACCAGCTGACCAAGTCGTTCGCCCTGTCCCGGCTGGATCCTGGCGAGCCGGTCCAGCTGATCGGCGACCTGCTCCGGCTCCAGCTCACCTTCAACCCGGGGGCGGCGTTCAGCCTGGCCGAGGGCTACACCGTCGTGCTCACGGTCGTCGCGGCGGCTGCGGTGGGCATCGTCCTGCGGATCAGCCGCCGGCTGCGCAGCGTGTCCTGGGCGGTGGCCCTCGGCGGGCTGCTCGGCGGGGCGCTCGGCAACCTCGTCGACCGGATGATCCGTGAGCCGGGTCCGCTGCGCGGGCAGGTGGTCGACTTCATCCAGCTGCCGCACTTCCCGGTTTTCAACCTCGCCGACTCCGCGATCGTGGGTGCCGCCGGGCTGATGGTGCTGCTCAGCATGCGCGGGATCGAGTACGACGGTCGGGTGCGGTGAGCGCCACCCGTACCCTGCACGTCCCGGACGGCCTGGACGGCGAGCGCCTCGACGTCGGGCTGGCCCGGCTGCTCGGGCTGTCACGGACAAGGGTCGCCGACCTCGTCGACGATGGACGGGTGAGCCTGGACGGCGTTGCGCCGGCGCGTTCCGCCAGACTGCGCGCCGGGAGCTGGCTCGAGGTGGACCTCCCCCCCACCGTTTCCCACGGGCCGGTCGAGCCGCCGGAACCGGTGCCGGGGCTGCGTGTGCTGCTCGACGACGACGACGTCGTCGTGGTGGACAAGCCCGTGGGCGTGGCGGCGCATCCCAGTCCCGGGTGGACCGGGCCCACCGTCACCGCGGGGCTGGCTGCCGCCGGCTACCGCGTCTCCACGAGCGGCGCTGGCGAGCGGCAGGGTGTCGTGCACCGGCTCGACGTCGGTACGAGCGGGCTCATGGCGGTCGCGAAGTCCGAGCGCGCCTACACATCCCTGAAGGGGCAGTTCCGCGACCGGACGGTCGAGAAGGTCTACCAGGCGCTCGCCCAGGGCCACCTCGACCCGTTGCGCGGCACGATCGACGCGCCGGTCGACCGGCACCCGACCGCCGACTACAAGTGGGCGGTCGTGGCCGGTGGCAAGCCCAGCGTGACGCATTACGACACGGTCGAGGCGTTCCCCGCCGCCAGCCTCCTTGACGTCCGCCTCGAGACCGGTCGCACTCACCAGATCCGCGTACACCTGGCCGCCCTGCACCATCCCTGCGTCGGCGACCTCACCTATGGCGCCGATCCGATGCTCGCCCGCCGACTCGGGCTGTCCCGGCAGTGGCTGCACGCCGCCGTGCTGGCTTTCGACCATCCCGGGAGCGGGCGGCGCATAACCGTCACGTCGGTGCTCCCCGACGATCTCTCCCGTGCCCTGGACCTGCTGCGCGCTGCCGGGTGACCCAGCGACGGTGCGGACGGCCGCGGCGCCAGCCGCCTCGGCAGCAACGACATGTGGATGGACCGCGGCCGGGGCGCGAGCAGAAGGGCCGCCCCCGGGCGCACCCGAAAGATCTCAGGTCGTTGACAGCCGTCACCAGCGGCTGGGACAGGTTCGCGGCCGAACCTACGTGCAGGGCCCGGGAGCCGGGTCCCCGACGAAGGAGGAACGATGCAGGACGCGATCCCCGAGGCCGTGACCTCGGAATCCACCGTGGCCCGGCAGGGTCGGCGCGGCTGGACCAGGGCCGCCGCCTTCACCACCGCCGGACTGCTTGCCGGCGCCGCAGTGGCCGGCACGATCAGTGCGAACGCCGCCGGAAACGCCAGCTCCAGCAGCCCGGGCAGCAGCTCGGCCACGGCACCGAGCAGCCCGGAAGGCGGCAACCGCGACGAGTCGCAGCCGCAGCGCTCCGACGAGCAGCTGCTGACCGGCACCGTGAAGGAGAAGGTGCAGGCGGCGGCGCTCGCGAAGTACCCCGGGGCGACGGTCCTGCGGGTCGAGACCGACTCCGACGGCGTTTACGAGGCGCACCTGGTCACCACGGGCGGCGCACGGGTCACCGTCGAGGTCGGCAAGGACTTCGCGGTGACCGGCACCGAGTCCGGACACGGCGGTGGTGGGCATCCCGGTGCCGGCCCGAGCAGCGATGCGGCGTCGACCGCGACGACCTGACGGTCGTTCCATCGCCGAGCTCCGAGCGTGCTCCGGCGTGTGCAGTCCCCGACACGCCGGACACGCTGGGGCCACGTCGGACGGCGCCGGGGTGTCGGTCCCCCCGGCCTAGACTGCGGACCTCCGGCAGCACGGTGTCAAGGCCCGGGACGGGCCGCCGAGTCGACGTCAGGGCCCGCGCGGACCGACGAGCGGACGGCGCCCACCCCGCCAGCCGCTTCCCCCGCCGCCTGCCCAGGACGGCGCGGGAGCCGGTCGCAACGGCCGTCCGGCACGAGCTCAGGGAGGCGCAGAGCAGGTGGGAAGCGGCGGCTCGTTCGTGCACCTGCACGCGCACACCGAGTACTCCATGCTCGACGGCGCCGCCCGCCTGAGCGAGCTGTTCGAGGAGACCTCGCGCCTGGACATGCCGGCGCTGGCGATGACCGACCACGGCAACGTCTTCGGCGCCTACGACTTCTACCGCAGAGCCAGGGCCGCCGGGGTCAAGCCGATCATCGGTACCGAGGCCTACGTCACGCCGGGCACGCACCGCGGCGACAGGACACGCGTCCGCTGGGGTGGCGGGGGGGAGGACGACGTCTCGGGGGCGGGCGCCTACACCCACCTGACACTGCTCGCCGAGACGACGGCGGGCATGCACAACCTGTTCCGACTCTCCAGCCGGGCCAGCCTCGAAGGCTTCTACTTCAAGCCGCGCATGGACCGCGAGCTGCTCGCGACCTACGCCACCGGGCTGATCGCCACCACGGGCTGCCCGAGCGGTGAGGTGCAGACGCGGCTGCGGCTGGGCCAGTACGCCGAGGCCCGCCGCGCGGCGGCCGACCTCCGCGACGTCTTCGGGAGGGGCAACGTCTTCTGCGAGCTCATGGACCACGGGCTCGGCATCGAGCGTCGGGTCCGCACCGACCTGCTACGGCTGGCCCGGGACCTCGACCTGCCGCTGCTGGCGACCAACGACCTGCACTACACCCGGCGCCCCGACGCCGAGGCGCACGCGGCTCTGCTCTGCGTGCAGTCCGGCTCGACCCTGGCCGACCCCAACCGCTTCAAGTTCGATGCCGACGACTTCTACCTCAAGTCGCCGGAGGCGATGCGCAGCATCTGGTCCGACCTGCCCGAGGCCTGCGACAACACGCTCAAGGTGGCCGAGCGCTGCGACGTCTCCTTCACCGAGGGCGAGGGGAGGTTCATGCCGCGCTTCCCCTGCCCGGAGGGCGAGGACGAGACATCCTGGTTCGTCGCCCAGGTGGAACGCGGACTGCACGAGCGCTATGCCGCCGGTGTGCCCGACGACGTACGCCGGCAGGCCGCGTACGAGACCGACGTCATCGTCTCGAAGGGCTACGCCGGCTACTTCCTCATCGTCGCCGACTTCGTCGGCTGGGCGAAGGCCAACGGGATCCGCGTCGGGCCGGGCCGCGGCTCCGGGGCCGGCTCCATGTGCGCGTACGCCATGCGCATCACCGACCTCGACCCGCTCGCCCACGGGCTGATCTTCGAGCGGTTCCTCAACCCCGAGCGCATGTCGATGCCCGACTTCGACATCGACTTCGACGAGCGCCGACGCGGCGAGGTGATCCGCTACGTCACCGAGCGCTACGGCAGCGACCGGGTGGCCCAGATCGTCACCTACGGCACCATCAAGGCCAAGCAGGCGGTCAAGGACGCCTCCCGGGTGCTCGGCTACCCATTCGCGCTCGGCGAGCGCATCACCACGGCGATGCCCCCGGCGGTGATGGGCAAGGACGTCCCGCTCAGCGGGATCTTCGACCAGGCGCACCAGCGCCACCGCGAGGCCGCCGAGTTCCGCGCGCTCTACGAGTCCGACGCCGACGTGCGCAAGGTCGTCGACACCGCGAAGGGCCTGGAGAACCTCAAGCGTCAGTGGGGGGTGCATGCCGCCGGCGTCATCATGTCCAGCGAGCCGCTGCTCGACGTCATCCCGATCATGAAGCGGGAGCAGGACGGCGCGATCATCACGCAGTTCGACTACCCGTCGTGCGAGGCGCTCGGCCTGGTCAAGATGGACTTCCTGGGGCTGCGCAACCTCACCATCCTCGACGACGCCCTGGCCAACATCGTGGGCAACGGCAAGGACCCGCTGGTGCTCGAAGAGCTGCCGCTCGACGACCGGCCAACCTACGAGCTGCTCGGCCACGGCGACACGCTCGGGGTGTTCCAGTTCGACGGCGGCCCGATGCGCGCCCTGCTGCGGCTCATGAAGCCCGACCGGTTCGAGGACATCAGTGCGGTCGGCGCCCTCTACCGCCCCGGCCCGATGGGCGCCGGCTCGCACACCAACTACGCCCTGCGCAAGAACGGCGCACAGCCGGTCACGCCGATCCACCCGGAGCTCGCCGCACCGCTTGCCGAGGTGCTCGACCCGACCCACGGCTTGATCGTCTACCAGGAGCAGGTCCTCCTCATCGCGCAGAAGGTGGCCGGCTACTCGCTGGGCAAAGCGGACCTGCTCCGCAAGGCGATGGGCAAGAAGAAGAAGGAGGTGCTCGACGCCGAGTTCGTGCCCTTCCGCGACGGCATGCGGGCCAACGGCTTCTCCGACGCGGCCATCAGGACGTTGTGGGACACCCTCGTCCCGTTCTCCGACTACGCCTTCAACAAGGCCCACTCCGCCGCCTACGGCCTGCTCTCCTACTGGACTGCCTATCTGAAGGCCAACCACCCCGCTGAGTACATGGCGGCCCTGCTCACCAGCGTGCGCGATGACAAGGACAAGACCGCGCTCTACCTCTCCGAGTGCCGCCGCATGGGGATCAAGGTGCTGCCGCCCGACGTCAACGACTCCGATGCCGACTTCACCGCTGTCGGCACCGACGTACGGTTCGGGCTCACGGCCATTCGCAACGTCGGCGCCAACGTCGTGGCCGGCATCGTCGTCGCCCGCAGCGAGCAGGGCCGCTACCGAGGCTTCAACGACTTCCTCGACAAGGTCCCGGCCGGGGTCTGCAACAAGCGCGTCGTGGAGTCGCTGGTCAAGGCGGGCGCCTTCGACTCCCTCGGCCGGGCGCGGCGCTCCCTGCTCGCGGTGCACGAGGACAAGGTGGAGGCCGTCGTCGAGCTCAAGCGCAACGAGGCCATCGGACAGTTCGACCTGTTCGGCGGCGCCGACGCTGGGCCGGTCGACCCCCCGGACGACGACGACATCCGTGAACTCCCCGAGTGGGACAAGGCGGTCAAGCTCTCCTACGAACGCGAGATGCTCGGCCTCTACGTCAGCGACCACCCGCTGCTCGGCGTCGAGCACGTGCTGACGCTGGCCGCCGACTGCTCGATCTCCGAGCTCTCCGACGCCGAGGCGCATCCCAGTGGGACCACGGTCACGATCGCCGGTCTGGTCACCTCCGTTCAGCGCCGCGTCACCAGGAAGGGCGACCCGTGGGCGACCGCCACCGTGGAGGACATGGAGGGCGCGGTCGAGGTCATGCTGTTCCCGGGCAGCTACGCGAGCCACGCGCTGACGATCGGGGAGGACAAGGTCGTCGTCGTACGCGGCAAGCTCGACCGTCGCGACGACGTGCCGCAGGTGGTGGCGAGCGACATCTCGCTGCCGGATCTGTCGGTGGGGCAGCGCGGTCCGGTCGTGCTGTCCATGCCGGTCGGCCGCTGCACGCCGCCGGTGGTCGAGCGGCTCAAGGAGGTGCTCGCCACGCACCCGGGCGTGACCGAGGTGCACCTGCGGCTGCAGGACGGCGCCCGGGTCAAGGTCCTGCGGCTCGACGAGCGGCTCCGGGTCAGTGCCACGCCCGCCCTGTTCGGCGACATCAAGGCGCTGCTCGGGCCGGCGTGCCTTGGCTGAGCCTGCTTTCCGTGAGCACGGTGTCCCGCTCGAACCCGTACTCACCGCCACTGAGCCGGCCGGGCCTGAGCCGAACGCTCGTCGGGGCCGGCGGCGGCTGGTCGTCGAGGCGCTGCTGAGCACCCTGGTGCTTGCCGCGCTGGTCGGTGCCCTGTGGCCGACGCTCGCTCCCGGAGTCACCGCCCGCGTCGTGAAGGACGGCGCGGTGCTCGACGGTGACCAGGCCGCGCTGCTGTTTCCCCGGCAAGGCGTGCTCGCTGCGCTGCTCGCCGCCGCCGGCCTCGTACAGGCGGTGCTGCTCTTCCCGCGGCACCGTCGCAGCGGGGCGGCCGTCGCCGTGACCGTTGCGGTCGGCGGCCTGGTCGGCGCCCTGCTTTCCTGGCGGATCGGCGTCCTGCTCGGTCCCGACCCGGTCGGCTCCCTCAAGGGCCTGGCGGTCGGCACCCGCCTCGAGGTGCCGCTGCGGGTCGACGCGTGGGGCGTCCTCTCGCTGTGGGCGGTCGCCGCTCTCGTCGTCGTGCTGTTGCTCAACGCGTGGCTCGACGACCCGCCGGCTCGGCCGGCACGCCACCGGGCCGACGCCGCCACCGGGCCCGGCTGAAAGCGCCGTGTCGGTTTGCTGGCAACGCTGCGCTCGCGGGGCAACAGCGTGCTCGGACCGCGGCGCCGACCGTGGTCTGGTGACGCTTCTGCGGCCATGGCTCCGGAAGCCTGTTCAGATCACTCCTGACGGCCAGGGTCGTTCACGATCACCGATGCCGGTGCGGCGGCTGTGCGCTGGCTGCCGAGCCGCGGGCTACGTCCGCCGTGGTTGCCCCGGTGAGTCGCACGAGGTCGGCGGGAGCCAGCTCGATGTCCAGGCCGCGCCGTCCGCCGGAGACGAGCACGGTGGGGTGCGCCACGGCGGAGGAGTCGACCACCGTGGGCAGCCGCCTGCGCTGGCCCAGCGGGCTGATCCCGCCGACGACGTAGCCGGTCGCCCGCTCCGCCACTGCCGGCTCGGCCATGACCGCCCGCTTGCCGCCCAGCGCGCTCGCCAGCGCTTTGAGGTCCGCCGCGCTTCCACCGGGACGACCGCCACGGCGAGCCGGCCGTCGACCTCGGCGAGCAGCGTCTTCAGCACCCGCGCCGGATCCACTCCCAACGCCTGCGCGGCCTCGAGCCCGTAGGACTCGGCGGCGGGGTCGTGCTCGTACGGGCGCAGCTCGTAGGGCACTCCAGCCTGGGCCAGCGCCCGCGTCGCCGGTGTGCTCCGAGCCACGAGGCCAGGGTCGCAGGGGACGCGGCAATAGCGACGACGCTATGGTGGTCTGCCGTGCGGGGCGGTGACCTGGTCCGAGAGGCGCGGCGGCGCGCCGGACTCAGCCAGCCCGAGCTTGCCCGCCGGGCCGGCACCACGCAGAGCGCGATCGCCCGGCTGGAAGCCGGCCGCACCTCGCCGCGGTTCGACACGGTGCTGCACCTGCTCAGACTCTGCGGCTTCCGGCTCGACGTCGGCCTCGACCCGTACGACGACTCGGACATCGAGCAGGCCGAGGCGCTCCTGCGCCTGACCCCCGAGGAACGCCTCGACCACCTGATATCGGTCGTGCGGCAGTTCCGCGAGATGCGCGCCGAGGCGGATGCGCAGCGACGTGCCGGCTGAGTTCGCTCCGGACGCCATCTTGCGTGTGCTCACCGCCCACCGCGTCGAGTTCGTCGTCATCGGAGGGCTGGCCGCCTATCTGCAGGGATCTCCCATACCCACCGTGGACGTCGACGTCGTTCCCAAGCGGCAGCGCGAGAACTTCGCTCGGTTGTCGGCGGCGTTGCACGAGCTCGACGCCCGGATCCGCGCCGAGGGAGCCCCGGAGGCCGGCGTGCCCTTCGGTCATGACGCCGACACTCTCGCCGGCATGCCGGTGCTCAACGTGTGCACGAAGCACGGCGATCTCGACATCACGGTCGAGCCGGCGGGGACGGCGGGCTATGCCGACCTGCGTCGGGACGCCGTGGAGGTCGTGCTGCACGGCACGCCCGTCCTGCTCGCGTCCCTGGCCGACATCGTGCGCAGCAAGGCGGCGGCCAACCGTGACAAGGACCGCCGGGCGCTGCCGGTGCTGCGTGAGCTGCTGTCCCGCCAGGCGCGCGGTCCGGGCTGACCCCGGGTTCCGGCCGGCCGGCCCGCACCGCCGGTGGCCACCGTGAGCCCGCCGCCTCCTCCGTGCGCGCGTGCGCACGCCCCGGACGTTGCACATGACCCGCGGGGTGGGCTGGCCCCGTGACCGGGTCGTGGATTCGGGCGGCGGCCCCTCCTGAGCGCCCTCGCCGTCGCTGCGCCGGGTGACCTGCGGTGGTACGTGCCGTCGCGGCGATGAGCCTGCCGTCGCCAACAGGTCTACCTCCCGACCGGGATGAGCACCACATCGGGAGCACGCCATGGGCCGCATCCACATCGAGCTGTTCGCCACCCTCGACCTCGTCGGGCAGTCCCCCGGCGGCCCGGAGGAGGACCCGGAGGGGTTCCCGTTCGGCGGCTGGCAAGCGCCTCTGCTGGACGACTTCGCCGGGGCGCAGGTCGGTGCCGCGTACGAGGGCACGGACGCCCTCCTGCTCGGCCGGCGGACGTACGACATCTTCGCCGCCTACTGGCCGCACCAGGAGGGCGGCGCCGACGACGACATCGCCACGCTCTTCAACCGCGTCCCGAAGTACGTGGCCTCCCGCGGCCGGCCCGACCTCTTGTGGGCCGGGTCCACGCAGCTCGGCCCGGACCTGCCCGGCGCGGTGCGCGAGGTCCGGGACCGGCACGAGCACGTGAAGGTCGTCGGGAGCCTGAACCTGGTGCAGACTCTCCTGCGCGAGAGGCTCTTCGACCGGCTCGACCTGTGGGTGCACCCCGTCGTGCTCGGCGTGGGCAAGCAGGTGTTCGACGGCGGCGCGGTGCCCACCAACCTCAGCCTCCTCGAACCGCCGGTGAGCAGTCCGGACGGCATCGTGTACCTGCGCTACGGGATCGCCGAAGGAACGCCCGGGACCGGGGACATGAGCGCACCCGAGCGCGGGCGCGACGACTGACGCCGCCCCGCCAGGTGGGTCCGTGTCGTCGGCGGTGGGTCCGCCAGGCTAGCGGCGCGTGAGATCCGCGGTGGTCGCGTCGGTGAGCCTGACCAGGTCACTCGGCGCGAGCTCGACGTCCAGCCCGCGGCGCCCGCCCGACACCAGCACGGTCGGGTGCGCGAGCGCGGAGGCGTCGACGACCGTCGGCAGCCGCCGGCGCTGACCCAGCGGGCTGATTCCGCCGATGACGTACGACGTCGCCCGCTCCGCCGCGGCCGGCTCCGCCAGCACGGCGCGCTTGGCGCCGAGTGCCGCCGCCAGCGCCTTGAGGTCGAGCCGCGCGTCCACCGGGACGACGGCGACGCTCAGCCGGCCGTCGACCTCGGCAAGCAGCGTCTTGAAGACGCGGCCGGGCTCCACGCCCAGTGCGTTCGCCGCCTCGAGACCGTAGGACTCGGCGGCGGGGTCGTGCTCGTACGGCCGCAGGACGAAGGGCACGCCGGCGCTGCCGAGGGCGACCGTGGCCGGTGTCCCGCCAGCAGGTGCCTTCGCCACAGCCCGATCATCGCAGCACCCCTGGTCCGCCCGGCTCGGCCGGCTCAGACCGGCACGTCACGCCGGCGGGCGCCGACCGTGCCCACCGCGATCAGCGCCGCACTTGCGAGCAGCGTGAGGAGCAGCGCCGGTCGCCCCTGCCCGGCGAACGCGTCACGCGGGGCATGCGCGAACGGCGACAGGTCACCGGCCCACTCCGGCAAGCCGAACGCCGTCCCCACCTGGCCGAGCACGACGCACGCGCCGAGCACGATCCATGCCGCGGCGGCCAGCCGCGGGAGTGCGCCGGCAAGGGCCAGCGCCAGCGCCGCGAGCGACCACGCCGCCGGCACCTGCCCGGCGGCCATCGACACCAGCTGTGCGGTCCGGTGGGACATTTCCCCGGTGCGCGCGCCGTCGGCCAGGCCCAGCACGGCACCGGCGAGGAGCAGCAGTCCCGCGGAGGCGGCGAACGCAACCGCGAGGTGCGACAACGCCCACGCCGGACGGGACACCGGGGTGGCGAGCACCGGCTCCGCACGACCGGCTGCCTCCTCGCCGCGCAGCCGGAGCACAAGCTGGATGCCGAGCCCGGAGGCAGCCAGCGCCAGCACACCAAGCATGGCGAAGACGAACGCGTCCGCCACGTCGCCGGTCCCGCCGGCTCGCCGGAAGGCGTCGGCGAGCGTCGCACTGTCGGCCAGCACGCTGCGCGCCTCCTGTGTGAGCATCCCCGCCACGGCGCAGAAGGCCATGACGGCTGTGGCCCAGCGCAGCAGCGCCCCGGCCTCGGTCCGCCAGCGCAGCGTCCACACCGAACGCAGCCGCGTCGAGGCGTGGGCCTGCCCGGGCCGGTCCGCGAGCAGGCCGGCCCCGAGATCGCGGCGGGCGGCCAGCGCGACCGCAGCGGCGGCAATCCCAGCCGTCGCGGCGAGGGGAGCGACGAGCCAGGCCCAGGAGTTCCCGGCGAACGGCCGGACCGCCTGGGCCCAGGCGAACGGTGACAGCCAGCGCAGGTCGCTATCTGCCAGATCGGCAAGGATCCGGAGCGCGTAGGCACATGCGAGCGCCGCGCCGGCCGTGCCGCTCGCGGTCCGCGCACGGGAGCCGAGCTGCGCCGCGACGAGGGCGAGCGCGCCGAAGAGCCAGCCGGTCACGCCGATCGCCAGGCCGAGCCCGAGCGCTCCCGCCGGTCGCTCACCGCTCGCGGCGAGCCCGGCCGTGGTGGCCGCCCCCAAACCGCCGGTGGCCAACCCCGTGACGGCCATGGCGGCGGCCACGGAGCTGAGCCAGCCGACCGCGGCGGACCCGGTGAGCTCGCTGAGCCCCGCCTCCTCCTCAGCCCGCGTGTGGCGGACGGCCAGGACGATGCTCATCAGCCCGGCGACCAGTGGCCCGAGTCCGCTGCCCAGCCGCCACGCCGTCGCCCCGCCGACGGTGGACATGTCGTACGGCTTCCCGTACAGCGCGTGCATCACCGGGCTCGCCTCGATCGACGCGGCATGGGCAGACGGTCCGGCACGGAGATCTGCGCGAAGCTGCTGGCGGTGCCCAGCACGAGCAGCGAGGTCCCGACCACCCAGGACGGCAGCACGACCCGGTCGCGGCGCAGCGCGAGCCGCAGCAGCCGTTCCGTCCCAGTGAACGCGCTCACGCCGGCACCCCCGCGGGCTCCACGTGAGTGCCGGTGGCGTCCTGTCCGTAGTGGTGGAGGAAGAGCTCCTCGAGCGTCGGCGGAGAGCTGGTCAACGAACGGATGCCTGCTGCGGCCAGCGTGGACATCACCGCGCCGAGCGCGGCTGGGTCGACCTGGCAGGTCACCCGGCACCCCTCGACGACCAGGCCGTGCACGCCGGGCACGCCGTCCAGCACCACTGGTCGAGCCGTCTCGGCCGCCAGCGAGGTCCGGGTGAGGTGGCGCAGATCGGCCAGTGAGCCGCTCTCGACGGCCCGACCGGACCGCACGAGAGTGACCCGGTCGCAGAGGGCCTCTACCTCGCCGAGGAGGTGGCTTGACAGCAGCACCGTCCGCCCCGCCGTGCGCGCCTCGTGCACCGCACCGCGGAACTCCGCCTCCATGAGCGGGTCCAGCCCGCTGGTCGGCTCGTCGAGGAGCAGCAGGTCCACCTCGCTCGCGAGAGCCGCGACGAGGACAACCTTCTGCCGGTTGCCCTTGGAGTACGTCTTGCTCCGTCTCGTCGGGTCGAGCTCGAACCTGGCGACGAGCTCTTCGCGCCGCTTCGGGTCCATCCCGCCGCGGAGCCGGCCCATCAGGTCGATCACCTCACCGCCGGTCAGCGTCGGCCAGAGCACGACGTCACCGGGGACGTAGGCGAGCCGCCGGTGGAGCTCGACGGCATCACGCCAGGGGTCCCTGCCCAACACTGTGACGGTCCCGGCATCCGCACGCATCAGGCCGAGCAGGGTCCGCAGCGTGGTCGTCTTCCCGGAGCCGTTCGGGCCGAGGAAGCCATGCACCTCACCAGCCCGAAGCACCAGGTCGAGGCCCTCGAGCGCGACTGTCCGGCCGAAGCTCTTCCGCAACCCGTGCACGCTGATCGGCTCGATCGTCTCTGTCATCGCTGTCCTCCTTGCTCGCTCACGTCCGGGCAGCTACGACGTCGAGGCTGATGTCGAGGTGGCGGGCGGCGAGGCCGCGGTAGCCGGTGACGTTGAAGGCGTAGCGGTCGATCTGCGTGCCGGCGCGGACCCGCAGCTCCCGGTCCGCGCAGTCGAGGTCGTCGATGGCCAGCACCACCTCCCGGGTGGCGTCTCGCACCGTGAGCTGTCCGGTGAGAACGGCCGTCCCGTCAGTGAGGGTCAGCCGCTCGGACGCGAAGCGCAGGTACCGGTGGGTGGCCGCGTCGAGCAGGCGGGGCGAGCGGACGCTGCGCTCGCGGCCGCGGTTGCCGGACGCGACGCTGGCGGCCGCGATGGTGGCCCGGGCCCAGGCTTGCTCGGGGTCGTCGGGGATGCCGATCTGTCCGTTGATCAGGTCGAAGCTGCCGTGCACGCCGCCCAGCCCGAACAGGTGCCGGGTGGTGAACGCGATCCGGGAGCGGGCCGGGTCGATGTGGTAGGTGCCGGCGACCGGCACCGGCAACGGCGCGCAGACGAGCGGGGTGGTCATGACGGTGGGTCTCCTCGGTGGTGGTCGGGCTGGGACGTCGGGAGCGGGCGGGGATGTCGCCGGGTCGCGTCAGGGGGGTGCGCTGGTCAGGCGTTCCGCGGCGCCGTGTCCTCGCGGCTCGGCCGCGAGGGCCTCGTGAGCGGCCGAAGCCTGGGTGTGAGGACGGCCAGCACGCGGCCCAGCACCGGGACTGGAGTGGCGGGATTCCGGGCCCGGTGACGTTCTCGGGCCACGGACAGCCGCTCCTCCTGGACGGCCCGGATGAGTTCCGGCGTGATGAACGACACACTGGTCCTTCCTCTGCCTTGTCCGGGACTGGCCGCGGGCTGGATCGCTGCCCGACCGTCAGGCTGCGGCCCCGAGGGCCGCCGCGGCATCGGCGATGTCGCCGCACGAGGCGGCCGTGCCCGCGCTGCCAGAGGGAGGCGATGGAAGGCCGTCCCTGGGCATCGGCGGTAGGTGGTTGCGCCGATGCGAGCGCTCGCGCCGCGGCCATAGCGTCCCGCCCGGCGGCCAGCGGCCCGCCGTGACCGAGCGGCAGACGTCAGGAGGCAGCCGACTGCTCGACCTCGCGGGTCAGACCAGGCTGCGCCCGGTCATCGCGCGCACCACGCAATTCCACGACTTCGCCGCACAGAGCCTCCGGCGCGGCAAATGGGGACCTCTGGTGTTCGTGCCCGCCATGCGCATCCAACCGGTGGATCTGGCCGCTGTGGCCCGCCATCTGGTCGACCTGGCTGAGCATCCGGACATGGCACGGGCTCCGGACTTGGCTGGCCCCCGAATGGAATCGCTCCCGGACTTGGTGCGGCGCTACCGCGTCGCACGTGGACTGCGCGGCTGGGTCGTGCCCGTGCCGTTCCCGGGCGGGACCGGCCAGGCCAACCGGGCGGGTGGGTTGCTTCCCCACGGCGGGATCACCGACGACACGTCCTTCGACGACTGGCTGGCTCGGGAATCCACGGCCGAGGCCTCGCGGGCAGAAGGACGACGATGACGCAGGCCGTCCGCTCTCGACCGCCGGCCGCCGGTGATCGCGCCGGTGCACCCGCGACAGCAGTGACCGTGGTCGTGGCGGCGGTAACCGGTACCAATCTTCTCCACGCAGCCGCGCACGTCGGGCGAGGCAACGCCGCGCTCGCCGCCTGGCAGGAGGCGTTCATCGCCGTCGTCGTGCTCGCCAGCCCGATCGCGGTGGCCGTCTTGGTGCGGATGGGGCACCGGCGGGCCGGATCCGGCCTGCTGCTCGCGTCGATGGTCGGCTCGCTCGGTTTCGGGATCGCCTACCACGTGCTCGTTGCCGGTCCGGACAACGTCCGTACGCTCCCGGCAGGACCGTGGACCATCGCGTTCAGTGCGACGGCCACGCTGCTGGTGATCGTCGAAGCCGCCGGCTGCGTGACCGGCTGGCGTGCACTAGGTGCGACCACGGGGAGGCGATGATGAGCGGCGCTCGAGATCCGGCCGCGAGTGTTCGACCATCCAGGCTGCAGCGAACCGGACCCGGCTACGCCACGATCACGCTCCGGGACTTCGCGAGCCGGGAAAGTCAGCAGAACGCGATAGCGGGCTTGGCCGAACTGCTAGGGCAGGTGCGAGGACTCCCTGGCTTGCACCATGCATATGTGCTCGACACCGGACCTGTGTCAGCCAGGAGGCGGAGGACTTCACGTACCCTCGATGAGCTCGATCCGCTTGCGTAGTCGGCCGGTCGAACACCTGGTTGCAGTCCGCGGAGCTCGCACGTGGAGTGGTGGACTCCGGCTGGACCGGGGGCGCCGTCCAGGACCGGCCTTGATCGTCGGCGCCCGTATCGTCGGCCCCGTGTGTGGCGCAGTCATGCCACTGGTGTCGTAGGCGACGTCACCGATGCGCAGCCGGTCGCGACCGAACGACAGTTCTGGCCGTGATGACTCCGCGGCCGGTGAGGCTCCTGCTCGGGTCGCTCGCCGCGCCCGCCGTCGGGGCCGCCGCTGCGGTCGGGTGCGCATGGCTGACCCCGCACCCCGCCGGGTTCCTCGGCGTCGGCCTGCTGGTCGCCGTCGCAATCGCGGGTGTCGGCGTGCGCTGGGTGGCGCGTGGCCTCGTCCGGGACGAGCGTCGACGGTGGTTGCGGGTGGCGGCCGGCGTGCAGGGCCTGGTCCTGGCCGTGGTCGCGGCGGCGATCGCTGTCCCGTCACCCGAGCCGGGGATGCCCGCGCAGCAGGTGGCCGGGGAGCGGTACTGGGATCTGCCGTCCGGCTCGCGGGTGAGGTACGTCGAGATGCGCCCACGGCGCCAGTCGCGTGAGACGCCCGTCGTCTTCGTCCACGGCGGACCCGGGACACCGGACATGGCCGGGGACGCGGAGTACTTCGGCCGCCTCGCCGGCGACGGCTTCGACGTCTACGTCTACGACGCCGTGGGATCCGGGCGCTCGACGCGGCTGGCGCCGCGGCAGTACAGCCGCGACCGCGACGTCGGCGACCTGGAGGCGATCCGCCGTCGGATCGGTGCCCGTCGGCTCGTCCTGGTGGGGCATTCCTACGGTGCGACGGTTGTGGCGGCCTACCTCGCGGCCCACCCCGGCCGGGTCGACCGCGCCGTGCTGCTGTCACCGGGCCCGCTCGACCCGGCGGACACCAGCGGCAGCGGCGTCCGGGGCCGGCTCGACTCCGGCACGCGCACCCGGCTGTACGCCCGGCTGCTTCGCCCGCGCAACCTGTTCCTCTACGCGCTGCTGCAGGTCGACCCCGACGCCGCATACGCACTCGTCGGGGACGCCGAGGCCGATGCGCAGAACGACCGCGTGTACGCGACCTCAGAGCCCGCGCTGCACTGCGGCGGCCACGGCCGGCGACACCCGCCGACCGGCCTCGGCTTCTACCGCCTGCATTACCCGCAGTCCGCCATTGCGCCGCCGGAGCGCGACCCGCGCCCGCTGGCGGGCGAC
The DNA here is from genome assembly GCA_038246785.1 of Jiangellales bacterium. Classification (GTDB taxonomy): domain Bacteria; phylum Actinomycetota; class Actinomycetes; order Jiangellales; family Jiangellaceae; genus JBBRVP01. The sequence continues at coordinate 56,754 of JBBRVP010000006.1, forward strand.
CGCACGCCGACGCTCGTCGTCAAGGGCTCCTGCGACTACCTGTCGTGGCACTCCGCCGTCGAATATGGCACGACGCTCGCCGATGCCCGGCTGGTCTACGTACGCGGCGGCCACAACGTCTACCAGGACGCGCCGGCGCAGGTGCTGGCGACGATGCGCGCCTCTCTCGACGGTCGCGCGCTGCCGGAGCGTGCGTATCGCAGCGACACCGCACCGGCGGACTACCAGGGGCCGCCGTGACGGCGACCGGCGCGGCCGGGTGGGCGCTACCGCTGCGCGAAGGCGTCGGTCGCCGGCACCGCGCCGAGTGCCTCCACCAGCACGCGCTCACGGCGCAGCAGCCCGAGCTCGAGGCGCAGCCGGCTCGTCGTGTCCGGCGCCGCGAGCAGCCGCTGGCGGTCCCTGCGGTCGAGCACCAGCTGCGCTGCGACCAGGTAGGACAGCGCCGCGGGCTCACCGGGCAGCACCTCCCCGGCCGCCTCGTCCCCCTGCACGAGGGTCAGGTAGTGCCGCAGCGAGGCCGAGACCTGTCCGACGAGGGCGACCAGGCGGCGCCCGGTCGCGGCCTCGCCGCCGGCGTCGTCGGCAGGACCGAGTGGCTCGCCGAGCAGCTCCACGCGCCCCGTGAGGTAGGGCGTGCCCGCTGCCTCGTCGACAGCGAGCAGGCGGAACCGGCTGGTGCCGACCGCCACGACGTCGAAGCGCCCGTCCTCGTGAGGGCTGACCGCGCGCACCTCGGCGACGCAGCCCACCTGGCTGAGCGCGGTCGCCGCGGTCTCGCCCACCTCGTGGCCGGCCGAGATGGTCACCACGCCGAAGGCCCGCGGGCTGCCCTCCGGCCGGCCGAGCAGGTCGCGCACCAGCGCCCGGTAGCGCGGCTCGAACACGTGCAGCGGCAGGATCGCGCCGGGCAACAGCACGGTGCCGAGCGGGAACAGCGGTAGCGCCTCTCCCCGTGCCTCGGCCATGCCTGGACTGTAGGTGCTGTTGTGGACAAGCGCCTCAAACGTGGGCACGACTGGGTACGCTGTTCGCCGGCGTCCCGAGCGAGGGCGTCCCGGCACGGGGGAGACCTGGCAGTGAGCGACACCGATCCGTACCAGCCCCAGAGCGGCCAGACCGACGTCCTCGCCGGCGGTCCAGAGGCTCCCCCCCGACGCCGGCGTGGCCTGCTCGCCGCCCTCGTCGCCGCGGTCCTGGTCGTCGCCGTCGGCATCGGCGCCTACGCGCTGGTCCGCAACGTGGTCGGCGGCTTCGGCGACCGGCCCGAGGCCGTGGTTCCGGCCGACGCCCTGGCCTTCGTCCGGATCGACCTCGACCCGCAGGCCGGCGAGAAACTCGATGCGCTGCGCTTCCTCCGCAAGTTCGACGCGCTCAAGGAGCGGCTGCCCGGCGACGAGGCCGACCTGCGCAAGTGGGTCGTCGACCAGATCGGCGGCAAGGACCTCAGCTGGGCCGACGTGCAGCCGTGGCTCGGCAACCGGTTCGCGGTGGCCGTGCTCCCCGCCGACAAGGGGGCCCGGGAGCCGACCGTCGTGCTGGTGCTGCAGTCCACCGACGACGGCGCCGCGGCGAAGTCTCTGGGCAAGCTGACCGCCGACGTCGACAACACCGTCTTCGCCGTCAAGGACGGCTGGGCTTTCGTCTCCGACCGGCAGAGCGGACTCGACGCCGTGACCCGCGACGGGGACCAGCGGCTCGTCGACGCCGCGGGCTTCCAGGACGCCCTGTCCGCGGTCGGCGAGCAGTCGCCGCTCGTCGGCTACCTCGACCTGCAGCGGGTCGGTCGGGTGATCGGACAGCTTCCGGGCAACTCCTTCGGGGCCGGCGCGACCACGGGCCTGTCCCCGGGGGCCCTGTCTTCCGACGCCGCGGCGGCCAAGGACCTCACCGCCTCGATGACCGGCACCGTCGCGTTCGGGCTGCAGTTCACGCCGGACGACGTGGAGCTCAAGGCGGTCGCCCGCGGCATCGACAACGCCGTGGCTCCGGCGAAGGTCGATCCGGCGGCGACACTGTCGCAGGCACCGCGCGGCGCCTTGGCGGCGCTGCAGCTGGCCTACGGCGACGACGCTGTCACCAACGGGTGGAAGGCGCTGCTGGAGAGCCTGGCCAGTGCCGCCGGCGGCCGGGCCGCGGTCAACGACCAGCTCGCGCAGATCGAGCAGTCGACCGGGCTGCAGCTGCCGCAGGACCTCAAGACCGTGCTGGGCAGCGGCCTCGTCGCCGCCGTCGACTCCGATGGCGCGACCGGCGACACACCCAAGATCGGTCTCGCGATCCACACCGACGCCGACCGCGCAGACGCCGTGGTGGCGAAGGTCCTCGACGCGGCCGAGCGGGACGGGGCGGACATCCCTGCGGGGGCCATCGCCCGGGTCAAGGACGGCGACACCTACCGCATCGGCACCGACCAGGGCTACCTCCGGCGCTTCGGCTCCGGCGAGACGCTCGGCGACGACCCTCGGGTCAAGGCCGCGGTGGCCGACCTCGACAAGGCGCAGTTCGCGGCGTGGCTCGACCTCGACGCGGTCTACGACCTCGTGCCCAGGATCGATGGCGAGCCCACCGGCATGGACGCCGATGCCGCCCAGGCCCTGAAGGCGCTCGACGGGCTCGGTGTGTCGGTGGCCTCCGACCAGGCCGGCAGCGCGGAGTTCACCGTGCGGCTCACCGCCGACTGACGCGGCAGCCGGCGTGGCCGCGCCCGCGCCTAGACTCGAGCCGTGCTGAGGACGATCGACCTGCGTGGGTCGACCGAGGACCCCCGCGGGCACCTGCCGCGCGCGGTGCACGACGTCGACGAGGCCGTCGAACGCATCCGCCCGGTCGTCGACGACGTTCGCCGGCGCGGGCTGGCGGCGGTGCTCGAGGCTACGGAGCGCTTCGACGGCGTACGCCTGGAGCACGTGCGGGTGCCCTCGGCGCAGCTCACCGAGGCATGCGAGCGGGTCGACGCCGACGTCCGGACGGCGCTCGAGGAGGCGATCCGCCGCGCCCGGCTCGTCCACCGCGACCAGGGCCGCACCGACCTCACGACGCAGGTCGTGCCGGGCGGGACCGTCACCGAGCGCTGGGTGCCGGTGGAGCGGGTGGGCCTCTACGTGCCCGGCGGCCTTGCGCCGCTGCCGTCCAGCGTCGTCATGAACGTCGTGCCGGCTCAGGAGGCCGGCGTCGGCTCGCTGGCGGTCGCCTCACCGCCGCAACGCGAGCACGGCGGCCGCGTGCACCCGACGATCCTCGCGGCCTGCGCGCTGCTCGGTGTCACCGAGGTCTACGCCGTCGGCGGGGCGCAGGCGGTGGCCATGCTGGCGTACGGCATCGGCGACGCGGCGGGGAAGCCACTGTGCCTTCCGGTCGACCTCATCACGGGCCCCGGCAACGTCTACGTCACCGCCGCCAAGCGTCTCGTCCGGGGAAGCGTCGGCATCGACTCCGAGGCCGGCACCACGGAGATCGCCGTGCTGGCCGACGACAGCGCCGACCCCGCCCACGTCGCAGCCGACCTGATCAGCCAGGCCGAGCACGACCCCGGTGCGGCCGCGGTGCTCGTCACCGACTCGACGGCGCTGGTCGCCGCGGTCGAGCTTCGCCTGGCAGAGCGGGTGCCGGCGACCAAGCACTCCGAGCGGATCGCCACCGCACTGTCCGGGCCGCAGTCCGGCGCGATCCTCGTCGACGACCTCGCACAGGGGCTGCGGGTCGTCGATGCCTACGCACCGGAGCATCTCGAGGTGCAGACCCGCGACGCCCGCCAGGTGGCGGGCCTGGTCCGCAACGCCGGGGCGATCTTCGTCGGGCCGTGGGCGCCGGTGAGCCTGGGCGACTACGTCGCCGGCTCCAACCACGTGCTGCCGACCGGCGGGTGTGCCCGGCACTCCTCGGGGCTGTCGGTGCAGACGTTCCTCCGCGGCATCCACGTCATCGACTACGGCGAACGGGCGCTGCGCGAGGCGGCGCCGCACGTCATGGCGCTGGCCGGGGCGGAGGACCTGCCCGCCCACGGCGAGGCCGTCGCCGGCCGGCTGGTCTGATGCGCGCAGCCAGCGTGCTCCCGCTGCGCGACGAGCTGCGGGGCTTGGCGCCCTACGGCGCTCCGCAGCTCGACGTACCCGTGCTGCTCAACGTCAACGAGAACCCCTACCCGCCCTCGCCCCGCGTCGTCGCCGCGATCACCGACGCGGTCGAGGAGGCGGCGCGCGGCCTCAACCGCTACCCCGACCGTGAGGCGTGGGCGCTGCGCACGGACCTGGCGCGCTATCTCGGGCACGGGCTCACCGCCGAGCGAGTCTGGGCGGCCAACGGCTCCAACGAGGTGATGCTGCAGCTGCTGCAGGCGTTCGGCGGGGCGGGGCGCACGGCGCTGTCGTTCGCGCCGACCTACTCGATGTATCCCGAGTACGCCCGCGACACCGGCACCGCCTGGGTGACCGCGCCGCGCGCCGACGACTTCACGATCGACACCGACGCCGCGCTCGCCGTGCTCGCCGAGCACCGTCCGGGGGTCGTCCTACTCGCCTCGCCCAACAACCCCACCGCCACCGCGTTGCCGCTCGCGACGATCGAGGCGATCACCGCCGCAGCCCCGGGCATCGTCGTCGTCGACGAGGCCTACGCCGAGTTCCGCCGGCCCGGGACCCCCAGCGCGCTGAGCCTGCTCGACCGCTTCCCGCGGCTGGCGGTGACCCGGACGATGTCGAAGGCGTTCGCGCTGGCCGGCGGCCGGCTCGGCTACCTGGCCGCGGCACCGGAGCTCGTCGACGCGCTGCGGGTCGTGCGCCTGCCGTACCACCTCTCCGCGACGACGCAGGCAGTCGCGCGGGCGGCGCTGTCCTGCGCCGACGAGCTGCTCGCCCGCGTCGACGAGCTGCGTGGGCGCCGCGACGAGACCGTCGCGTGGCTGCGAGAACAGGGCCTGCAGGTGGCCGACTCCGACGCCAACTTCGCGCTCTTCGGGCGGTTCGCCGACCGGCACGCCGTGTGGCAGGCGATCCTGGACCGCGGCGTGCTCGTCCGCGAGGTCGGTGCGCCGGGCTGGCTTCGCGTGTCGATCGGCACCGCGCGGGAGATGGCAGTGTTCCGCACGGCGCTGCTCGAGGCGCTCGACCGTCAGGAGGTGCTCGACCAGTGAGCCGCAGCGCGCGCGTGGAGCGCGGCACCAGCGAGACCAAGGTCGTGCTGGACCTCGAGATCGACGGCTCGGGGCGGGCCGAGGTCTCCACCGGCGTCCGGTTCTACGACCACATGCTCGCGACCATGGCCCGGCACGCCCTGCTCGACCTGACCGTGACGTGCGACGGCGACACCGACGTCGATGCCCACCACAGCGTCGAGGACGTCGCGATCGGGCTCGGTCAGGCGCTTCGCGAGGCGCTCGGCGACAAGCGCGGCATTCGCCGCTTCGGCGACGCACTCGTGCCGCTCGACGAGGCCCTGGTCCAGGTCGCCGTCGACGTCGCCGGCCGCTCCTACTGCCTACACACCGGCGAGCCGGAGGGACAGGCGTACGTCCTGATCGGCGACGCGTACGTCGGCTCGCTCACCCGCCACGTCATGCAGACACTGGCCACCAACGCCGGCTTCGCCCTCCACGTCCGCGTGCTGGCCGGCCGAGACCCGCACCACATCGTGGAGGCACAGTTCAAGGCGCTCGCCCGAGCCCTGCGCGACGCGGTGTCGCTCGATCCTCGCGAGGCCGGCGTGCCGTCGACGAAGGGCACGCTCGGCTCGTGAGTCCCCGCGTGGTCGTGCTCGACTACGGCGCCGGCAACGTCCGCTCGGCGGTGCGCGCCCTGGAACGGGTCGGCGCCCAGGTCGAGCTCACCGCCGACCGGCAGGCCGCCCTCGACTGCGCCGGACTCGTGGTGCCGGGCGTCGGAGCCTTCGCCGCCTGCGCCGCGGGCGTGCGGGCCGTGCGCGGGCATGAAGTCGTCGACCGGCGGCTCGCCGGCGGACGGCCGGTGCTCGGCATCTGCGTCGGCCTGCAGATCCTCTTCGAGCGCGGCGTCGAGCACGGCGTGGGCTGCGACGGGCTCGGCGAGTGGCCCGGCGTCGTAGAGCGGCTGCAGGCGCGGCCGCTGCCGCACATGGGCTGGAACACGGTGCAGGTCCCTGCAGGATCGCGGCTGTTCGCCGGGGTGGAGGCGGAACGCTTCTACTTCGTGCACTCCTACGGCGTACGCCGCTGGGACCTGCACCCCGACCCGACCGGCCCGCTGCAGCCGCCGCTCGTCGCCTGGGCTGATCACGGCGGCGACCGCTTCGTCGCCGCGGTGGAGAACGGCCCGCTGTGTGCCACCCAGTTCCACCCGGAGAAGTCCGGGGATGCCGGTGCCGCGCTGCTGGAGAACTGGCTGCACACCTGGTGAGCGGCCCTCCTAGGCTGCCTACCGTGACCGCCGACCTGATCCTGCTCCCCGCCGTCGACGTGGCCGGTGGCGAGGCGGTCCGGCTCGTGCAGGGTGCGGCGGGGACCGAGACGCCGTACGGCGACCCACTCGAGGCCGCCCTGACCTGGCAGCGGGCGGGAGCGGCGTGGCTGCACCTGGTCGACCTCGACGCGGCGTTCGGGCGGGGCAGCAACCGTGAGCTCCTCGCGCGCGTCGTCGGACAGCTCGACGTGCACGTCGAGCTGTCCGGTGGCATCCGCGACGACGACTCGCTGCGGGCCGCCCTGGCCACCGGTTGCCGGCGGGTCAACCTCGGCACCGCGGCGCTCGAGGACCCCGCGTGGACGGCTCGCACCATCGCCGAGCACGGCGACCGGGTCGCGGTGGCTCTCGACGTACGCGGCACGACGCTGGCCGCTCGGGGCTGGACGCGGGAGGGCGGCGACCTGTGGGAGGTGCTCGCCCGGCTCGATCTCGTCGGCTGCGCCCGCTACGTCGTCACCGACGTCACCAGGGACGGCACGCTGGCCGGCCCCAACACCGAGCTGCTGCGCGAGTTCTGCGCCAGCACGGACCGTCCCGTCGTCGCCGGCGGCGGCGTGGCCACCCTCGACGACCTGCGCGCCCTGCGCACGCTGGTGCCGCTCGGTGTCGAGGGGGCGATCGTCGGCCAGGCGCTCTATACCGGGGCGTTCACGCTCGAGCAGGCACTGGCGGCGGTGTCGAGCGGGGCCGCCTGATGGCCCGGAGGCAGATCTCCAGCGGCGCCCCCTGGGAGGCTGTGGTCGGCTACAGCCGCGCCGTCGCCGCCGGCGACCACGTCTGGGTCACGGGCTGCACGTCCATCGTCGACGGTCAGGTCGTCCACGAGGGCGACATGGCCGCGCAGACGGAGCAGTCGATCCGCAACATCGAGGCCGCGCTCGCCCAGCTCGGTGTCTCGCTCGCCGACGTGGTGCGCACCCGGATCTTCGTCACCGACATCTCCCGCTGGGAGGAGGCGGGCCGCGCGCACGGCGCGGTGTTCGGTGAGATCTTGCCGGCCACCTCCATGGTGCAGGTCGTCGCGCTCATCGACCCGCGGATGCTCGTCGAAGTGGAGGCGGTCGCCCACAAGCCGGGCGTCGGCTGGTGAGGGCCCGGTGAGCGTCGCCGTACGGGTGATTCCCTGCCTCGACGTCGACGCAGGCCGGGTCGTCAAGGGAGTCAACTTCGTTGACCTGCGTGACGCCGGGGACCCGGTCGAGATGGCCCGGGCCTACGACGCGGAGGGTGCCGACGAGCTGGTGTTCCTCGACATCACCGCCTCCAGCGGCTCGCGCGAGACGACGTACGACGTGGTGTCGCGCACCGCCGAGCAGGTGTTCATCCCGCTCACCGTCGGCGGCGGCGTACGCACCGTGGACGACGTCGACCGGCTGCTGCGAGCCGGGGCCGACAAGGTCGGGGTCAACACGGCCGCCGTGGCGCGTCCCGAGCTCGTCGGCGAGATCGCGAGGCGGTTCGGCAGCCAGGTGCTGGTTCTGTCTGTCGACGCGCGGCGTTGCCGTGACGGGGTCCGTACGGCCTCCGGCTTCGAGGTGACCACCCATGGCGGCCGCCGCTCCACCGGCGTGGATGCGGTCGCCTGGGCCGTGCGCGCCGCCCAGCTCGGCGCCGGGGAGGTGCTGCTCAACTCGATGGACGCCGATGGCACCCAGGTCGGCTACGACCTCGAGCTGCTGCGCCTGGTGCGTGGTGCCGTCGACCTGCCCATCGTCGCCAGCGGGGGAGCGGGTGCGTTGGCCGACTTCGCCCCGGCCGCCGAGTCCGGGGCGGACGCGGTGCTGGCAGCCAGCGTGTTCCACTTCGGCACGCTGCGGATCGGCGAGGTCAAGGCGGTCCTCGCCGCGGCCGGACACCCGGTGCGCTGAGCGGAGATGGGCGAACCCGGCGGCGCCGATGCCCCTAGGAGTCCCGGTGGCTGAGCCGTGTGCGTCGCCCACGGGGTACGCGTGGGAGCAGCCGCGCCAGGTCCTCGCTGTGTCCGGCAGAGGGGATCCCGGCGCCTAGAGAGCTGGCCCCACAGCCTGGCAAGTAAATGACCGATCATTCTTGACTGACTGTTCATCTATGTGGCAGCATCGATCCGTGGGCCGGGCGAGGAGTTTCGACGAGGCCGAGGTGCTCGCCCGGGCGGCAGCCGCGTTCCGGACCACGGGATACGAGGGAACTGGTGTCGACGAGCTGCTGGCGGCAGTCCGGCTACACCGCGGCAGCATGTACCAGGCCTTCGGCAGCAAGCGTGGCATCTTCCTCGCCGCTTTACGCTCGACCCTGGCGGCCGGCCACCTCGACGACGACACGGTCGACCTCGTGCTGGTGGCCCTGGTGGAGCTCGCGCCGCGCGACGCCGAGGTTCGCGGGCTGCTCGCCGCTCACCTCTGCCGCCTGTCCCGACCCGAAGCTGTGTGCGGTGAACGACTGCTGGCTCGCGCCGGGATCACCGCCAGCACAGCCACCCGAAGGGGAGAACCGTGATGATCAACATCGTGACCGTGAGCGACACGACCCTGACTGTCGTGCCCCAGGGCCTGGACAAGCTGTGGTCGTTCACCAGCAAGCTTGAGATCCCGCTCGCTCACGTCCGGGGCGCGACGCTCGACCCTGGCGCTGCCGACGAACCGAAGGGCCTGCGCGGACCGGGTCTGCACATTCCTGGCAAGTGGTCGGGCACCTTCACCGGGGACGGTGAGAAGTCCTTCTGGAACGTCAGCGATGCGGCCCACACGGTCGTCGTGCAGCTCACCGACGAGCACTACACACGGCTCGTACTCACCGTGGACCAGCCACGCGCAACAGTCGACCGCATCAACGCAGCCGTGCAGGGAGACCAGACTGACGCGCAATGAGTGGCCCTCGACGCCCGCAGGCGCCTGGACCGTGGCCATGAACCCCCGCGGGCAGACCCGCTTCATCCCGCCAGCAAGAGTCGCCTGACGGTGGTGTCAGGCGACGCGGCAAGGACCTCCGGCCCTACGGTCGGTGGTGCGGTAGTGCGACGCTGCGCGCGGGCTCCGCGTGGCGGCCCGGGAACAGGAGTCGGGCGGATGAGCGGCGCACGGCCGATCGGGGCGGTGGACGCGATCTGGCTGGACATGGACCGGCCGACCAACGTCATGGCCATCGACGCCCTGATGCTCTTCGACGAGCAGGTCGACCTGGAGCGGCTGCGCGGCGTTGCCCAGCAGCGGCTGGTCGAGCGCTTTCCCGTGTTCAGCCAGCACCCGGTGCCGCCGTCGGCGCTCAGGCGGAGCTGGCACTGGGTCGAGGACGAGGACTTCTCGCTCGATCGGCACGTGCGGGTGGTGCGGCTCCCCAAGCCGGGTGGTGAGGCCGAGCTGCAGCGCCACGTCGAGTCGCAGATGTCGGTCATGTTCGACCGCGAACATGCCCTGTGGGAGATGCAGCTGATCAGGGGGTACTCCGGCGGATCAGCGGTGCTGACCCGCTTCCACCACGCGATGGCCGACGGGTTGGCGCTGGCCCAGGTGCTGCTGTCGATGACCGACGACGAGCCAGGTGCCGACGCGGTGCTGCCGGCGTTCGCTCCCGCCCGGCGCGGCCGCCGCTCGCTCGCCCCGCTGCTGCCCCTAGCGGTGGACGCGGTCAACGCCGCGCCGGGACTGTTCCGGCCAAGCAACGCGCGGCATGCTGTCACGGCTGCTCGGCAGACGGCCGGAATCGTCGACAAGTTGCTGCTCGGCTCGAATCCGGCCACGCCGCTGACCGGCACACCGGGCGTCGCCAAGCGGGCCGCCTGGTCGACTCCGCAGCCCATCGCCGAGCTCAAGCTGGCCGGGCGGGCTGCCGGAGCCACCCTCAACGACGTTCTCATGACCGCGGTCTCGGCCGCGATCGCGTCCTACGTCGCCGACCACGGCGGCGAGCCGGTCGACCTGACGACCATGGTCCCAGTCAACATGCGGCCCACGACGAAGCCACTGCCGGCCGAGCTCGGCAACCAGTTCACTCTCGTCCTGCTGCGTTTGCCGACCGGGGCCTGGGCGCCGCTGCAGCGCCTGGTGGAGACCAAGCAGCGGATGGACGCGATCAAGCACTCGCCGGAGAGCATGCTGACGTCCACGCTGATGAACGCCATCGGCCGCCAGCAGCCGGCAGTGGCCAAGGCGCTGGTGACGTTCTTCGCCGGCAAGTCCTTCGGTGTGACGACCAACGTGGCCGGTCCGCTGAAGCGGCGCTACTTCGCGGGCACCCCGCTCACCGGTGTATTCGGCTGGGTTCCGGGCTCGGGCAGCCAGACGCTGGGGGTGTGCATCTTCACCTACGACGGCATGGTGCGCGTCGGCTTCAAGGCGGACGCCGGGGTCATCCCCGACCCGGACAAGCTCGTCGCCGCCTTCGACGAGGAGCTGCAGGTGCTGCGGCGCGTCGCCCACGCCGTCTGAGGAACGGGAAACGCCGGGGACACCAGCCCCACCACACAGCCAGGAGGATTCCAGTGCCCACGGATGAGGCCAGCCGTACGGTGCAGGTGCAGGCGCCGTTCGACGAGGTGCTGGAGGTGATCCGCGCAGTCGGCGAGCAGGCCGAGTGGGTGCCGTCCATCAAGGAGTCCGAGGTGCTCACGGTCGACGACGACGGGATGGCGCTGACCGCACACTTCAAGGCCTCCAGCCCGGTCGGCGACGACTCCTACGAGCTCACCTACGAGCACGCCGACGACGGGATCAGCTGGACGATGGTGTCGGGGCGGCTGCAGACCGGGCAGGAGGGGCAGTACACGCTGCGGGCTCTCGACGGCGACGCCACCGAGGTGACGTTCACCCTCACCATCCACCACCACCTTCCGCTGCCGGGCTTCATCCGGCGCAAGGTCATCGACGACCTCGTCAAGGGCACCGTCGGTGGCCTCAAGGGCTACGTCGAGGGCAACTGAGCCTCGACCACCCGCCGGCGGCCCCGAACGGGTGTTGACCCGGTCGACGCGGAGGACGACGATCTCGGGCCGAGGACGTCTGCTGCCGTGATCGCGCGCGGGGGCCCGCCTGCGGCACCGGACGATCTGAGCATGACCGAGCTGCCGGCGGCACAGGAGGTCCATGCCATGCGCTCCTACGAACCGAGTGAGTTCCTGGCCCGGCTGGCGGCGGACGACCTCGACGATCCGGCCGACCTGACGCTGTACGGGCTCGTGAAGCCGGACGCAGAGGATCCCCCGGCGCTCTTGTTCGGGCTGTCGCCGTCCTGCGAGCCGTGGATTCGCATCCCGGCCGCTGCGATCTCGTCAGTCAAGCATGCGCGCAATCTCACCTGCGGCGACCACCAACATCCCTTCGTGCGCATCGTGCTGCAGGCACCTCCGCAGAGCGACGCCGCAGCGTTCCTGTTCATGCGGCTGTTCGCGCAGGCGAGGACGGCCGCGGCGGCTGCGCGGGTGCGAGCCGTCGGCCCGGACGGCCCCGCGGCCGCCGCTGACTGCGAGACCTTCACCTTCGACGACGTCCCGTACGCCTGCTGTCCCCCGGCGAGCGGATCCGGACCGTGGGAGTGCCTGATCGCGGTCTAGCCGCCGGGCCGAGAGGGGCCCGGAGCGGGCACTGCCGGTGAGCCGGGCCGGAAGGGGAGGCCGTGCGGCTGCTCGTCGTCGCGGACACCCACGTGCCGCGGCGCGCTCGCGACCTGCCGGAGCGGGTGTGGGCGGAGGTCGAGGCCGCCGACGTGGTCGTCCACGCCGGCGAGCTGGCGACGTGCGAGCGGCTTTCGGCGCGCAGCTCACGGCTGGTGGCCGTGCGCGGCAACAACGATGACCAGCAGCTGCGGGCGCGGCTGCCCGAGGTCGCCCGGGCGGACCTGGGCGGCCTGCGGCTCGCGGTTGTCCACGAGACCGGGGCGGCCGCCGGGCGGGAGCGCCGCATGGACCAGCGCTTCCCGGCCACCGACGTGCTGGTGTTCGGCCACAGCCACATCCCGTGGGACACCACGACACCGCGCGGCCTGCGGCTGCTCAACCCCGGCTCGCCGACCGACCGGCGCCGCCAGCCGCACTGCAGCTATCTCACCGCGGCCGTGACGGAGGGCCGGCTGGTGGACGTGATGTTGCGCCGGCTGTAGGCCCACCAGGGCGCTGCCGGATCAGCGGCGAAGCGCGTCCATCGCCGTGCGCACTCGCTTCTGCGACACCGGATGCGGCGTTCCGAGCTGCTGGGCGAAGAGGCTGACCCGCAGCTCCTCGAGCATCCAGCGCACCGCGACGGAGTCGTCGTCGCCGCGCCGTTCGGGCGGCAGGTCGGCCAGCAGGTCGCCGTACTCGCGGGCCAGCTGCTGCACGACCGTCGTGCGCTCACGGTCGCGCGCCGCCGCGGTCGGCAGCACGTCGAGCCGGCGCTCGACCGCGCGCAGGTAGCGGAGCAGGTCGGGCAGCCGGCCCGCACCGACCTCAGCGACGAAGCCGGTCGGCACGAGCGCGGCCAGCTGCGCGCGCACGTCGGTGAGCGCCGGAATGAGGGAAGGGCTCGTCGTCGACGCGATCCGCGCCTCGATGCCGTGTGCCGCCGCCAGCACCCGCGCCGCGTCGCGGGCGACCGCGAGGGCGGCCCGCGGCAGCCGCACTTGGACAGCGTCGCGCAGTGCCGCGTACGCCTTCCCGTCCCACACCGGGCCACCGCGCTCGGCGACCAGAGCATCGACGGCGGCAGCGGCGCAGTCGTCGAGCAGCACCGGCACCTCGGGGTAGGGGCCGGCGCTCAACGCGAGCTTGTCGGCCCCCGAGAGCTGGCCGGCGACCCAGCGGACGGGCGAGGGCAGCTCGACGAGCAGCAGCTGCCGCGTCCCGCGCCTCATCGCCCGGTCCTGGGCGTCCGCACTGCCGAGCACGCGGACGGCCACCGCACCGTCCTCCTCGACGAGCGCCGGGTGACCGACGACGGCCTGGCCGCCCGGGCGACGCTGCACGGTGCGTGGCAGCGGCCCGAAGTCCCAGCCGGTGAGCCCGCTCCGCTCCAGGTCGTCGGCTGCCGAGGACAGCTCGGCCTGCAGCCGGGCGGCCAGCCGGCGGGACAGCGAGTCGAGGTCCTTGCCCTCGCCCAGCACGCCGCCGTGCTCGTCTTCGACCCGGAACGTCATCCGCAGGTGGTCGGGCACCTTGGCGACGTCCCAGGAATCGGCCGGCACCTGGACGCCGGTCTGGCGGAGCAGCTCGGCGGCCACGGCCGCGACCAGCGGTCGGCCGTCCGGCTCGCGAGGCAGCGCGGCGAGCACGGCGCGGGCCCGGTCGGGCGCCGGCACAATGGCCACGCGCAGCGTCTTGGGCAGCGACCGGATCAGCGCGGTCACCAGTTCGAGACGCAGCCCGGGCACCTGCCAGTCGAAGCCGTCCGGGCGCACCTGGTTAAGCGTCGCCAGCGGGACGTGGACGGTGACGCCGTCGGCGGCGTCGCCGGGCTCGAAGCAGTACGTCAGCGCCAGCTGGATCCGGTCCTGGCGCCAGGTGTCGGGGTAGTCGGCCTGCGAGACCACGGAGGCGTCGTCGGCGACGAGCACGTCCCAGGAAAACGTCAGCAGGTCGGCACCGTGCTGCCTCTCCCGCTTCCACCAGGCGTCGAAGTGCCGCGCCGACACCACGTCGGCGGGTATCCGCGCGTCGTAGAACGCGAACAGGTCGTCCTCGCCGACGAGGATGTCGCGCCGCCGGGCCCGGTTCTCGAGCTCCTCGACGTCCTCCACGAGCGCCCGGTTGGCCGCCAGGAACGCATGCCGGGTGTCCCAGTCACCCTCGACGAGGGCATGCCTGATGAACAGCTCGCGGGACAGCTCGGGGTCGATGCTCCCGTACGCCACGCGCCGGCGGGTCACGACCGGGACGCCGTACAGCAGCACCTTCTCATACGCCAGCACCGCGCCCTGCCGGCGCGACCAGTGCGGCTCGGAGCAGCTGCGCGTGACCAGGTGCCCGGCCAGCGGCTCCACCCAGTCGGGGTCGATTCGGGCCAGGTCGCGGCCCCACAGCCGGGTGGTCTCGACGAGCTCGCCGGCCATCACCCAGCGGGGTGGCTTGCGGGCCAGCGCCGAGCCCGGCCAGGGCGCGAAGCGGGCGCCGCGCGCGCCGGCGTACTCCCGCTTCTGCGGGTCCCACAGGCCGATGTGCGACAGCAGTCCGGCGAGCAGTGCCTGGTGCACCGCGTCCGGCGATGCCGGCGCGCCGTCGCCCGTGCCGTCGAGGCGAACCCCGAGCCCCCTGACCGCCTCGCGGAGCTGGCCGACGAGGTCCTGCCACTCCCGCACCCGCAGGTAGTGCAGGAACTCGGCCCGGCACAGCCGCCGGAACGCGCTGGAGGACAGCGCGCGCTGCTGCTCGCGGAGGTACTGCCACAGGTTCCACAGGGCGAGGAAGTCCGACGTGTCGTCGGCGAAACGTCGGTGCCGCTCGTCGGCGGCCTGCCGCTGGTCGGCCGGGCGCTCGCGCGGGTCCTGGATCGACAGTGCCGCGGCGATGACGAGCACCTCGCGCACGCAGCCGAGCCGCTCGGCCTCGAGCACCATCCGGCCCAGCCGCGGGTCCACCGGCAGCGCGGCGAGCCGGCGGCCGAGCGTGGTGAGCCGGCGGGCCCGGTCGCGCTCGTCCGGGTCGAGCGCACCGAGCTCCTCGAGCAGCTGGACGCCGTCGCGGACGTGCCGGCGGTCCGGCGGGTCGAGGAACGGGAACTCCGCGACGTCGCCGAGCCCGAGCGCGGCCATCGCGAGGACGACCGAGGCGAGGTTGGTGCGCAGGATCTCCGGGTCGGTGAAGCGCGGGCGGGCGGCGTAGTCGTCCGCTCCGTAGAGCCGGATCGCGATGCCATCCGACGTGCGGCCGCAGCGGCCGGCGCGCTGGTCGGCCGACGCCTGCGAGACCGGCTCGATTGGCAGCCGCTGCACCTTCAACCGTGCGCTGTAGCGGGAGATCCGTGCGGTGCCGGCGTCGATGACGCAGCGGATGCCCGGTACCGTCAGTGACGTCTCGGCGACGTTGGTGGCGAGCACGATGCGCCGCCCCGGGTGAGCGGCGAAGACCCGGTGCTGCTCGGCGACCGACAGCCGGGCGTAGAGCGGCAGCACCTCGGTGTCGGGCAGCCGGGCCCGGCGCAGCGCCTCGGCGGTGTCCCGGATCTCTCGCTCGCCGGACAGGAAGACGAGCACGTCGCCGGGGGGCCAGGTCGACGACGCACCGTGCAGCTCCTCGACCGCGTCCAGCACCGCCTGCACCTGGTCACGGTCGTCGCCCTCGGGTGCGCCGGGGCTGCCGCCGTACGGCCGGTAGCGCACCTCGATCGGGTGGCTGCGCCCGGACACCTCCACCACCGGCGCGTCGCCGAAGTGGCTGGAGAAGCGCGCCGGGTCGATGGTCGCTGACGTGACGACGACCTTGAGGTCGGGCCGCCGGGGGAGCAGCCGCTTGAGATAGCCGAGCAGGAAATCGATGGTGAGGCTGCGCTCGTGGGCCTCGTCGAGGACGATCGTGTCGTACTGCAGCAGGTCGCGGTCGTGCTGGAGCTCGGCTAGCAGGATGCCGTCGGTCATGACCTTGACCAGCGTGCGCTCGCCCACCGCGTCGGTGAAGCGCACCTTCCAGCCCACGACGTCGCCGACCGGCGTCCCGAGCTCCTCCGCGACCCGGTCGGCCACGGTTCGCGCGGCGAGCCGGCGAGGTTGCGTGTGGCCGATCCGGCCGCGTACGCCGCGGCCGATCTCGAGGCAGATCTTCGGTAGCTGCGTGGTCTTGCCCGAGCCGGTCTCGCCGGCCACGACGACGACCTGGTTGTCGCGGATCGCGGCCGCGAGGTCGTCCTTGCGCTGCGCCACCGGCAGCTCGGTCGGGTAAGAGATCACCGGTACGGACGCCCGGCGGGCCGCCACGCGCCGCTCCGCCGCCTCCACTGCCGCAGCGAGCGCGCCGAGCTCACGCCCGCGGCGGGCCGGATCGCGGACCCGGCGCAGCCGCTCCAGTCGGCGCGCCAGGCGCTGTTCGTCGGCCAGCGTGAGCTGCCCGAGCCGCACGGCCAGCTCGCCGGCCTCCCCGTCGGTGCGCCCCGGGCGGCGCGATGCGGTGGGCATGGCCGGGACAGGATACGAAAGGCGGGCGGCTCAGCCGGGCGGTGACTGACGCCGGGCGTCCTCGTCGAGGCGTCGGCTCACGGCGGCATCGGCCGCGGAGCGCCGCGGCGCGGACCCGGCGAGCACGGCGAGAAACGTCGCCCGGTCGAGCGCATCGACGACGAGCGGCCCGTCAGCGGTCACCGTCGCCGTGCGCGGGACGTCGCGGAGCAGGGCGATCTCGCCGAAGCCGTCGCCGCGGCCGAGCTCCCGGAGCCGCCGGCCGTCCTGGGTCACCCGCGCCGTGCCGGACCGGATGAGGTAGAAGTCCGCTCCAGGCTCGCCCTGCCGCACGACCGCCCGGCCCGGCGCGACCGTCAGCGGTCGCAGCCGCTGGTCGAGGCGTTCGAGCGCCCGTGGCGGCAGGCCGGCGAACAGCGGGTGCGCCGCCAGCCGGTCGTAGCCGTCGCCCGGGACGAGGGCCGCTGTGTCGAGCCGGCGGATCCACGGCCACGCCGCGAGCCCGGCCGCCGGCAGCACGAGCCCGGCGAGGAGGAAGGCGCCGGTCACCCCAGCGAACGAGACGAGCAGCCGGGCGAGGACGGCGCCCAGCGCCAGGGCCGCGGCCATCAGCGCCTCCTGCACGCCGAAGATCCGCGACATCACCTCGTCGCGCACCGAGCGTTGCAGCAGCGTGCGGGCGCAGACGTCGAAGAAGGCCATGCCCGCTCCGGACGCCGCGAGCAGCGCCGCGGCTGATGCGACGAAGGAGCCCACCGGCAGGCTCAGGGCGGCCAACGGAAGCCCGGTGGTGCACACCGCCACCGCGATTGCCGGTGCGAGCCGATCCCGGCGGACCAGGACGACGGTGGCGGCCCCGCCGGCGAGGGCGCCGAGTCCCAGCGCGGACGTCAACGTCGCAGGACCCGCCGTGCCGGTGCCGAGCACCTCCAGGGCGAGCACGACGACCAGGACGTCGAGCATGCCGAGCACGACGTAGCGTCCGGTGACCATGGCGATGAGCAGGGCCGCCGCCGGGTTGCGGGTCACCTCGCGGGCGCCCTGCAGGGCGTCGGCCAGCACCCGGGGGTGCCCGGCCGGGGGCAGCGCGTGCGGCACGCGTACGCGTCCGGCGACCAGGGCGGCACCGACGCACAGCACTCCCATCAGGGCGAAGACGGTGCCCGCGCCCGCCACCGCCAGGAGCACCGCACTCAGGGCCGGCCCGACGAAGGCCGCCGCGCCCTCGACCGTGCTCGAGCCCGCGTTGGCGGCGACGAGCTCGCCCGGCGTACCGGCGATCTCCGGCAGCAGCGCGGAGTGCACGGGGCGGGTCAGTGTCACCGCGCAGGTCACTGCCGCCCCGCCCGCCGCGACGAGCGCGAACGGCGCGTCGAGGACCAGCGCGAGGGCGGTCAGGACCATCGTGGCGCCCTGGAGGGCGTATCCGATCCGCAGCGCCGCCACGCGCGGCAGCCGGTCGCCGAGCGAGGCACCCACCGGCGCCACGACGATCGCCGGGAGCAGCTGGACGACGGCCACGGTGGCCGTCGCCGAGGCGCCGCCCTCCCCGTAGGCCCACACCAGCAGGGCGACCCAGGTGCTCCACTCGGCGGTGGTGAACACGGCGTACGCGAGCAGGACCCGGCGCAGCGCCGGGCTGGCCAGCCCGAGGCGCAGCGGTCTCCGTCTGCGGGTCACGCTCAGATGGTGCTCTCGGCCGCACGCGTGCGGTGGACTCGTTACGGTGGACGGCCGGCCGGTACGCAGCCCGGGAGGAGCGCAGGTGGAGCCAGGAGGCGTACGACCGGCCCCGGAAACGGTCGCCGACGAGATCGCCCACGAGCAGGGCGTCGTCGACGTGCTGTACGCGCGGCTCGACGAGCTGCGCACCCAGGCGGCGTCGCGGCTCGCCGAGGTGCTCCGCTCGCGGGCCGGCGGCAACGCGCAGAACCAGTCCGAGCGCGACTCGCTCGCCACGACGTACGAGGCCCGGGTGGCCCGGCTGTCCGCCGTGGAGGCGCGGCTCGCCTTCGGCCGGCTCGACCTGCGTGATGACGAGACCCGTTACATCGGCCGGATCGGGCTCTCCGACGACGACCAGCGCCAGCTGCTGCTGGACTGGCGGGCACGCGCGGCCGAGCCGTTCTACCAGGCCACCGCGGCCGCCGCCGGCGACGTGGTGCGTCGCCGACACCTCGCCCTGCACGAGCGCCGCGTCACCGGCGTCGAGGACGAGCTCCTGGACCTCGAGCGGGCCGGCCGCGCCGACGGCCTGGTGCTCAACGGCGAGGGCGCCCTCATGGCCGCGCTCGGCGAGCATCGTACGGGGCGCATGCGCGACATCGTCTCCACCATCCAGGCCGAGCAGGACTCGATCATCCGGTCCCCGATGGCGGGCGTGCTCGTCGTGCAGGGCGGTCCGGGCACCGGCAAGACCGCGGTGGCGTTGCACCGGGCGGCGTACCTGCTCTACACCTATCGCGAGCGGGCCCGCAGCGGTGTGCTCGTCGTCGGCCCGAGCCGGGTCTTCCTCCGCTACATCGAGCAGGTTCTCCCGTCGCTGGGGGAGACCGGGGTGGTGATGACCACCCCGGGCCGGCTGTTCCCCGGGGTCGACGCCACGGCGAGCGAGGACCCGCGGGCGGCGCGGCTCAAGGGCGAGCTGCGCATGCTCCGCGTGCTGCGCCGGGCGGTGGCCGCCCGTCAGCGGGTGCCGTCGGCTCCTCGTCCGCTGCTGGTCGACGGGACGCGCATCGAGCTGGCCCCGACTGCCGTGGCCCAGGCGCGGGCCCGGGCCCGCCGGTCGCCGCGCCCGCACAACGCCGCCCGCGCCGGCTTCGTCGGTGACGTACTGCTCGAGCTGGCGCAGGCGCTGGCCGCGGCACGTGGCCGCGCCTTCGACCCCGAGGAGTGCGAGGACATGCTCGCCGACCTGCGCGAGAGCCCCGACGTTCGCCGCGAGGTCAACCTGTGCTGGATGCCGCTGACGCCGCAGCGGCTGCTCGGGGAGCTGTGGGCAGACCCGGTGGCGCTGGCCGCGGCGGCGCCGTACCTGTCCGCCGATGACCGCCGACGGCTGAGTCGGCCGCGGGAGGCACCCTGGACCGCCGCCGACGTCCCGCTGCTCGACGAGCTGGCGGAGCTGCTCGGGGAGGACGACGCGGCGGCGCGCGCAGCGCGGCGCCGGGCGGCGGCGGAGCGCGGCGCCGAGCTTGCCTATGCCCGGGAAACGCTCGACGTCGTCGGCGCCGGCGGGCTGGTCGCCGCAGAGGTGCTCGCCGACCGGTTCGCCGAAGCCCACGAGGTGCCCAGCGTGGCCGAGCGCGCCGCGGGCGACCGCCGGTGGGTCTACGCCCACGTGGTCGTGGACGAGGCGCAGGAGCTGTCCCCGATGACCTGGCGGCTGCTCGTGCGGCGCTGCCCGAGCCGGTCGATGACGGTGGTCGGCGATCCTGCCCAGACCGCGTCGGAAGCGGGGGCCGGCTCGTGGGCGGAGGCGCTCGACCGCAACGCCCCCGGCCGGTGGCGGCTTGCCGAGCTCACCGTGAGCTATCGCACCCCAGCGGAGGTGCTGGCGGTGGCCTCCGACGTACTCGCCGCTGCCGGGATCACCGTCCGGGCGCCGCGCTCCGCGCGCTCCGGCGAACCCCCGAGCGCAGTGCGCGCGACGAGGATTGGTCCGGGCGACGACACCGGTGCGCTCGCCGAGGTGGTCAAGACCGAGTTGCAGGCCCTCGGCGAGGGCCGGCTGGCGGTCGTCGTCCCGCGCCACGGGTACCAGCCGCTGGCCGAGCGGCTGGCCGGCTCGCTGCCCCCCGGCGCCGTCGGCGCGGATCTCACCTCTCCGGTCACCGTGCTCGACGTCGAGCAGGTCAAGGGACTGGAGTTCGACACGGTGGTGCTCGTCGAGCCGGCCGCGGTCCTCGAGCAGTCGCGACGCGGCGCCAACGACCTCTACGTCGCCCTCACCCGCCCGACGCACCGGCTCGTCGTCGTCCACGCCCACCCGCTCCCGCCGGGGATGGGTGCCGTGAACCGCAGCGACGTCACTGTCCGGGTGGTCGAGAATCCGGCCGGAACCGGCCCATAGACCGCCACCAGGACAGTGACGTCGGACCTAGGATCGGGGTGCCTCGACCGACGTCAACGATCACCGGGAGTAGCCCATGTCCGCCGACACACCCGCAGCCGCAACCACGACCGGTCCGGCTCGGACCGTCCGTGTCCTCGCCGTCCTCGTCATCCTCGCGGGGCTCGTGCTGGCCGCCGGCGGCGTGGTCACCTGGTTTGCCGTGCAGAACACGCTGGCCGACGAGAAGGTCACCGTCTCCGCGGACGCGGCGCACTTCGCCGGCCAGCCGGTCAACAGCGCCTGGACGGCGTACTCCGAGGCGCAGACCATCGAGAAGCACGCGCTGGAGGCCAGCGGCGGCAAGACCTACGCCGAGCTCGACCGCAATGACCCTGTCCGGGCGACCGTGGCGACCGGTTCGTTCCTGCGCGCCTCGCTGTTCACCTCCGTCGTGTCCTTCGGCGTGGCCGCGATGGCGATAGGCCTCGGTGTGGTCTTCGTGCTGATCGGCATCGCCCTGCTCCGCCTGGCGCGACCGCTGGCCGTGCGGGCCTGACCAGGTCCGCGGTCCGGGCCGCGGTGCCCCGGGCCTAGTGCCCGAGCAGCTCCCGGACCTGCTGCGGGCCGAGCGCCCGTGCTGGCACCGCACCCGCGACGATCCGGCGGGTGAGCTCGCGGACCGGCAGCGGGCCGTCCGACGCGACGAGGACCACGTTGCCGAACCGCCGCCCGCGCAGGTGGGCGGTCTCCCCGACGAGCATGACCCGGCGGAAGGCGTCCAGCGCGGTGCGGGCCTCCGCGCGCACGAGCCGTAGCCCGGGCTTGTCGGCGACGTTGGCGACGTAAACACCGCCGCGCCGGAGGACGCGCACCACCTCGGCCAGGAACTGCGGGGTCGCCAGGTGGGCGGGGATGTCCTCGCCGAGGAACGTGTCGCGGACGACGACGTCGAAGCCGTCGGCGGGCAGCGTGCGCATGCCGTCGAGCGCGTCGGTCGCCTGGATGCGGAAGCCGGCGTCGCGCCGGCGCAGCGCGAACGCCTGTCGCGCCAGGTCGACGAGCGCGGCGTCGTGCTCGAGGACCAGCTGCCGCGAGCCGGGGCGGGTGGCGGTGACGTAGCGGGGGAGGGTGCACCCGGCCCCGCCGAGGTGGAGCACCGACAGCGGCTCGCCGCGCGGAGCCAGCACGTCGAGCAGATCCCCGATCCAGCGGACGTACTCGAACTCCAGCCGGGTCGGGTCAGCCACGTCGACGTAGGAGGACGGGACCCCGTTGACGGTGACGAGCCAGCCGTCGGGGTCGTCGCGCAGGCCCTCGATCTGCGTCGTGCCGGTGTCGACGTCGTGGCTGCCGGCGAAGGCGGCCGGCTGCGGGTGAGGCTGCCGCGGCATGAGCAGACGCTAGAGCAGCCGTCAGCCGGCGGGCAGAGCAGACTGGGGACTGCGCCCCGCCCGGAATACTTGTCTGCGCAACCACTGTTGAGATGGTCGTCACGACCGTTCCAGCTCGAGGAGACTCCCGTGCCCGCCGTCACCGTGCCCGATGTCACCGTGCTGGATCGCGTCCCCGCACCCGACCCCGCGACGGCCCTCCCGCGCCCGGTGCGCGGGATCACCTCGGCCCCCAGCGGACTGGAGGGGGAGGGCTTCCCCGTACGCCGGGCGTTCGCCGGCGTGGACCTGCGCGCCCTCGACCCGTTCGTGCACATGGACCAGATGGGCGAGGTGGAGTACGCCCCCGGCGAGCCGAAGGGCACACCCTGGCACCCGCACCGCGGCTTCGAGACCGTCACCTACATCATGGACGGGATCTTCGAGCACCAGGACTCCAACGGCGGGGGCGGCGTCATCACCGACGGCGACACCCAGTGGATGACCGCCGGTTCGGGCCTGCTGCACATCGAGCGGCCGCCGGAGCACCTCGTGGCGAGCGGCGGGCTGTTCCACGGCATCCAGCTGTGGGTCAACCTGCCGCGGGCGCTCAAGCTCGCGCCGCCGCGCTACCAGGACCTGCGCGGCCGGGAGAGCGCCCTGCTCAGCTCGGCGGACGGCGGCGCCCTGCTGCGTGTCATCGCCGGTGAGCTCGTCGGGCACACCGGTCCGGGCCGCACACACACCCCGATCACGTTCATTCACACCACGATCAGCCCCGGCGCCTCGCTGCGGCTGCCGTGGCGCCCCGACTTCAACGCCCTCGTGTACGCGCTGTCCGGCAGCGGCACGGTCGGTGAGCAGCGGCACGCGATCCGCACCGGGCAGCTCGCCGTCCTCGGCGACGGCGGGTCGGTGACGATCGCCGCCGACCAGGCGCCGGACAGCCGTACGCCGGCACTGGACGTGCTGCTGCTCGGCGGCCAGCCGATCCGCGAGCCGGTCGCCTGGGCCGGCCCGTTCGTCATGAACACCAAGGCGGAGGTCCTGCAGGCGTTCGAGGACTACCAGGCCGGGCGGCTCGGCACGATCCCGGCCGTGCACGGCGACATCCATGGGGCGCCGACTGGCATCGTCGAGGCGGACCGCAGCTGAGTCCCGCCGTCCGCGGCCTCGCGATCGACACGAGGCCGCTGCGCCACCTGCCGTTCCGGCGGCTGTTCGTCGGGCAGGGCGTGTCGGCCGTGGGCTTCCAGCTCACGGCCGTCGCCGTGCCCGTGCAGATGTACGCGGTCACCCGCTCGTCCTTCATGGTGGGGACACTCGGGCTGGCGGCCCTCGTGCCGCTCGTGCTGTTCGGCCTGTGGGGCGGCTCGGTCGCCGACGCGGTCGACCGGCGCCGCCTGCTCCTGGTCGCGTCCGCGGTCACCTGGTCGGCCACCCTGGGGCTGGTCGCGCAGGCCCTGCTGCTGTCCCGGAGCCCCGCCGTCCTGCTCGGGCTGACGGCTGTGCAGTCGGCCGGCTACGCGGTGTCGGCACCGACCCGGGCGGCGGTCGTCCCGCGGCTGGTGCCGATCGCCGAGGTGCCCTCGGCGAACACGCTGACGTTCACCGCCACGAGCCTGGGCTGGGTGGCGGGGCCGCTGCTCGCGGGGGTGGTCATCGCGCGCTTCGGCTACGCGGCGGCGTACGGCGTGGACGCGGCGCTGTTCACGGCGGCCCTGTACGCCGCGTACCGACTCCCGGCGCTGCCCCCACACGGGGAGACGACGGCGCCGGGCTGGCGCTCCGTGCTGGCCGGGCTGCGCTATGCGCTCGTGACGCCGGTGCTGCTCATGTCCTTCCTCGTCGACATCGTGGCCATGGTGCTCGCGATGCCGCGGGCCCTGTTCCCGCAGGCGGGCCAGCAGTGGTTCGGCGGCGGGGTGGCCGTCGGGTGGCTCTATGCAGCCATCGCCATCGGGTCGCTGCTCGGCGGCCTGGTCTCGGGTTGGATCGGGACGGTCCGCCGGGTCGGCGTCGTGCTCACCGGCGCGATCGTCGTGTGGGGGCTCGCCGTCGCCGCGGCCGGGCTGACCCGCACGCTGTGGCTGTGCGTCGCGCTGCTGGCCGTGGCCGGAGCGGCCGACCTCGCCTCGGCGGTCTTCCGGCAGACGATCCTGCAGACCTACGCGCCAGACGTCATGCGCGGGCGGCTGCAGGGCATGTTCATCGTCGTCGTGGCCGGCGGACCTCGGCTCGGCGACGTCCGAGCAGGGGCGAGCGAGGCGGCGTTCGGGCTGACCTGGGCGTGGGTGGGTGGCGGGCTGGCCTGCGCGGCGCTGGTCGTCGCGCTGGCACTTGCCGTCCCCACATTCCGCCGCTACGAGCGCCCGGCCTGAGGCCCCGTCGTCAGGCCACGGCTCGACAGGAGACCCCGGTACGACACGCGGTACGGCGCGTCGTACCGCAGCCTCCACTCGGTCGTGGGGACCGGTGACCCCTGCGCCGGCCGAGCGTAAGGTCACGAGGAAGCGCGCGCAGGCCACAGCGAAACACGACGGCGAGGTGAGCGGTCATGGGGACGGCACCCCCGCCGGCAGCACCGCCGTCCGCGACGCGCACCCCCGGTCCGACGCTGTTCGTGCGCTACGCCTACCCCCCCAACGAGCGCGGTTCGTGCGGCCCGCCGCAGCACCGCACCCTGTTCGAGTACGGCGTCGCCGCCGAGGTCGACCCCGGCCTTGAGCTGCTTGCCCGCCAGTTCGCCGGGGCCTGGCCCTACCTCGAGTTCATCGCGGGCGTCAGCGGCATCCCGGACCCGCTCGACGCCCGCGTGGTCGAGGCGTACTGGCTCGGCAACGACCTGCTCGACCGCATCGACATGACCACGTTCGGCAACGCGTTGATGGACCGCTTCCGCCGGGCGGCCGGCCGCTCATGGACCCACCTCGCCGAAGCGATCCCGGCCGGTGTCGTGCCGCACCACAGCTTCCACGTGTTCCACGTCTACCCGTGGGTCGGGCTGCTCGGCAACGGCCGCGGGGAGCCGCTGGAGGTCCTGCAGCGCTGCCGGATCCGCTGGGGCCGGGTACTGAGCGTCGAACGCGACCAGGTGGTGGTGGCGTCCCGGCCGCTGCGCTACGTCGACGGCAAGCTGCTGCTGGGAGAGCCGGAGCCGGAGACCGCGACCAGCGGGATCGACGGGGTCGGGCTGGCCGCCGGTCTGCGACCCGGCGAGTGGGTCGGGCTGCACTGGGGCTGGGTCTGCGACCGGCTCACGGCGAGCCAGCTGACCAACCTGCGCCGGTTCACGCTGCGACACGTGGAGATCGTCAACAGCCGGCTGGCGCACTCGGGCCCGGCGCTCACCCTCGGCTGACCGGGTGCGGGGCCGCCGCGCTCGCCGGTCCGGGCAGCAATCCCACCCGCTGCATGGCCCACCCGCAGCGCTCTCCGATCGCGGCCCGCGGGGCGCCACCGCCGCGGACCTCCACCTGGCCCGCCGGGGTGTCCAGCCGGTAGATCGTGTCCGGACCCCGGTAGCGCACCGCCAGCACCCGACCGGGCAGCGGGCCCCCGAGACCGCCCCACTCGGGGCGCAGCAGCAGCGCCGCGCGTCCGGCCGGCGGCTCCCGCCCGCCCGCGACGGCAACGGTGGCCGCCACCTCGCCGACCCAGACCTCGATCGAGCCGGGACCGGCGGGGGCCACGGGGAGGTCGAGCGCGCAGGCCGGCCCCGTCAGCCGGGCGGCCCACAGATCCACCGGATGCTCGTAGACCTGCTGTGGTGACCCGATCTGCGCCACCGCGCCGCCGCGCAGCAGCGCCACCCGGTCGGCGACTGTGAAGGCCTCCGCCACGTCGTGGGTCGCGTAGAGCACGGCCGCTCCGAGGGCCGTCCGCTGGGCCGCCAGCTCCTCCTGCAGCACGGTGCGCAGCGGCGCATCGAGGTGCGCGGTCGGCTCGTCGAACAGGTAGAGCGCGGCGCCTCTGGCCAGGGCCCGCGCGACACCGACCCGCTGCTGCTCACCGCCGGAGAGCTCGGCCGGCCGGCGGTCGGCCAGCGCCGCGACACCCATCCGTTCCAGCAGCACCATCGCCCGCTGGCGAGCCTCGGCCCGCGGCTGGCCGGCCCGGCGGATCGGGTACGCGACGGTGTCCAGCGCCGACAGATGCGGCCACAGCGCGTAGTTCTGGAACACCACCGCGACGTCACGGTCCTCCGGTGGATGGCTGCGCGGGCCGTCGACCACGACTCGGCCGTCGATCCGGATCAGACCGGAGTCCGGGGCGGTGAAGCCGGCCACCGTGTAGAGCAGTGTGGTCTTGCCGCACCCGGACGGCCCGAGCACCGCCATCGCCTCACCGGCGCACACGGCGAGGTCCAGGTCCCGCAGCACCGGCCGCCGGCCGTAGGACACGGTCAGCCCCACCGCCTCGAGCGCCGGGGCCGGCTCGCGACCGGCGGCCGTCATGTCGGCACCGACCGCCGGCCGGCGGCCCGGCGGGCCACCAGCAGCAGGCCGGCGGCGGCGGCGATGAGCAGGGTCAACAGCACCGACAGTGCCGAGGTCACGGCGACGTCTCCGAGCTGCTGGCGGTCGAGGATGACCACGGCCAGTGTCTTCGTGCCCGGCCCGTAGAGCAGGCTGGAGATGGTCAGCTCGTGCACGGCGAACAGGAAGACCAGCAGCCAGGCCGCGCCTAGGGCGGGCCGCAGCAGCGGCCCGACGATGGTGCGCACCGCCGTGGCCGCCCCGGCGCCGCTGACCCGGCCGGCGCGGACCAGGTCGGCGGGCAGGCGTTCGGCGGCGCCGGCGAGCGGACGGTGCCCGAGCGCCCAGAACTTCGCGAGGTACGCGACGAGGATGATCGCCAGCGTGTCGCGGAGCGACCCTCCGTAGGCCAGCAGCACGGCCACCGCGAGCGTGGAGCCGGCCACCGCGAACGTCATCGTCACGGCGGTGCCGAGCACCCGGCCCACCCCGGCCCGGCCGAGCGCCGCGCTCAGCGCGCCGATCAGCAGGACGCCGGTGGCCGCGCCGGCGGCCAGCAGGACGGAGTTGGACAGGGCCTCGTACGTGTGCCCGTCCAGCGCCGCGGCGAAGTTGGCCAGCGTCCAGTTGGCCGGGACCGGGGCGAGCCCGACCGCCCTCGTCAGCGCCACCAGCACCAGCGCGAGCATGGGCAGCGCGACGGTGATGGCGAGGAACGTCCACAGCGCGGCAGCCAGACCCCACGACCGTCGCCCCGCCGCAGTCGCTGCGCCGGCGGCACCGCCGGTGCGCGGTGCCCGGCCCGCCCCGGCCAGCGCGTCGACGGGGGCGATGGCGATCACTGCGATCACGACCAGTCCCACCGCCAGGGCGGCCGCCGCCGCGAACGCCGCAGGGTCCACGGCCAGGGTCAGGTCCTGGTAGATCCGGGTGGTCATGGTGGGGAAGCCGGCTGGGATGCCGAGCACCGCGGGCACCTCGAACGCATTGAGCCCGGTCACGAACACCAACGCCGCGGCGGCGGCGATGCCCGGGCGGGCCAGCGGCAGCGTCACGCTGCGGGCGGCCAGCCCGGCCGTGGCCCCGCAGGCGCGGGCCGCCCGCTCCAGGTCGGGCTCGACTCGGCTGGCCAGGCTCGCGGCGATGACGAGGTAGCCCACCGGCACCGCGCCGGCGGCGCCCACCACGACGATGCCGGCCGGGCCGTACAGCCCGTCCCAGTGCAGGCCGACCAGTCGGTCGAGCAGGCCGCCGGGCCCGTACGCGCGTGTCCAGCCGATCGCGCTCACCAGCGGCGCCCCGAGCAGGGCGGCCAGCAGCGCGCCGCGCAGCCAGCCCCGGCCGGGGGCCCGGCTTCGCTCGGTGACGAAGGCCGCGGCGGCGCCGCCGAGCAAACCGAGGACCGTGACGGCGAGTGAGGTCCACACGGTGTTGACCACCGCCTGTCCAGTGGCGCCGGTGCGCAGCGTCCGGCCGACCGCGGCCGGCCCGTCCTCGAGCGCCACCGCGAACAGCCGGACCAGCGGGATGCCGACGAGCAGGACCAGCAGCGCGCTCACCAGCACCAGCCCGGCCGGCGTCCACGAGGTCGGGCGCCGCAACGACGGGGCCGCGACCGGATCAGTCACCGAAGATGGCGCGGTAGCCCGCCCGCAGCTCTGCCTGCCGCGCGAAGATCGCGGACCAGTCGGGGACGACCTCCGGCAACGGAGCCGACATGGCCGGTACGTCGGCGCGGATCGGGTGCCGGTCGAGCTCGGCGAGCGCTCGCTGCGCCGGCGGGGTCAGCAGGAAGTTCGCCAGGGCCTCGGCGGCCTGCGTCGCGCGGCTGTCGGCGAAGACCGCCACCGGGGCGTACAGCCGCACCGCACCCGGCGCCGGGGCCGAGATCTCTAGCGGCGAGCCCTTGGTCACCGCTGCCCGGGCGAGGAAGTCGAGGGTCATGCCGGCAGTGAACCGGCCCTCCGCCACGCCGGAGATGACGTCACCGGGGGACTGCACCTGCACGGCGCCGTTTGCCTTCAGCCGGCGGTAGTAGTCCAGCCCGTAGCCGTCGGCCAGCGCGAAGTAGCCGAGCGCACCGAACGCTGACCCGGCGAAGCTCGGGTCGGGCAGCGCGACGGCGTCCCGGTACCGCGGGCCGGCCAGGTCCTGCCAGTTCTTCGGTGCCGCCCCAGGCTCGGACACCACCACCACGTCACTGGTGGTCACGCCCCAGAAGGTGTCGGTGTGGGCCTCGGCCGGTACGGCGGCCGCCGCCGCTGGTGACCAGCGGCGGAGCAGCCCCTGGGCGGCGAACTGCTGCATCGACAGCGGATCGGACAGCAGGAGGACGTCGCCGCGGATCCCGCCGGAGCGCTGCTCGGCGGCCACCCGCGCGGTTATCTGCCCGGTGGGAGCCCGGAACAGCTCGACCCGGGTGCCGGGGGCGCTGGCGTGGTAGGCGGCCAGCAGCGCGTCGACCTCGGGCTGGCTGTAGGAGGTGTACAGACGCACCGTCGAGCCCGCGGAGGTGCTGCCGGCCGCACCGGGTGCACCGCCGGACGAGCTGCCGCAGCCGGCGAGCAGTCCGGCCACGAGCAGTCCGGCCACGAGCAGGGTCGCCGGGACGGCCCGCGCCGGCCGCCTCACGCCGGCGCCCCGTCCGGCCCGTCGAGCGGGCGGCCCATCAGCTGCAACCCCTCCAGTGCCTCCCGGGCCGCCGCCTCGTCGACCTTCTCCATGGCGAAGCCCATGTGGATGAGCACCCAGCTGCCCGGCTCGACACCCGCGTCCTCGAGCATCCCGATGTTGACCTTGCGCTGGCCGCCGACGACGTCGACGAGCGCAAGCTGGTCGCCGTAGCCCTCGACGAGCTCCACCACCTGGCCGGGAATCCCGAGGCACATGGGCTCAGCCCCCTTCGACGGTGACGCCGGACGGTTCCAGCAGCCGCTCCAGCTGCTGGCGGACGAGCTGCACCGCTGGTTCTACCGCGGACTGCACCGGCTCGGACATACCGATGCCCTCCGCGCAGCCGGCCGGCTGGCATCCGACGACGACGGTACGCGGAAGGGTGCCGCCCAGCGTCTCGAGCCCCGCCAGTACCGCCACCGGGTCCATCCCGTGCGCGTCCAGCTCCCCGCCCCCCAGGTCGGCGGCGCTCACCTCGATCACCCGCAGCTCCCCGGGCCGGCCGGGCCTGTCCTCGACCGGTGCCGGCACGGTGTCGACGAGCACGAGCGCGTCGTAGCCGTCGAGCAGGTCGTAGGCCAGGTGCGCCCCCCTGATGCCGTAGTCCACGACCCGCACACCGTCCGGCAACGGCCGGCCGGCCAGCCGGCGGGCCACCTCCGGACCGAAGCCGTCGTCGCCGAGGAACAGGTTGCCGACGCCGGCCACGAGGATGCGCGGCACGTGCTTCCTCCTCGCTGTTCCGGGCTCGCTCACATGCTGCGCATCTCGAGGTAGCGCTTGATGTCGGGGATCGAGCGCAGGCCGATCACAGCGGCGCCGGCGACGGCCGCCGCGAGCAGCGCAGTGGTGAAAACTCCTACTGCCTTCACGGGTCCTCCTCCTCCCGGCGGGTGCGGGACGGTCCGGCGTCCGCGAGGGGCTCCAGCTCCTCGGGGGCGAAGTGCAGGTAACGGCCGTACCAGTCGTGGAGGTCGGCAGCGGGGTCGTCGTCGAGGACGACGGCGACATGCGTGCCGCCGTCGACGTCGCGCTGCACGGCGGCCACGCGAGCGGTGCGTCCGGCGAAGAAGAGGTCCTGCGCATCGGCCCGGCGGGACGGCCGCAGTCGCACCAGGCTGCCCTTGCCGACGACGGCGGCACCGACCTGGACCGTCTCGCGCTCCGGGTCGACGGCGGCGTCGACCCCGGGGTCCCACCACGGGGTGCCGGGAAGCGGGAACTCCGAGATCGGGACCTCGGGGCGCGGGAACTCGGCTGGCGGCAGCTCGGCGCTTGCCGTGGGGCTCCAGGTCGCCGCGCCGTGCGGGTCGCGCAGCACGCCGTGCAGCCGCTGCAGGTCGGCCGGCGACATCGCCTCGACCCGGTCGAGGATCGCGGCGGCATGGGCGTCGGTTGCCCGGGCCGCCGCCTTCTCCTCCTCGGTGAGGGTCAGCACCCGCAGGGTCAGGATCTCGTCGATCTCGGTGGAGTCGAACAGCGCTCCAACGCTCTCGGGCGCTATCGCCGGGTGGTCGTACAGGATGATCGGCGAGAGCAGGGCGATGTCGGTCTCGCCCTGCTCGCCGGCCAGCACGGGCCAGCAGCGGTGCTGCGCGCACCGCTCCGCGGCGTCGACGGCGTCCGCCGGGGGATCGATCACCGACACGAACTCCGCGTCGGTCACGGCCAGCAGCACGTGCGCACCGATTAACGACGCCTGGATCGCCGCGTCCTTGGTGCCGTCGGCGGGGACGAGGTTGTGCACGGTCGTCCGCAGCCGGAGCAGGGAGCCGTCCTGCTCGGCACGCAGCCCCAGCTCTCCCCGCAGCGCCCGGCGACGGCGCAGCAGCCGCCCGGCGAGCGCGCCGGCAGCGTCGCGCAGCGGCTCCGTGTCCGCTCCGCCAGCCACCGCGATCGGCGTCCGCCACCCCGCCCGGAGAGCCTGGACGTCGACCGGTCCGAGCTCGAGCTCCCGCTCGACGGCCTCGTCCCAGGCAACCCAGCTGGTCCCGCCGACGGTGAGCTCGTCGACGGGGGTCGTCGAACCGTCGGGGTCGACCCGCTCGAGCCCGCGCCGCTGCAGCTGTAGGAAGCGGACGAAGACCCGGACCCGCGCCTGTCCGCCCGCGCGCAGCAGGCACTGCGCGGACATCTCCGATTCCTCACCGACGCCGGCCTCGGCCGCACCGACCGGCCCGAGGACGCCGAACTGCCAGCGCACCTGGTTCTTGCGCGAGGTCGACCGGTACGGATAGAGCAGGTAGCCCTCGTAGAGGACCGCGTCGGCCACCGCGCGCGCCAGGGCGAGGCTCACCGGACGACCTGACCCGCCTCGGCCAGCAGCGCCTCGACCGTGGCGTCCCAGCTGAGCAGGCCGCGCTCGGACTTGAAGCGGGCGAGCGCAGCGAGGGTGTCACGGTCGAGTCGCAGCCACGAGCTGCCGGGGAAGTAGCGGTCCATCAGCTCGCGCCACACCCGTACGGGCAGCCGATAGCTGCACTCGCGGTCCCACGGGACCTGGGCCACCGAGAAGCCCGTCGTGCCGCGGGTGAACACGGTCCCGCTGAACAGCAGCACGAGCGGGATCTCGCCGTCACGCAACGCCTGCAAGTAGTTCGTGCCGGCGACCTCGAAGTCGTACGTGCACGGCAGCGCCAGCTCGACCTCGGTGCCGCCGGTGAAGCCCTGCACCATCGCGGTGGCGTGCAGCCACAGGAACGGCTTGACGGTGTCGCCCCAGCGCGGGCGAGGTCCGAACAGGTCGGCCAGCCCGGCCGCCTCCGCGTCGTCGTAGCGGCGCCGCTGCGGCTCGATGCGGACCTGGGCGCGCAGCGCGAGCGCGTGGACGACCTCGCCGGTGGTCTCCTCGACCCGGAGCCGGGCGACCAGCGTCGGGACGGCGGCGTACGGCTCGGCGGCGATGTCGAGGACGGAGAACGTGAGCGCGCTCATGCCGGCGCCCCCGCCCCGGGTGCAGGCCGGCTGCGCGCGGCCACCGACGTGAAGAAGTCCTCGATCGTGTCCCGCGCGTCCTGGCCCCCGTCGAAGCCGCGCCACACCTGGCGCAGCCGGCCGACCAGCTCGTAGCAGGCGTCGATCGGCACCAGGTAGCACTGTGGCGGGTCGCCGGGACCGCTTCGCGACGCGTCCGGCACCCGCACGATCAGGGCCTCGACGTCGGGGGCCAGTGCCCCCAGCCCGGGGTTGCCCGCGACCACCTCGGCCCACGCCTCGAGCGCGAGCTCGGACTCGGCGGCTCCCGCCGGGCCCGGGTAGAACGCGACGGTCCGTCCGAGCACGGAGTTGTCGAAGAAGAAGGCGAGCCCGACCGGGATCTGCAGCTGCTCCCAGAGCCCCGGCTCGAGCCGGAACTGCGGGAAGGACAGGTAGCGGTCCGGGACGGCGCGATAGCGCAGCTGCGCCCCCTCGGCGGTGAAGAGCAGGTAGCAGGCCCGGCAGGTGCACATCAGCCCGCGGCTGGTGAGGTCGACGACGTGGGAGTGGGGCTCGGCGATGGGCGTCGCGCACATCTCGCAGCGCTCCCCGGGCGAGGGTGCAGGCCGGTTGGTCGTGATCCGGCTGAGTACCGCCAGGGCGGCGGCGTCCGGGCCGGTCCCGCCCGGCCGCGATGTCGCTGCCGGCTTCACGTACCGACCGCCCGCGGTACGGCGAGGCGGACGACACCGTCGCGGACCAGCAGCGGCACCGGGTCGAGGTGCTCAACCTCCCCGTCGGCGCCCGGGCCGTCGAGCCCGGCCCCCGCGTGCCGGACGTCGAAGTGGGACCGGCAGGCCGGGCAGCGCAGCACCGCGTCGTCGGCGGCGCCGCCGAGGCGGCGCTCGAGCCGCGCGCCCGACAGCGCCGCCGAGCAGTGCGGGCAGGAGTCGCGGTAGGCGTAGTACACCGAGCCGGCCCGGGCCACGACGACCGCGATCCCGGCGACGTCGACGCCGCACAGCTCGCCGGAGCCGAGGCCGGCGAGTTCGGGTACAGGCTCCCAGCCGGTCCCCGGGCTGACCGCGGGCGCGTCCAGCCGCACTCGAAGCGCGGCGACGGGGATGACCGGCTCCTGGCTGGGAGCGGGCGCCGGGTCGTGCGCGGGCGCCTCCACCTCGATGCCGGTGACCTCCGGGGCCGCCGCCTCCACGGCGTCCTTGACGGCGAGCTGAAGGGTGACCGCCGACGACGGGCAGCCGTCACAGCTGCCGAGCAGCGCTAGCCGGACCACGCCCTGCGCCGTGACCTCGATCAGCTCCACGTCCCCGCCGTGCGAGCCGAGGTAGGGCCGCACCCGGTCCAGGGCCCGGCCGACCCGGGTCGAGACGTCGTGGGGGTGCAGACCGTGCACCAGCAGCAGGCTGGCCACCAGGTCGTCGTCGGCCAGCGCGTCGAGGGTCGCCGCGTCGAGCCGCCCCCGCTCGTGCACGATGTCGAGCACCCGCTCCAGGCCGGCGCCGTAGAGGTCGGCGGTCAGCCGGACGAGCTCCTCGGCCCGCTCTCGGGCCACCGCCCCGCCGGCCGCGCTGGCGTCGAGCAGGGCCTCGATCCGGGCGCCGGTGGCCCGCAGGTCAGGCGCGCCGCCGTCGGCAGTCTCCGGCCCGCTCACGTGGCACGGCTCACTCGGCGGTCAATGACTGGGTTGGGCTGTGCGTCTTCTCCAGGACCTTCCCGCCGCCGAGGTACATGTGCACGCCGCAGGGCAGGCACGGGTCGAAGCTGCGGACGGTGCGCATGATGTCGATGCCCTTGAAGTGTTCCCGGTCGTTCTCCTCGAAGATCGGCTGGCCCTGCACGGCGTCCTCGTACGGGCCCGGGGTGCCGTAGGAGTCACGCGGGTTGGCGTTCCACGGGGTCGGCGGGTACGGGTGGTAGTTGGCGATCTTGCCGTCGCGGATCACCATGTGGTGGGAGAGGACCCCGCGCACCGCCTCGGTGAAGCCGCAGCCGATCGCCTCGTCGGGGACCTCGAAGCGCTCCCACGTCTTCGTCCGCCCGGCCCGGATCTCGACGAGCGCCTGCTCGGCGAAGTGCAGGGCGCAGGCGGCGGCGTAGGCCTGGAAGTAGGTCCGGGCCCGGTTGCGCTCGATGGTGTTGCTCCACTGCGGAATCTTCCACTCCATCGAGACCGGCCCCTTCAGCGCGGTCTTGGGCAGGTTGATCTGGACGCTGCTGCCGGTGGCCTTCACGTACCCGATGTCGACCAGGCCGGCGAGCGCCGTCGACCACAGCCGGGCCAACGGGCCGCCGCCGGTGTCCAGGGCGAGGTGGTCCTTGCCGTCGAACCAGCGCGGAGACATCACCCAGCTGTACTTGTCGTCCAGGTCGCGCTTCTGCGGCCTGGGATTGGTGTGCTGGTTCCACGGGTGCCGGCGGTCGACCGGGTTGCCGAGCGGGTCGTGGGTGACGAAGGTCTCCTGGTCCTCCCAGTCCTCGTAGTAGGAGCTGCCGAGCAGGATCCGGATGCCGAGGTTGATTGCAACGAGGTCGGTGGTGACGAGCTTCCCGTCGACGATGACGCCGGGGGTCACGAACATCTTGCGGCCCCACTCGGTCATGTCCCGGTAGGCGAAGTTGCAGTGCTCCGGGTCCTGGAACGAGCCCCAGCAGCCGAGCAGCGTGCGGCGCAGCCCCACCTGCTCGTAGCCGGGCAGTGCCTCGTAGAAGAAGTCGAACAGGTCGTCGTGCATCGGCACGACCTTCTTCATGAACTCCACGTAGCGCATGAGCCGGCTCATGTAGTCGGTCATGAGCTGGATCGTCGCCACGGTGCCGACGCCGCCGGGATACAGCGTCGAGGGGTGCACGTGGCGCCCCTCCATCAGGCAGAACATCTCCCGTGTCGACCGGCTGACCGCCAGCGCCTCGCGGTAGAACTCGCCGGTGAACGGGTTGAGCGAGCGCATGATGTCGCCGATGGTGCGGTAGCCGTGCTCGCCGGCGTGCGGCGCCTCGGTCCCGTTGGCCCGTTCCAGGACGCCCGGGTTGGTCTCGGCGACCATCTTCTCGCAGAAGTCGACCCCGACGAGGTTCTCCTGGAAGATGTTGTGGTCGAACATGTACTCGGCGGCCTCGCCGAGGTTGACGATCCACTCCCCGAGGTGCGGCGGCTTCACGCCGTACGCCATGTTCTGCGTGTAGCACGAGCAGGTCGCATGGTTGTCGCCGCAGATGCCGCAGATGCGGCTGGTGATGAAGTGGGCGTCGCGGGGGTCCTTGCCCTTCATGAAGATGGAGTAGCCGCGGAAGATCGAGGACGTGCTGTGGCACTCGACGACCTCACGCTGCTTGAAGTCGATCTTCGTGTAGATGCCGAGGCTGCCCACGATCCGGGTGATCGGGTCCCACGCCATCTCGACGAGCTCGGTGTCGGTGCTCGTCGAGGTCCGTCGCGACGTGGTCGCCGTCATGGGGTGCCGCCTCTCTGCGGTCGTGGGCTACCAGGTCCGGCGGGCGCCGGTGACGAGCTCGGAACCCCGGGTACGCCACTTGGGCTCCTTGTCCAGCGTGCGCATCGTGATCTGGCGCAGGTTGCGGATCGTGGAGCCGTAGAGGCCGACCGCGGTCGTCGACAGCTTGCCGCCGGGAGGCTCGTCCATGAACGGCATGAACTTGTCGGGGAAGCCGGGCATCGTGCAGCCGATACAGATGCCGCCGACGTTGGGGCAGCCGCCGACACCGTTCATCCAGCCGCGCTTGGGCACGTTGCACTTCACGACCGGCCCCCAGCAGCCCAGCTTGACGATGCACTTCGGCGAGCCGTACTCGGTGGCGAAGTCGGCCTGCTCGTAGTAGCCCGCGCGGTCGCAGCCCTCGTGCACGGTGGCGCCGAAGAGCCAGGTCGGCCGCAGCGCCTCATCGAGCGGGATCATCGGCGCCTGGTCGGTGGCCATGTAGAGCAGGTAGGTCAGGGTCTCGGACAGGTTGTCCGGCTGGATCGGGCAGCCCGGCACGCAGACGATCGGGATGCCGGCCTTG
Source organism: Jiangellales bacterium (assembly GCA_038246785.1). GTDB lineage: Bacteria > Actinomycetota > Actinomycetes > Jiangellales > Jiangellaceae > JBBRVP01. The sequence goes on from JBBRVP010000006.1 coordinate 92,767, forward strand.
GACTTCCAGTCCCACCCGAGGTAGTCGGGTACCCCCATTGCGCCGGTCGGGTTGCCGGCCATGGCATGGATGCCGCCGTACGTCGCGCAGGTGCCGGCCGCGACGATCGCGGTCGCCTTCGGGGCGAGGCGGTCCAGCCACTCGCTGGTCGTCATCGGCTGGCCGGTGGCGGGGTCGTTGCCGAACCCGCACCAGTAACCCTCGTCCTTGATCTTCTCGTTCGGGATGGAGCCCTCGACGACCAGCACGAACGGCTCCAGCTCGCCCCGGTCGGCCTTGAAGAACCACTCGAGGAAGTCGTCGGCGCCGCCGGCGGGACCGCACTCGAAGTCGATGAGCGGCCAGTGCACGGCGATCTTCGGCAACCCCGGCAGGGCCCCGAGCGCGATCTCCTCGATGCTGGGCTGGGTGGCGGCCGTGAGGGCCACCGAGTCCCCGTCGCAGCTGAGCCCCGCGTTGATCCACAGAACATGGATCAGGGTCTCCTCGGCCTTGGTCGCAGCCGCAGTCGGCATGCCCACCGCTTCCCGGGGCAACGCCCGCCCCTGGTGCCACCGGAGCCGGGCATCGGCCCACCTGCGTGGCCTGGACCCCGGGTCTACAGCGGGCCGATCCGCGGTGTCAAGGCACGCCGGGGATCTCGGCCGGCGATGTGCGCCGAGGCGCTCCCCGAGGCTGCCACCGGCGGGTCACGACGCCGTCACCGAGCGTCGATCCACGCGTACCAGGCGGCGATCCCGGTCCCGTGGGTCGCCGACAGCGCCAGCACCTCGACGCCGGGGTTCACCGAGCGCGCGTGCGTCGCACAGACCCCGACGTCGAAGTCGACGTAGGGCAGCAGGTCGGTCTTGTTGACCAGGACCAGGTCGGCTGCGGCGAACATGTGCGGGTACTTCAGCGGCTTGTCCTGGCCCTCGGTCACCGAGACGACGACCACCCGGGCGCGCTCACCGAGGTCGAACAGCGCCGGGCAGACGAGGTTGCCGACGTTCTCCACGAGCACGAGGGCGCCCCGGGGCGGGTCGAGGGCGTCCAGCGCCCGCTGGGTCATGTCGGCGTCGAGGTGGCAACCGGCCCCGGTGTTGACCTGGACGACGGGTACGCCGGTGGCCCGGATCCGCTCGGCGTCCAGCGCGGTCTCCTGGTCGCCCTCGACGACGGCGACCGGCCGCTGCCGCGCCAGATCTCGCACCGTCCGCTCCAGCAGCGTCGTCTTCCCCGAACCCGGGGAGCTCATGAGGTTGAGCGCGACCACGTCGCGCTCGGCCAGCCAGGCCCGCGTACGCGCCGCCAGCCGATCGTTCTTGGCCAGCACGCGCTGCTCCAGCGACACGACGTTGCCGTGCGCGTGCTCGTCGTGGTCATGGTCGTGGACGCCCACACCGTCGAGCCGGGGGCCGGCGTCCTCGCCGCAGCCGCACGTGGCGCACACCTCAGGCCACCTCCATCGCCGAGATCGCCAGCTCGCGTCCGGCGAGCACCTCGACGTCGCTGCTGCCGCACGGGCAGAGCAGCACGAGGTTGGGCAGGTCGAAGGTCGCGGCACAGGACCGGCAACCGGCCCGGCCGGCCGGCTCGTCGATCCGCAGGGCCGCCCCCTCCGCCGGCGTGCCCGCCGCCACCAGGTCGAAGCTGAAGCGCAGCGCGTCCGGGACGACCCCCGACAGCCGACCGACCCGCAGCCGGACCTCGACGATGCGTCGCCCGGCGGCCCGCTCGGTCACGGTGTCCACGATGCTCTGCGCGATCGACAACTCGTGCACCGGCCACCCATCGACGTCGAGTGCAGGCCCCACTGCGGGCAGCTGCCCGGACCGCGACACGGTAGGTCGCTGCCCGGACCGCGGACAAGCGCGGGAGCGGCGTACCTCAGTGCGACCAGGTGCCGACGACCACGGCACGGGCCAGCGCGTGCATGCCCACCTGGAAGCTGAGCACGGCCGGGCTGGTGTCGCGGTCGACATCCAGATGGTCGGTGTCGAGGGCGTGCACGACGAAGAAATAGCGGTGCGGGCGGTCGCCCGGCGGCGGGTAGCAGCCGGAGTAGGCCCAGGTGCCGTCGTCGTTCTTGAGGTGGAAGCCCCCGTCGGGCAGCGTGTCGTCCGAGGCGCCGGCGCCACGGTCGAGCGCGGTCACCGACGCCGGCAGCCCGACCACCACCCAGTGCCACCAGCCGGACGGAGTGGGGGCGTCGGGGTCGAAGCAGGTGACGACGTATCCGCGAGTGCCCTCGGGAGCACCCGACCAGCGCAGCTGCGGCGAGACGTCGCCGCCGCCCGCACCGCTGTTGGCGTGCTCGTCGGGCAGCGGCTCGCCGTCTCGGACGTCGTCGCTGGTCACCGAGAACGTGCCAACGGCGGGGAGCAGGGCGTAAGGGTCGGGCGCGACCGGACGTTCGAGGTCCACGGATCCTCCAGCTGCGACGACGACTCGGGCGGACAACTCGTACCGCGACACTTCCCCGCACCCGCGCGGATAGTCCGGCGGCGGCCGGAGCCTAGGACATCGCGTCCCGCGCCACCAGGACAGAGGCCAGCCGCGTCCTCAGTCGTCGCCAGGCATCTGCAGCGATCCGGTCCCCTGGTTGCAGCCTGGCGGCAGGGAGTTGCCGCTCACCGCGAAATCCTGGCAGCTGAGGAAACGCGCGTTGGCCTCTCCGAGAGCGAACGCCCCGGCCACCACGACCAGCACGGCGACCGCGGCCGCGAACCGGTCCCGCCGGCTCACCAGCTCGCGCACGTCCGGCAGAGCGACCAGGAGCAGCACCCAGCCCATGAGGGGTATCCCCAGCACGGTGATCACTGCGCCCGTCCAGAACACGGCCTGACCGCGGGCGCCCTGCTCGTGGCCGAACGCGAACGCGAGGGCGATCCATAGGCTTGGCAGCAGCAGCGCAGCCGCCATCCAGCGACGGATGGCGACTGCGCGCGATCGCAGCAGGACGACGATGAAGGACGCGGTCGCCGCCGCCCACAGGGCCAGCACCTGTGTGAAGAACACCTGATGCCAGGCGCCGAGCGTGAACGCCGGCCACCAGGCGAAGACCGACACGCTGACGGCCACGGCACCGACCAGGCGACGCGGCTGGCGGGCTCCGTTCGCTTGCTCCACACGCGCACTCTAGGCAGGGTCCTGAGCCCCCTGGCCGCTACCAGGACGTCGGCAGCGGCAGGCCCTCGGCGAACCCGGCCGGCCCTTGCAGCCCGAGCACGGCCCGCTCGTGGAGCGCCTCCAGGTCGCTCGCCCCGGCGTACGCGCACGCGCTGCGCACGCCGGCGGTGATGACGTCGAGCAGGTCCTCGACGCTGGGACGCGCCGGGTCGACGTGCATGCGCGCCGTCGAGATCCCCTCCTCGTAGAGCGCCTTGCGGGCCCGCTCGAACGGCGACTCGTCGGCCGTGCGCAGCGACACCGCGCGGGCCGAGGCCATGCCGTAGCTCTCCTTGTACGGCCGCCCCTCGGCGTCGTGCAGCAGGTCGCCGGGCGATTCGTTGGTGCCCGCGAACCACGACCCGATCATCACGTTGGACGCGCCGGCGGCCAGCGCCAGCGCCACGTCGCGGGGGTGGCGTACGCCGCCGTCGGCCCAGGCGTGCGCCCCCAACCGGCGCGCCTCGGCGGCGCACTCGAGCACGGCCGACAGCTGCGGGCGGCCGACGCCGGTGGCCATCCGGGTCGTGCACATCGCGCCCGGCCCGACGCCGACCTTGACGATGTCGGCGCCCGCCTCGACGAGGTCGCGGACCCCCTCGGCAGAGACGACGTTGCCGGCCACGACCGGCACCGGCGGACGCAAGGCCCGCACCTGGCGCAGCGCGTCGAGCATGCGCTCCTGGTGGCCGTGGGCGGTGTCCAGGACGAGCACGTCTACGCCGGACTCGAGCAGGCGAGCAGCGGTGGCCACCACCTCGCCGCTCACGCCGAGCGCCGCCCCCACGCGCAGCCGGCCTCGCCCGTCGAGTGCCGGGCGGTACGTCGCCGCGCGAAGCGCTCCGGCCCTGGTGAGGATCCCGTGCAGCCTGCCGTCCGCGTCGAGCACCGGCGCCAGCCGGTGCCGGCCACCCTGCAGCGCGTCGAACGCCAGCCGCGGCGTGACGCCCTGCGGCAGCGTGAGCAGGTCCGGCGACATCACCGTCGCGAGCTGGGTGAAACGGTCGACCCCGGCGCAGTCCACCTCCGTGACCACGCCGACCGGGCGGCTTTCGCTGTCGATCACGACGAGCGCCCCGTGCGCCCGTTTGGGCAGCAGGGCGAGAGCCTCACCCACGGTGCTCGTCGGGCCGAGCGTGAGGGCGGTGTCGACGACGAGGTCCCGCGACTTCACCCAGGCGACGACGTCGGCGACGACAGCGGCCGGGATGTCCTGCGGGATGACGGCCAGGCCGCCGCGGCGGGCCACCGTCTCCGCCATCCGCCGTCCGGCGACGGCGGTCATGTTGGCCACGACGACCGGGATCGTCGTGCCGCTGCCGTCGCGCGTGCCGAGGTCGACGTCGAAGCGAGAGGCGAGCGTGGAGCGCCGCGGCAGCATGAAGACGTCGGCGTAGGTCAGGTCGTGGGTGGGCGTGTGCCCGGGCAGGAACCGCACGGCCTCGACGCTAGCGGGCAGCCGCTAGCCGACCGGCAGGTCGCGCACCCGGCCCGCCTCGACGACCAGCGCGCGCGTGGTGCGTACGGCGGTGAGCATGCGCCGGTCGTGCGTGACGAGCAGAAGAGTGCCCGGATAGTCCTCGAGCGCGGCCTCCAGCTGCTCGATCGCTGGCAGGTCGAGGTGGTTGGTCGGCTCGTCGAGCACGAGCAGGTTGACCCCGCGCGCCTGCAGCAGCGCGAGCGCCGCGCGGGTCCGCTCGCCGGGCGACAGCGTGCCCGCCGGCCGGGTCACGTGCCCGGCGCCCAGGCCGTACTTCGCCAGCAGCGTGCGGACCTCCTCGGGGAGCAGGTCGGGTGCGTGCGCCCGGAACGCCTCGGCGACCGGCTCGGCGCCCGCGAAGCGCGCGCGGGCCTGGTCGACCTCGCCGACGACGACGCTCGGCCCGAGCCGGGCCGTCCCCTCGTCGAGGGGCAGCCGGCCCAGCAGGGCGCCGAGCAGGGTCGTCTTGCCGGCGCCGTTGGCACCGGTGAGGGCGATCCGGTCGGTCCATTCGACCTGCAGGTCGACCGGGCCGAGCGTGAAGGGCCCGCGCCGCACCACCGCGCCGCGCAAGGTCGCCACGACGGCGCCGGCCCGCGGCGCGGCTGCGATCGACATCTGCAGCCGCCACTCCTTGCGCGGCTCCTCGACGACCACGAGCCGCTCCAGCAGCCGGTCGGTCTGCCGTGCCTTGGCCGCCTGCTTCTGCGAGCTCTGTCGCGCCTTGTGCACGAGGTGCTTGTCGTTGTCGGTGGCCTTGCGCAGGGCCTCGCGTACGCCTTTGTCGGCCCAGCCGCGCTGACGGCGGGCCCGCTCCTGCAGCGAGTCCTTTGTCTCGGCGTACTCCGCGTATGCCTCCCGGGCGTGCCGGCGCGCCACCTCCCGCTCGTGCAGATAGCTGTCGTAGCCGCCGCCGAACACGGTGACCTGCTGCTGCGCGGCGTCGAGCTCGACGACCGAGGTGACGGTACGGCTGAGGAACTCCCGGTCGTGGCTGACCAGCACGGCGGGGGAGCGCAGCCCGCTGACGAAGCGCTCCAGCCGGTCCAGGCCGTCGAGGTCGAGGTCGTTGGTGGGCTCGTCGAGCAGCAGCACGTCGTAGCGCGACAGCAGCAGCGCAGCCAGCCCCACCCGGGCGGCCTGTCCGCCGGACAGCGCGGTCATCGGCGTGTCCGGGTCGACCCCGAGGCCGAGCTCGGCGCCGACCACGGCGGCTCGCTCGTCGAGGTCGGCGCCGCCGAGCCCCAGCCACCGCTCGAGCGCCGCGGCGTAGCCGTCGTCCGCGTCCGGCCCACCCGAGGCGAGCGCAGCGGCGGCCTCGTCCAGGGCAGCGGACGCGGAGGCCACGCCGGTCCGGCGGGCGAGGTGCGCCGCGACGGTCTCGCCCGGACGTCGCTCCGGCTCCTGCGGCAGGTGTCCGACGGTGGCCTGTGCCGGCGAAAGCGTCACCGTGCCGTGCTCGGGGCGCTCGAGGCCGGCGAGCAGCCGCAGCAGCGTCGACTTGCCGGCTCCGTTGGGGCCGACCAGTCCCACCACGTCGCCCGGAGCGACGGCCAGGTCGAGGGAGCTGAACAGCTCCCGGGCGCCGTGGCCTGCCGCGAGGTCCTTCGCGACGATGGTGGCGCTCACGGGGTCGCGACGCTATCCCGCCCGGGCGCTGGGCAGCACGAGAGTCTCCAGCAGCCGCTGGGTGGACGCGCTGATCTCGCCGACCGCCGCGTCGAACGCCGCGCGGTTGCGCGCCGCCGGAGCGCGGAAGCCCGAGACCTTGCGGACGTACTGCAGGGCGGCTGCGCGGACGTCGTCGTCGGTGACCGCGTCCTCGTACGGCGGGCGCAGCGTCTTGATGCTCCGGCACATGCGCCCAGGATGCCCGCGGCACACGGCACCGACCAAACCGGATGCCCGCACGGGTGGCGCAGCCGGGCCAACCCGTCGCAGACTGTCCGCAGGTCACGCACACCGGCTCGCACCCAGGGGAGCGATTCCATGACCGATCTCGACCTGCGCACGCCCGACCTCCTGCCGGTGCTGTCGCGCGGCAAACACCGCAACCCCCGCTCGGGAGCCTGCTTCATGGAGCTGGCCTCCTTCCTCGCCGGCGAGCGGTGGAGCGATCACCCGTCCTGCACCCACCCGCTGCTCGCGGCGTTGGCGCGCTCGGTCAACGACCACACCTCCGATGCGGGACGTTCGCGGCTCGCGCCGCTGGTGCCTTCGGTGATCGGGCTGCGCAGCGACGACCTGCACGTCGACGTCCGCATCGCGCTTCGCGCCTCGCGCGCGGCGCTGCCCGTGGTCGCGGAGGAGCGCCAGCGAGTGATGGCGGTCTCGCTGCTGTCCGCCGAGCGGATGCTCGACGGCCTCGACGGGCGGCCGGTCGGCACCCTCGAGCCGGCCAGCGTCGAGGCGCTGGACAGCGCCCCGCTCGCGGCGCAGTGGGCTCGCCGGTTCTCCCGGCTCACCTCGACGCGGCCCAAGGGCTTCCGCAAGCACGCGGCGCCGGCCACGGTGGCCTACGCCGTCGACGGCATCGCCCGCGCCGCCGTGCCCGACACCGACGCAGCGCTCGCCGATCTGCTGGAGGCGACCGTTGCCGAGTGCGTCGAGCTGGTGGGTGCGGGGCGGCCCCGCGTCGACACCGAGCAGTGGCAGGCGGCCTGCGCGCTGACGGTGCGCTGAGCCCTTCAGCGCCGGGGCGGCCACCAGCCGGCACGCCCCAGCAGCGCCGGCGGCCTGTCCTTGCCGAGCTCGCCGCAGATCCACGCGCCGGCCGCGGCCACCGCCATGGCATCGACGCCGGTCGGGTAGCCGCTGCGCTCCAGCGCGTAGCCGAGGTCCTCGGTGGCGATGTTGCCGGTGGCGTTGGGGGCGAACGGGCAGCCGCCGATGCCTCCGGCGCTCGCGTCGAGCACCCGCACGCCGGCGTCGGCTGCGGCGAGCGCGTTGGCGTACCCGGTGTTGCGGGTGTTGTGGAAGTGCGCGCGCAGCGCCACCCCCGGGGCGGCGTCGCGGGCGCCCGCGACGAGCGCGCGCACCTGCACCGGCACGGCCACCCCGATGGTGTCGGCGAGCGCGATTTCATCCGGCGCTCCGGCGGCGACGTCGGCCACCACCCGCAGCGTCCGCTCGGGCGCGACCTCGCCGTCGAACGGGCAGCCGAACGCAGCCGAGACCGTCACCGAGGTGCGCAGCCCGCCGGCCCGGGCCGCCGCGACGATCTCCAACGCTGCGTCGACGAGCTCGGCGGCCGAGGCACCCTGGTTGGCCCGGGCGAAGGAGTCGGTCGTGATGACGACGACGTTGACCTCGTCGACGCCCGCCGCCAGCGCCCGGTCCAGGCCGCGCCGGTTGAGCACAAGCCCGATGAAGGACACCGCCGCGGTGCGCGGCACCGCGGCCATGACCGCCTCGGCGTCGGCCATCTGCGGGACCCGCGCTGGGTGGGCGAAGGACACCGCCTCGATGCGGCGTACGCCGGCGGCCACGGCCCGCTCGATGAGCTCGACCTTGGTCTGCGTCGGCAGCAGCGTGGCCTCGTTCTGCAGGCCGTCGCGGGGGGCGACCTCGACGATCTCGACAGCCGGCATGGGCAGCACTCTGCCACGCCGAGCGGGCCTCATCCCGTCCGCGTCTCACCCGATCGCGACGTTACGACGCAGCGCCGCCGTGGTGCGCGAGCAGCGTGCCGGCGAGGTCGCGGCTGGCGTCTGCCAGGGTTGCCGGCTCCATGACGTAGGCGTCGGGGCCGGCCGTGATGAGCACCAGCCCGAGCCGCTGCGCCACCGGTGGCAGCAGCTCGGCGCGCAGCTTGACGTCGGCCTCGTCCTCCTGCACCACCTCGACCCGTTCGGCGAAACGCTCGACGGCCCACCGGCGGTCCTGGGGCACAACGAGCTCGACCGCAGTGACGGCGCGGTTGGCGGCCACCAGCGCGTCGAGGTCGTCCGGCGGGTCGAAGGTCTCGGCGAGGACGTCCACCGACGTGATGCCCGAGACCAGGTACGTGCGCAGCCGCCGCCGCTCGTCGGGCGGGCCTGCATCGAGCTCCCAGCCCCGGCGGGTGTGGACGAGCCGGTAGGGCTCGACGACCCGTCCGGCGGTGCCCGGGCGCCAGGCCCGCGCATAGCCCAGCCGTACCCGGCGGTGCTCGGAGACCGCCCGGGCGAGCTCCCGGGCCACGGCCGGCCGGGTGCTCACGGCCGGGTCGGCGGCGGCGCCCTCGGTGCCGGTCTCGACCGGGAGCAAGGACACCTCGAGCGCGTGGACGGCGTCCGCGAGCCCGGCGTTGGCCGGCTCCAGTGCCAGCAGCGCGGTGCCCGCCTGGTGCAACGCGGCCAGCTCGGCGGCCGAGACGTGCTCGACCCCGAGCTCACGCTCGGGCCGGGCCGAGGTCACCCGCAGCACGTCCGCCGTCTGCGGGTCGTCGTCGCCGTCGCCACCGACGAACTCGACCACCGGCTGCGACCAGCTCTCGATGCCGTACTCCACGAGGTCGACGCGGTAGTAGGCGAGCACCGTGTCGCGCAACTGCTCGGCGTCGACGCCGAGCTCGCCCGCCAGCACGCTCAGCGGCAGGCCGTCGGGGTGGTGAGCGAGGACGTCGAGCACCTGGGGGAGCCCGACCACCCGCCGCAGGTAGCGGCTCGGCCCGCTCACGCCGAACCGCCTGCGATCGCAGTCAGCTCGTCGAGCACCTCGCGGCGCACCTCGTCGGGTCCCACCAGCCGCACGCGCAGCCCGAGCTCGTAGAGCCGCCAGCGGAACGCCGCCCGGTGTGTGACACGGAAGGTCAGCCGCACGTCATCGCCCTCCCCGGCCGCGGTGGTCGGCGGTCCGAGCAGGTGCTCGACGAGACTGCGGTGCTCGGGCGAACTGGCCACGACCACGTCGACCGGCGGATCGACCCGCCACGACAGCGGGTCGAGTCCGCTGCGCGGGGCGTCGGGCGCCGGCTCGGCGGTGCCGGGGTGCTCCAGCACAACCCCTGCCATCCGGCCGACCACAAACTCCTTGACGAGCGCGGAGCCCTCCTCCCGCCCGCGCAGGTACCACCCCGAGGGGCCTGGGTGCACGGCGTACGGGTGCACGACGCGAACCACCTCCTTGTAGCCGAAGTGCAGCAGGCAGTGCCGGGACACCGCGCGCAGCACGCCGTCGAGCGCGGGTGGCGAGTCCGCGTCAACGACGCCCGTGGGTGCGGCGGCCGGTCGGGCCCCGGGGGTGCCCAGCTGCGCTGCCAGCGCCGGACGCCCGGCTGCCACGGCCGCCCGCACGAGCTCGGCGCGTTGGGCGGGCGACAGGGCGACCTGCAGCCGGTTGTCCCGGGCGCGCAGGCGGTAGCGTCCGGCCTCGCCGGCGGGCGCGACGTTGCGGATGTCCCAGCCCTGCCGGTTCAGCTGCTCGAGGTCGCGGTTGAGCATCCGCTTGGCGTCCTCGGCCGCTGCCGTGCGGTAGCCGCCGACCTGGACCAGTCGCTGCGTCGGCACCGGTGCGTCGCTCGCCGCGAGCAGGGTGAGCAGGCGGACGACCCGCTCGGTGGGGGAGAGTTGGTCCCGGCCGCCGGCCGTTGCGCGGCGCTGTGGACGGCTCATCCGACCAGGGCGCCCCGCTTGAGCAGGGCGAACAGGTCGGCGTACTGGATGAGGTGGCGGTCGCCGAGGAACGCGTCCTGGACGCGCTGGCGGGCCGCGAGGCCCATCCGCTCGGCAAGCCCCTCGTCCTCGAGTAGCCGGCGCAGAGCCACCGCGACGGCCTTCAGGTCGCTGGGATCGTGCAGCAGCAGCCCCTCGCGGCCGTCGGCGATCTGGTCGACGATCCCGCCGACGGCGCTGGCGACGAGTGGGCGCCACTTCCACATCGCCTCGGTGACCGTGAGGCCGAAGCCCTCCATGAGGCTCTTCTGCACGACCACGGCGGCCCGCCGCTGCAGGGCGTTGACGATGACCGCGTTCTCGTCGGCGTCGTCCATCGGCACGCAGACCAGGTGCACCCTCTCCTGCAGCCGCCAGCTCAGCGCCCGCCATAGCCCCACGCAGTCGGCGAGCACGGCGGCGCCCTCCGGGTCGTCGCTGACCCCGGCGACGTCGGGCCCGGCGAGCACGAGGTGCACGTCGTCGGGTGGGTCGAGGTGCTCGGTGAACGCGCGCAGCACGCCCTGCATGTCCTTGAGCTTGTCCCAGCGGCTGACCTGCAGGATGTAGCGCGCGTCCGTCGGCACCGGGTCGCCGTCGACCAGCAGGTCGGTATGGTGCCGCACCTCGCCGCCGGAGCCGTCGCGCCGGGTGAAGGCGACCGTCGCGGCGGTGCCGTCGTGGCCGATGACGCCGACCCGGCGCAGGATCGACTTCACCTGCTGCGGTCCGAGCGCGACGTTCTTCAAGGCGAAGGGGTCGATCGACGGCGGGATCATCCACAGCCGCTCCGAGGGCACCCAGGAGGGGGCGTACTGCCGCCGGGTGAAGATGAAGCCCTGCGCGCGCTGGGTGTAGCGGCGGAGGAACTCCCAGCCGGCTTCGCTCAGCGGGTGCGCGTCGTCACGGCCGATGTGGCAGCGCCACACCACGTGCGCGCCGGTGCCGAGCAGGCCCTCGACGAGGCCGGCGGTCTGCGGGTCGTGCAGCAGGACGACGTCGCCGGGGCGCACCCGCTCGGCCATGGTCGCCAGGTTGGCGTCGAGCACCTCCTGGTAGTGGGCGTGCTCGGCCGCTCCCAGCAGCCCACCGTCGCCGGGGTCGCCGTGCAGGAAGTTGTGCAGCCGCTTGGTGAGGGCGAAGAACTCCGGGTCGCCGTCGAGGACCAGCCAGCGAGTGTCGACCCCCGCTCCGCGGCCGTACGCCAGCAGCGTCTGCAGCATCTCCGCGACGCCGCCGCCATGAGCGGTGGCGTTGACGTTCCACACCGCGTGGTCGCCGAGCACGTCGCGGGCCTGCGCCGCGGCGGTGGCCAGCCGACCGGTGCGCTCGGGGGTGAGCAGGGCGACGAGCCGCTCGAGCGGCACGGGGCTGATGTCGACGTCCTGCATGGGCGCCATCGTGCCGGGTCCGGGCCTGGCTGGATACGCCTCGAACGGATCAGGTCGTGAGCCGCTCGACGTGGCGCAAGGCGAGGACGCTGTCGTCGTGCTCGTCGAGCACCGCGGTCTCGAAGCGCGCCGTAGCCTTGCGCCCGCGCAGCTCGAGCTGGCCGAGCCCGTTGCCGTAGGTCGGTCCGTACGTCACCTCCCACGACACGCCGAGGGGCGCGAGCCGGGCGGAGCGGCGCAGCGTCCGGCCGAGCCTCCGGGCGGCACGGGTGTGCGCGAAACGGAACATCCGCCTCGCCGACCGGGGAAAGGCGTTGCGCAGCGGCGAGCTCGTCAGCTGCACGACCGCAGCCCGTACCGGCAGCGACGGCGGAAAGCGCAACGGCGCGACGTAGCTGTGGTGCACGTCGCCCGACAGCAGCACGACGCTTGCCGGCGGCTCACCGTGACGGCCGGCCGCGACCTCGCCGAGCCGGGCGACGAGCCGGCGGAACGAGTCCTCGAAGGCTGGCCAGTGCTCGAGGTCGATCGCCTGCCGGAGGCGTTCGGCGTACGCCGCGGCGCGGCGTCCCCACGCCGCGGAGCTGGCCAGCGCCTCGTCCCAGGCCTCCAGGTCGTGGATCGCCGGCTCGAGCACGACCGGCAGGGACGCTGCGACGAGCAGGTGGTCGACGTCGCCGGTGAGCTGAGAGTCGACGAAGTCCCACTCGTAGGCGCTGAGCATCTCCCGGCGCTGGTCGTCGAGCAGCCGGCCGGAGCGGGTGTCCACGACCACGAGCCTCGTGCGCCCGAGGTGGCGCACGTAGGAGAACATCGAGGGGTTGGCCGAGTTGACGTCCCGGTCGGCCCGCGCGGCGAAGTCCCGCAGCGCCGCGGTCAGGTCACCGTCGCCGCGCGCCTGCTGCCACAGCTCGTCGCGGTCGAGCCGGCCGGGCGCGAGGTTGCCGACGTGCTGGTAGACCCAGTAGGACATGTAGGCGCCGCTGATCCGCGCGGGCCACCAGGGAGTGCGCGCCATCTGCTCGCGCCAGGTCTGCGAGGTGTTCCAGTCGTCGCGCACGTCATGGTCGTCGAAGATCATCGTGGTCGGCACGGTCGAGAGCAGCCAGCGGACCTCGGGGTCGTCCCAGCTCTCGTGATAGAGCCAGGTGTACTCCTCGAAGTCGGCGACCTCGCCGCGCGGCTCGCTGTCGGCGCCGCGCCGCTCGACCTGCCGCTCGCGGATGGTCGGCGACATGCCCTCGTCGGCGTAGACCTGGTCGCCGAGCATCATGAGCAGGTCGGGGAGGCGGCGACCGGCGCGGCAGGCGCGGGCGAGGGCGACCAATGCGTCGACGCCGACGCCGTCCGGGCTCTCGTCGACGGCCAGCGTGTAGGGCTTGGTGTGTGGCCGGTCGACGCGGCAGGAGCCGAAGACGATGTCCAGTGTGTCCTGCGGCGCGTCCTCACCGGTCAGGGTGCGGATCACCGGAGGCGGGTGCTCGTCGCCGGGCAGGGGCCAGACCACGGTGCCGTCGAGCTCGACGGCGTACGGCGCCTCGCTACCCGGCGGGAGGCCCTCCACCACGACGAGCGCGTAGGAGTGCCCGGCCACCTCGAACGTCCGCGCGGAGGCCGAGACCTCGCCGGCGCGGACGGCGACCCGGCCCGGCCGGGTCGTCTCGACCCACACGGTCGCCGTCGTGTCGTCGGCATGGCGCAGCATCGGGCCCAGGACCAGCGAGGGGGCGTCCGGCACGGGCCTACCTTCTCAGGTGCGCCGCGGCGGGGACGCAGCCCGGGCCGCCAGGACGGCCGCTCGCTGGTCGGCGGGCAGGTGCTTGACGGCCTCGCGCACGGTGAGGCCGGCCGCGCGTCCGGCGCGTGGCAGCAGCCAGGCCGTCACCTGGTCCGGTCGGCGCCGGCCCAGGTCGCGGAGCACCCACCCGATGGCCTTGCGGACGAAGAACTCCTTGTCCTCCAGCATCGCGTCGGCGTAGCGCTCGAAGCGCGTCACGTCGGGGGAGTCGTCGGGTGGACCGCCGCGGCGCCGCAACGACGGCAGGTGGGCGAGCAGCGCGGAGCGGCGTACCCAGAAGTCCTCGTCGCCGGCCCAGCGGTCCAGCGTCGAGGTGACCCGCGCGTGCTGGCCGTTGCGGAGGAGTACGCCGCCGGCCACGGAGGCGGCGAGGCCGTCCACGAGTGCCCAGGTGTGGGACTCGCGCAGCAGCCGCTCCACAAGCGGGAGGTCGTCGGGACCGACCAGCGGCCCCGCCGCCTCCAGCACGTCGACCGCCGCCATCCGCCGCTCCATGACCGGGACGTCCCACAGCGCCGCGGCCGCGCCGACGGCGCCGTCGTGGTCGACGGGTCCGTGCGCGCGCAGCGCGTCGCGCACGGCCCGGGAGGTGGCCGGCAGCGTGGCGCCGTAGTGCTCGAGCCGGCTCTTGAGGTAGCGCTTCTCCTGCACGGCGCGCTCCGGCGTGCCGGCCTCCCGCAGGGCAGCGTCGACGTCGGCGACGACCGCTGCCACGTCCACGGCGGCAGCCTGCCAGGACCCAGCCGGCCCGCCGTCCACAGGCCCCGGCCGACCGGGTCGGCACCGTCCACAGCTGCCGGCGGCCCTGGCCGGCAGCCCCCCGCGAGTCGAGCCTGCTCGGCATGGCTGCCTCGCCTCGCACCGCGCCGGTCATCGCCCTCCGGTCCCGGGCCGACGTCGTCGGCACCGTGCCGTGGCTGCTCGGCTTCCGGCCGGAGGAGTCCCTGGTCGTGCTCAGCCTGCGCGGCCCGCGCCGCACTCTCGGCCTCACCATGCGGGTCGACCTGCCGCCGCCGGGAGCCGAGCGCGCCGTCGTCGACGAGCTGGCCCGTCGGGTCCGCGGCGACGGAGCCGGCGCGGTGGTGCTGGCCTGCTACTCCGCGGTCCCCGACGACCTGCGCGGGCTCCCCGGCCGGGCGCTGGTCCGCCGACTGATGGCCCGGCTCGGCCGCGACGCATCGAGAGCGCGGAGGCCATCTTCGTCCGTGGCGGCCGCTGGTGGTCCTACGTGTGCCGTTCGGCGTGCTGTCCGCGGGAGGGCACCCCGGTGGCGGCTGACCTGACGCCAGGCGCGCGACGCCTGGCGAGCGAGGCCACGCTGCTCGGGCGCACCGTGCTGCACAGCCGCGACGACCTGATTCGCAGCGTGGCCGGGCCTTCGGGGGAGCGACTCGACGTCCTCGCCGCGCTGCACGACCGGGTGGCCATGCAGCTGGCGGACGGCGTCGGAGCCGACGTCGTTGCCTGCCGGGCGCGGACGCTGGAGCTGGCGCGCTCGGCCCTGCGCGACTACGCATCGTCGGGGGCGACCCCGTGCGACGTCGACGTGGCGCGGATCGCGGTCGGGCTGCATGACAAGCGGGCGCGCGACGAGGTCGGCACCTGGGCGCTCGACGAGGAGCGAGAGGCCCTGCTCGGACTGCTGGCCGACCTCAGCCGCCGGACGCACGACGAGGTCTGCGTACCGGTCTGCACGGCTTTGGCCTGGGTGGCGCACAGCTGCGGTGAGGGAGCGCTGGCCAACGTCGCGGTCGACCGGGCGCTCGCAGCGCTTCCCGACGACTCGATGGCGCTGCTCGTGCGGCAGGCGCTGGACTCCCAGCTGCACCCCGACCTGCTCGCGGTCGTCAATCGCGAGGTGCGGCGCGAGCTCGGCGGCGCGTCGACGGCAGGCCCGGCGCACGAGGCGGGTGAGGGCTCGGCCTAGCGGGCAGCTCGCGGCCAGGATCGGTGCGCGTCCCGTGGTGTGAGTCCAGACTCGTCGCATGGCGCCAGAGGTGAGGAAGACCGAGCCGACCGTCGCTGCCGTCGCCGCGGCGCTGTACGCCGGGCCGCCGGAGGACTTCATCGCCGCGCGTGACGAGCACGTCGCCACGGCGAAGGCCGCCGGCGACCCGGCACGGGCCAAGGCGGTCGGGGCCCTGCGCCGGCCGACTCAGGCGGCGTGGCTGGCCAACCTCCTCGTGCGCGAGCGACCAGAGCAGCTCGCTGAGCTGCTGGCGCTCGGCGTGTCGCTGCGCGAGGCGCAGGCCGGCCTGGCCGGCGACCAGCTCCGCGAGCTGCTGGCCCGCCGCCGCGCCGTCGTCGGCGAGCTGGTCCGGGAGGCCCGGCGGCTGGCCGCCGCCGCAGGCCGGCCGGTGGCCGAGTCGGTGGGCTGGGACCTCGAGGCGACGCTCGATGCCGCGCTCGGCGACGACGCGGTCGCCGACGCCGTGCGCTCCGGCCGGCTGCTGGCGGCGGTCAAGCCGGGCGGCACGACCCCGCCGCCGGTCGCCATGGTCGACGAGCCGGCAGCCACTGTCGACCGACCGAGACCGCATGCCGCGCGCGCGGGCGGGCCGGCGGCCGCTACCGGCGCGCGTCGGGCATCCGAGCGCAGGGGTGGCGCGGGCGGTCGACGCCGCAACGCCAGCGGGGTCGACGAGCTCGCGGACCGTCGTGCGGTCCGCGCCGAGCGCGAGCAGGCCGAGGGCGAACGGCGGGAGCGAGCACGCCAGGAGGCGGCTCGCCGCCGGGCGAGGGAGGCGGCCGACGCCGAGCTGGCCGCGGCGAGCGCCGAGCTCGTGCGCCACCGCAGCGGGCTCGCCGCGGCCGAGGCCGCCGTCATTGCGGCCGATGCCGATGTCGGCGCGAGCTTCGCGGCGCTCGCCGACGCGGACCGGGAGTTGACCCAGGCCGAGCGCGCCGTCGCGCAGGCCAGATCACACGCCGAGGCGGCCGAGCGGTCGGCGGCCGCGGCCCGGTACGAGCGGACACGGGCCGCCGATGCAGTCGACGCGGCAGAAAGGGCCGTCCGTCGAGCCAGGTCCGCGCGCGACGATCTCGAGTGACGGTCGCGGGGCGCACGCACCGCCCGCGCCGCGCCGCGTCAGACGGCGACCGCCCCGCCGCCGAGCCGGGCCGCGCCGCGTCAGACGGCGACCGCCCGGCCGCCGAGCCGGGTGGCTGCGTGCTCGCCCACCACGACGAGGTCGACCACGTCGACGCGGCGTACGGCGGCTCGGAACGCGGCCAGCAGACGGACGTCGCGCGGCTGGGTGGCCCCCTCGGGCCGCGGCACCACGAGGGCGACCCGCGGCACCCCGATCTGGTCGAGGACGGGCCCGAGCGTGCCGGCGAGCTCTTGGTCGGGAGTGGTCCCGTCGTCGACGACCATCGCCACCTCCCTGGGCAGGCCGGCGAGCAGGACGACGACGACGGCCTCGGCGTCGGCGCGCAGGTCGACGCTGCAGCGGGCGTCGGCGGCGATCCGCTCGACGTCGAGGCAGCCGGGGCCGCCGTTGCCGGAGGGCGAGACAGGTGTGGGTTGGTCCATGCCGCCCAGCCTGCTCGGGACCGCGGCACTGTGGGGCGGCGCGCGAGGGATCTGTGGATGTCGAGGCCGGTCCGGTCGGGGGTGTGGAGAGCAGTTCGGTGGGTGAGGCAGGGGCTGTGGACAACTGCGCTGCGTACGCATCCGACCCACCTACGGTTCCTCCATGCGTATCGAGCTGGCGGCCGGGGCGCCCGCCCGACGGGCCTCCGCGGCGTCCGACGCCGTCTGCGCCCTGTGCAGCGCCCGCGCCGCGCTGGCCGCGAGCGACCCGGCACTGCCCCGCGACCCGGTGCTCGCGACGGCTCTGCGCCGCTTCCTCGATGCGATGCGATCCGCCGCAGAGCAGGCGGTCGCGCAGGCGGTGGAGCTCGCCGACGACCTGCGGGCCGCCGACGCCGCGTACTCCATGACGGAGCGGGCCATCGTGCGCGCCGCGCGCTGACCCCGCGGCGAGCCTCTCGTGAGGGCTTGTCCGCTGCGTCTGGCCCACGACCGCCGCAGGTGCCTTTGCCGGCTGCAGCCGTGACCGTCGCAGGCATGCTGCCGTGCCGGTCCGGGTACGTGCTCCGGCAGCCGTCGGGCCGCAGCGAGCACGCTGGCGACGACCGGAGGAGGAGCGCATGACCGAGACGTGGGACCTTTGGTATCCAGGTGCGGGGGCTACCGGGCTCTCGTTCGCCCGCACGCGGGTCGACGGGGCCGACGCCGCGGACCGGGTCCTGGTGCACGCGGCGCCGCCGCAGCTGGACCTGACCGTGCGCGACGGCGACGGCGCGCCCGTAGCGCGCGGGGAGGGGCTCGAGCGCACGGGCAAAGGTCCGATCAGCGCTCTGCTGCGCGACGGCGACCGAATCACGCTCGAGGACCTGTGGCCCGACGAGTCGCACCTCGGGCTGCTCGTGATCCTGCCGGGCGGCGAGACGGGCCGGCTGACGTCCTGGTGGCACGCCGAGGACCACAGCGAGTGGCGCTGGCAGATCGAGCTCTACAACTCCGTCTGAGCGACCGCCGCCGTCGGGCTCATCCCGACTGCGCCGACGTGTCGCCGGCCGGGGCGCGCCGAACGGCCCGGCGGGCGCGGCTCGATCGCGGAGGGGCCGTGATGAAGCGGCGCAGCACGCGGGCAAAGCGGTCGGGCTCGTCGAGGTGCGGGAAGTGACCGGCTTGTTCGAAGACCTCGACCCTGCTGCCGGGGATCCGGCGGCCCGCCTCCAAGGCGTGGTGTGGGGGGATGAGCCGGTCGCGGGCGCCCCATACGACGAGGGTCGGGACGGTGATGTTCTCCAGGTGCGGCAACGCCGTGAGCGACTGGCCGCCGGCGTCGATGGAGGCCCGAGCCGTCGCGAGGAAGGCCCGCCGGTTCTCGGCGTCGCCGAGCGAAACGAAGCCGCGCCAGGCCTCACGGGCGTCGGCGCTGCCCTGCCAGCCGAGCTGACCGAGCCCCCGCCCGATGATCGTCCCCGGGTTGCGGACCCAGCGGGAGGCTACCAGCGGCAACAGGAACTCCATGCCGGGCAGGGTCGGCGCGCGCAGCAGCACGCTCAGCTCGCGGCCGAGACCCCCGCTGGCGACCAACACGAGCCGCTCCACGCGCTCGGGAAACAGGTATGTGAACTCGAGCGCGATGCCGCCGCCGAGGGAGTGTCCGACCAGCGTGGCCTTCTCGACACCGAGCCTGTCGAGCAGGTCACGCAGCGTGGCGGCGTGTCCGGCGACTGAGTAGTCGCCGATCGGCTTGGCCGAGCCCCCGTGCCCGAACAGGTCAGGGGCGACGACACGGAAGTCCTCCTCGAGCTCGTCGACGAGGTGCGCCCATCCCTGGGCGGAGCCGAGCAGGCCGTGGACGAAGAGGATGGCCGGTCCCTCGCCGGCATCCAGGTAGTGGAGGGTCTCGCCGCGCAGGTCGAGGCTAGCGTCGTGGAGGGAGGCGACCGCGTCCTCGCTGGCCATGTGGTCGGCGTGGAGGGGGGTCACGTCGTCGTTGGTCACGTTGACCACCGGGGGATCCTCCTCGATACCAGCGGGTAACCCAGGGTACTCCGTACGCATGACGGGTGCCGTTCGAAACGTGTCGGGAACGTCATGACGGCGATGACCGTGCGACCCTTGCGCCCGGCATCGCGGTTGCCGTCATCGTTCGCCAACGGCATCGGTGAGGGCAGCGGGCTCCGTCGCCCCCGAATCCTGCGGACTCATCGGTGACCTCACCGGATTCTGCCTGGGATCTGCCTGGGATCTCACTGGGATCTCAACCCGAGACCGGGACCTCGTACCCGTACCGGGAGCGGCGCGCCGCCTCCTCCACGGTGACGATGTCCTTGCCCAGCGGGAACAGCGCAACGGCGGCGATCTTGAACGAGGCCAGGCCGAGCGGGATGCCGATGATCGTCAGGCACAGCGCGACGCCGCTGAGCACGGCCGCGATGGCGATCCACACGCCGGCGAGCAGGAACCACGCCACGTTGCCCAGGGTCGACATGGCGCCGGCGGTGGGCTTGTCGACGACCGTGCGGCCGAACGGCCACAGCGTGTACGCGGCGAGGCGGAAGCTCGCGATCCCGAACGGGATCGTGACGATGAGCACGACCATCACGATCCCGGCGGCAGCGAAGCCGACGGCGAGCCAGAACCCGGACAGGACCAGCCACAGGAGGTTGCCGACGAGGCGCATTCCTCGATGGTCGCAGACCGTCAGCTCGTCCGGAGGCCCGATCGCTGGAGTGCGTCGCTGGCGGCGGCCCTCACGTGATCGCCCGGAGAGACCTCACTTGACCGCGCCGAGCGACAGACCCTGGACGAGCTTGTCCTGAGCGGCGAAGCCCGCGATCAGGACCGGAAGGGAGACCGCGAAGGCCGCGGCGCAGACCTTCGCGAGGAACAGGCCCTGGCTGGTGACGAATCCGGTGAGGAACACCGGGGAGGTCTGCGCGACCGTGCTGGTCAGGACCCGGGCGAACAGCAACTCGTTCCAGCTGAAGATGAACACGATGAGCGAGGTTGCCGCGATACCGGGCGCCACGACCGGGGCCACCACCTTGCGCAGCGTCAGCACGAGTCCGGCACCGTCCATCGCCGCGGCCTCCAGCATCTCCACAGGGACCTCGGCGAGGAAGGACCGCATCATCCACACGGCGATCGGCAGGTTCATCGCGGTGTAGAGCAGGCCCAGCACCCAGATGTTGTCGAGGAGCCCGGTGAACTGCAGGATCAGGTAGACCGGGAGCAGGCCCGCGACGACCGGCAGGAACTTGGTCGACAGGAAGAAGAACAGCACGTCGGTCCACCTGCGGATCCGCTTGATCGACAACGCGTACGCGGCGGGGATCGCCAGCAGCAGCACGACGATCGTCGACAGCACTGCCGCGCTGAGCGAGTTGGCCAGCGACGGCCAGGGGCTGGCCCCGCTCGAGGCGCCGAAGAACTCGCGGTAGCCCTGCAGCGTCAGCGGTGCGAACACCGACGGCGGGTTGGTCGCGGCGTCGGCCTCGCTGTGGAACGAGGTCAGCACCATCCACAACGCCGGGACGATGAAGACGATGCCGATGATCCACGCGAGGACGCCGAGCAGCACGCTGCCGGGTCGGGCCCGCTTGCGCTTCGGCGCACCGGCCGACGTGGTCTGGGCGGGGATCGGGCCGACCTCGGTGACGGAGCTCATCGCCCGGCCTCCTCTCGGAACAGGCTGGACACGACCCGCAGAGCGAAAGTCGCGATGATGATCGTCAGGATCACCGTGACCACGCCCATGGCCGACGCCCGGCCGTAGTCGTGTGCGGTGTAGAAGGTCTGGTAGATGGCGTACGGCAGGTTGGCCGTGCCCAGCCCGCCCGAGGTGATGACGAAGACGTGGTCGAACTCTTGGACGATGTAGATGGCTCCCAGGAGGGCGGCGAGCTCGAGGTACTGGCGCAGGTGCGGGAAGGTCATGTAGCGGAAGACCTGCCACGAGCTCGCGCCGTCGATTGAGGCGGCCTCGATGACGTCGAGCGGCCGGCTCTGCAGCCCGGCCAGCAGGATGAGCATCATGAACGGTGTCCACTGCCAGACGATGGTGGCCTCGACCGCCGGCAGTGGCGCGGCGGTGATCCAGTCCGGCTGCGGCGGGTTGTCGCTGCCGAACAGGCTCCAGATCCAGGTGATTGCGCCGTTGAGCAGCCCGTAGACGGGGTTGTAGATCGCATGCTTCCAGACCAGCGCTGCCGCGACCGGGACGATGAGGAACGGTGCGATCATCATCGTCCGGACGATGCCGCGCCCGCGGAACTTGCGGTCGAGCAGGAGCGCGACGCCCAGTCCGATGGCCAGGCTGACCAGCACGACTGTGACTGTCATGACGACGGTCACGACGAGGGCGGAGCGCATGTTGGCGTCGGTGAACACTCGGCGGTAGTTGGACAGGCCGGCGAAGCCGCGCTCGTCGGGGTAGTAGGCGTTCCAGTCCATGAACGAGATGATCAGCGTGATGACGAACGGGATCTGCGTCACGATGATCGTGAAGATCAGCGCCGGCAGCAGCGGGCCGCGGCGGGCCCAGTCGCCGGTGCGGCGCAGGACGGTCCCGGGTTGCTGCGACGGTGGACCTCCCCGCGTGCGGTCGGCTTCGACGGCGACGCTCATGCGGTGCCCTCCTCGGTCATGACGCCGGCCGCGACCGGTAGCGCTCGGCGACGTCCTCGGCGAGTTTCTGTCCGTGCTGCAAGGCCTCGTCGACCGACATCTTCCCGGCGATCGCCGAGCTGACGTCCTGCGATACCTGGGTGCCGAGGTCGGGGAACTCCGGGATGTCGACGAACTGGATCCCGATCGTGGGTCGGGGCTGGACCCCCGGGTCGAGTGGGTCGGCGTTCTCGATGGCGCTCTTGGTCGGCTCGGCGAAGGACTTGGCCACCTGCAGGTACTGCGGGATCCGGTAGGTCGAGGCGCGCTTGCCGGCCGGCACGCTGGCCCAGCCGATCTCGTTGCCCACCAGCTTCTCGTAGTCCTTGCCCGAGGCCCAGGAGATGAACGTCCATGCGTCGTCCTGGTGCTGGCTGGCTTCCTGGATGCTCCAGGCCCAGGAGTAGAGCCAACCGGAGTTTTCGGTCTCGACCACGGGGGCGGCGGCGTAGCCGATCTTGCCCTTGACCGGGCTTGTGGTGGCCTCGAGCGAGCCCGCGGCCGAGGTGGCGTCGTACCACATCGCCGCGTCTCCCTGGATCAGGCTGTTCAGGCACTCGGTGAAGCCGGCCTGTGGTGCCCCGTTCTCGCCGTACTGCCGGACCAGGTTGACGTAGAAGTTCGTGGCGTCACGGAACCCCTTGCCGTCGACCTGCGCATGCCAGTCCTTGGTGAACCAGGTGCCGCCGAAGGTGTTGACCACGGTGGTCAGCGGCGCGAAGACCTGGCCCCAGCCGGGTTGTCCGCGCAGGCAGATGCCGGCCATCCCGGGCTGAGCCTCGTCGACCTTGGCCGCGATGTCGGCGACCTGAGGCCAGGTCGGCCGGTCGGGCATCGTGATGCCCTTCGCGGCCAGGACGTCCTTGCGGTACATGAGGAAGGACGACTCCCCGTAGAACGGCTCGCCGTAGATCTTGCCGTCGTCGCCGGACAGGGACTGGGTCATCGGCTTGAGCACGTCGGCCTGGTCGAAGCCCGGGTCGGCGGCGATGTAGTCCGACAGCGGAGCGATCCACTTGCTGCGGGAGTAGATGGGGATCTCGAAGTTGCTCAGGCTGGCGACGTCGTACTGCCCGGCCTGGCTGGAGAACTCCTGGCTGATCTTGTCGCGGACGTCGTTCTCCGGGAGCACCGTGAAGTTGACCCGGATGCCGGTCTGCTTGGTGAAGTTGTCCGGCGTGAGCTTCTGCAGGTCGACCATCTGCGGGTTGTTGACCATGAGCACGTTGATGCTGCGGCCGCCGCCTCCGGTGAGCGCCCCACCGCCCCACCCGGCGCAGGCGCTGCTGATGAGCGCGACACCCACGGCCAGGGCGGCGAGCCGGAGCGTATGGGATCGTCGCGCCATGAACGGCCTCCCGAGGCCGGAGCGGAGGCGAGCGCTCTGAGGAGCGCGCACCCGTCTGTTCGCCTCGCATTGTGTGATCAGCCGACCCCGCGACGTCAAGGGCAGCGGGGGGGCCGCGGTCGCACCGCGGCTTACGCCAGCGGGGTGCGCGTCGGGGAGGGGACTCGAGCGAGGCACTGCGTTCGGCCGCTCACCGCCGACTCGCGGAGTCCATCGCCGTGCGCGGCTTCCTGCGCTCCCGGGCGAGCTCATGACACGCGGTGCGCCCGTCGGTGCGCGGTGTCTCGGCGGAGCGGCGGCGGCATCATGAGCGCGTGCCCGAGGACTTCCTCATCGTGCGCAACCCGGACGTGGCGTCGCGGCTGCCCTACCTGCTGCGCCTGCCGCTGCCCGGCCGCCCGATCCTGCTCAAGGCGCGCGAGACCTGGCCGCGGACGAACAAGGTCTTCTGCCACCGCGCGGAGGAGTGGCCCGCCGAGCCCGAGGTCGTCGAGCGGGTCGCGGTGCGCTCGTGCGAGCGGCGCGGTGCCGCCATCGACCTTGTCCTCGAGCGGGGCCGCGAGAACCGCTCGCAGTTTGTCCTCACCTTCGCACGCGGTCGCGAGGCCATCTTCTGGCAGACCGCCCGAACGACGAGGCAGGCCCGGCCGCGGGTGCGGCTCCCGACCGCGCGCGCCGGCGGGCACGACCGTTTCACGGTCCTGGTGGACATCCGCGAGCGCTACCCCTACCGCTTCGCCGCACAGCAGGTCGACGTCGGACGACGGCCGCTGTCAGTGGGCGACTACGCCGTCGAGCACGACGGTCGCATCGTCGCGGCGGTCGAGCGCAAGGGTGCCGGCGACCTCGTCACGAGCCTCACGACCGGCCGGCTGCGTTTCGCCCTGGCCGAGCTGGCGGCGCTCCCACGCGCCGCGGTCGTCGTCGAGGACCGCTGGTCGGCCGTGCTCGTCCATCAGTACGTCCGCGCCTCCGTCGTCGCCGACGGGCTCGCTGAGCTGGCGGTGCGCTGGCCCTCCGTACCCGTGGTGTTCCTCGAGACTCGCCCGCTCGCCGAGGAGTGGACCTACCGCTGGCTCGCTGCCGCGCTGACCGCCGCGGAGGACGACGAGCTCGCGGTTGACCGCTTCGCCGAGTTGACGACGGCCGGCGACCTGCCGCTGCGCGAGCCGACCACCGCCGACGTCCGGGCTTGGGCGCTCGCTACGGGGCTCCCGGTCAGCGACCGCGGCCGGCTGCGATCGCAGGTGTGGGCGGCGTGGCGGGAGGCGCACGACGCCTGAGGATGCTCACCACAGCTCCGATCGGAGCGGGGCCGACCGGAGCGGAGCCGACCGGAGCGGGGCCGACCGGAGCGGGGCCGACCGGAGCGGGACGACGCTGCCGTAGCGCGGCGCGCACGGCCGTGGCACGTCCATCGGCATCCTCAGGTGTTGCAGCCACTGCGTGGCCCAGCCCCGCAGGTCCGTCCCAGCGCGGACGGCCAGCTCGTCGAGCCGATCGACGAGCTCCTCAAGCTGTCTCAACACCTCGTGCTCGTCGACCGCGGGCAGCGCCGGATGCGCCCACTCCGCCTGTGCCCACTCCGGCTGTGCCCACTCCGCCTGTACCCACTCCGGTCCCTTGGGCCGCTCGCGCCACTCCTCGACGAGCGAGGACAGCGGTGGCACGGGGTCCCGCAGCAGGTGGGTGTCCGCGTGAACCATCCGGAGCAGGCCCGCACCGGCGCGGCTCGTCGCGTCCCAGCTCGTCATCTCATACCGTCGCCAGCCGGAGAGCAGCCGTTGCACCACTGCGATGCCGCGATCCGTGGCCTCGTCGTCGAGCCGCGTCGGCTGGACCTCGAGCGCGCCGTCGACGAACCGGAAGCCCACGAACCGGGCCTGCGGCAGCCAGCCGAGCGGCCCGTCGAACCCGTCCCAGGACCCGAACAGCGTGCCGCTGTTTGCCAGCCGGGACGCCGCGTCGCAGCACACCCTCGAGTGGGCAGAGATCCTTGCTGGGAAACGGCGGCCGCTCCAGCCCTCCGGTGTCGAAGGTCAGCCAGCGCCGGTCCATCAGGTCGACGGTGCGGTGGTAACGCCCGTCGATCTCCAGTGCGCGGCCGTCCGAGCTCCAACCAAGCGCGCTGCGCACGGCCATGACGGGATCCTTGGCTGCGGTCACACCGTGGGCGACGGCGTGGGTCGCGAGCTCCTCGGCCGTCAGCGGTCCGCGCTCGGCGAGCAGGTCGAGGCAGGTGGTGGCGATCGTCATGCTGGACAGCCTGCGCGCAAGCGGGGCGCGGTACCCGTCGTCCACAGGTCGCGGTCGTCGGACCGACCCGGTGGGCCTGCCTGTGGACCGCAGGTCCCACCGCGGAACTCTCTGCACTGCGAGGGGTGTCGTGGTGTCCGTGACCCGGACGACCCATCGATCTCGATGACGAGGGCTCGCCACGGTCACGCGGCGGTACGGGCTGCGGCCGAAGCGCGCGGCGGTACTACGCGCTGCGCCGGCTGGCCCGGGAGCCGATGAGTCGAGCGCAGGCCCTCGTGATGGAGGGCACCGGCTGGGAGGGCGACCTGGGAGATCTGCGCGACGCCGATCCGACCTGGTGAGTGGAGCCCGGTGATCCCGGCGACTCGTCGGCCTGGGTGGATTTCCTCTGGGCGACCAGCTCCGAGGTCCATCACCACGTCCCGCACTTGCTCCGGGTCGCGAGCACTGCGGTCTACGCACGGGGTCGCCGTGATCGCCGCCGGCTGGTGCGCTGTCAGGCTGCCGCGGGAAGCCGCCGGCGCTGCCAGAACGGCGTGACCCAACGCGCCTCTGCGGCGTAGTAGCCGGCCCGCTCGAGCAGGTACGCCGTGAACTCTGCGTCGCGGTCGCGCTCGTAGCCGGCTACCGCCGCGGCGTCCCCGCGCAGCAGCCGGTCGACCGTCGTCGCCGCGGCCTCGGCCGTGCGCAGCGCCCGGATCACGCCGCTGCCCGACACCGGGTCGACAGCGAGGGCCGCGTCACCGACCGCGAGCCAGGGCAGCGAGTCGTCGCGCTGCAGCCGCATGCTTGTGGCGGGATACACCTGAGGGGGGGTCGCTCGGCGGCCGACTCCGAGCCGCTCGCGGGTGCGGGCGGTGCCGGCCAGCGCCGCGTCGAACGCGTCCGCATCCGCCAGCCCACGCGATCTGCACAGGTCGGCGTCGGTCATGAGCATGACGACGGTGCGGCCGTCGGGCAGCGGAGCGGAGTACCACCAGCCGTCCTCGGCGGTCTCGACCAACAGGTGCTGCCGCTGGTCGTCGGGCATCCCGTGGACGACGCGCGACACCGCGACGAGCCGGTCGAACGTCAGCCGCCGAGCTCCCAACCTGCGACCGATCCGCGCTGTCCGTCCGGTGGCGTCGACAACGACCCCGGCGGTGAGCTGCTCGCCGGAGGACAGCCCGGCTTCCCAGTGCGGGCCGGCGAAGCGCACCTGCTCCACACCGGCGCGCAGCAGGAGCCGGACGCCGGCGGCCGCGGCCGACCGGGCGAGCAAGCCGTCGACTGCGCGGCGGTCGACGTGCCAGCCGCAGCCGTACGGGCTCATGACATGGGAGTGCGCATCGACGTCGGCCGAGCCCCACGCGCTGCTGGTGCCCCACGACGCCAGCGGACCCAGCCCTTGGAAGTCGTCCCAGACCCCGAGCTCGCGCAGCAGCGGCTGCACCGAAGGTGCCAGCGACTCCCCGACCCGAGGCTCGCCGAAGCGGCTGCGCTCGACGAGCATGACCGACCAGCCCGCGCGAGCCAGCCGCAGTCCGGTGGCCGCACCGGCCGGGCCGGCACCGGCCACCAAGACGTCGACGTGTCGTGCCATCGCTCAGCCCCCGTCCCCCACGTCGTGCTGGCGGCACCAGCCGGCCAGGCACTTGCGAACATGGTCCAGGTCGATGCCCATCTCGCGCAGGCGTTCGACGAATCTGTCGTCGACTGCCCGGTCCTTGCCGAGCAGGCACTCGACGAGCTCGCACAGGTCGCCGTGGCCGGGGCGCGGCTCGTGCTGCGTCCACGTCGCCGCGTCGTGGTCGCCGCCGCGCCACACGGCCGCGGTCAGGGTGCGCTCGCGGGTGTAGGGCAGCCCGGCGCGGGTGCGCCCGCGCGCCCGGACCCGGAGTCGGTAGGCACCCGTTCCGGACGCCACGAACGACCCCTCGAAGCGCCCAGGCTCGTCCGCTCCGCCGAGCACCAGCTCGAAGGCCGTTTCGTCAGGCCGTTGCACCTCGACCCACACGTACGGAGCGTCCTCCGCCGGAAGCCCCGACTGCGTGAGGCTCGCCGACACCGTGATGCTCGCGCCCGGGTCGTACCCGCTCTGTCGCACCTCCGCGCTCAGCGACAGGCTGGAGTAGGCGTGCACGACGAGGCTGAAGGGCAGGCCGGGCCGCTGGCTGGCGGCTGCGGCGCCGATCTCCGCACCGGTGTCGGCGGCGGCGGAGACGGCGTAGGCCCGTTCGTGCTCCATGAGCCGTTGGCGGCCTTCCGGGACACGGACGACGTCGACGTCCCGGCGCGCCCGGACGATGCTGAGGTCGACGCCGTCCTCGCTGCCCTCGGTAGGTTCGTCGCGCGGCTTGCCGAGGGTGAGCAGCGCGTGCCATGTGCCGCCCTGGTCGAATCGGCCAGTGGTCAGCTGGGTCGGCAGGGCGAGCCGGTAATAGGCCAGACCGTCGACGACCTCGTAGCGCATGGCCGGTTCGGCACGTGCCCGCCACGGTTCGAGGATCTGGCCGGTCGGCGTCTGGAGGCGGAAGTCGACGACATCGGGGCGGGGGGTGAGCAGGACGACGTCCATGCCGGAGTCGGCGTCGCTGACCTGGAAGGGAATGCGCTGCACCGAGCCGCGGGTGAGCACGCCGTCGGGGTCGAGGACGACCTCGGCGTTGCTGACGCCGGCGAGGATCTGCAGGAAGTACTTCTGCAGCAGGAAGCGGTTGTCGCCGGTGATCGCTCCGGTGACGAGCAGGTAGCCGCCGTTGTTGCCGGAGATCGTCTGCAGGGCGGCGGCGCTGGTGTTCTGCGGGGTGCCCAGCCCGATCGCGTACGTGGTGGCGTTGATCTGCGCGGCGACGTCGGAGATCCAGCGCGGTGTGTTCTCGACTCCGTCGGTGAGCACGAGCATCGAGCGGACGTCGTACGTGCCTCCGGGCGCGGCAAGCTGGCCGCGCGCCTCGAAGATGCCGTCACCGATCGACGTGGCGCCCTGCGGGTCCAGGCCGTTGCCGTTGATGACGTCGATGGTCGCGGTGCGGTTGAGGTCGGACAGCCCGCCGTCGCCGAGCGTCAGCACCGGCTGCAGCGGCTGGGCGTCCTGGTTGTAGCGGACGATCGAGGCGCCGTCGCCGGGCAGCATGAGCCCGACGAATGCGGTCGCCGCCTGCTGCAGCGCGACGTGCTTGCTCTGCCCGTCGCCGCGGTCCTCGGACATGCTGCCCGAGCGATCGAGCGCGAACGCGACAGCGGCCGTGCGGCGGGCGACGGTGTTGGCGTCGACGGTGACCGTCCAGGTCTGCCCGCTGGCCGGCTCGCGCACGGTCAAGGTCTGCGTCGGAATCGCCGAGGGTGCCGCGCCGGTGCGGTAGATGATCCACAGCCGGGCGTTGGCGACCGCGTTGGGCGCGGTCGGTCCGACCGTCACGGACGTCGTGGCGGCGACCAGCTGCGGGTGGCTGGGTGCGCCACCCGGTGCGTAGTCCAGCGTCACCGCACCGCTGGGGGAGACGACCTCGAACGTGATCGCCAGTGGCACCTCGCGGACCATCGCCAGCGGCCCCTGCGGCACGTCGACGAAGTCCAGGTGGGGCGTGGTGAGCGTGATCGAGGGCTCGTCGCAGTGCTGGACCTCGACGTGCTCGGTGCCCTGCTCGACGACGAAGCCGAGCGTGTGCCACTTGCTGACCATGTCCTGGTAGCTGCCCAGGTCGCGGTCAAAGCGCACGGCCGTCGACGAGCCCTGCGGGAAGACGTCGTTGGGGCGGGGGACTGGCCACCAGTTGTCGCCGCAGGCGAAGAAGTCGGCCTGCCACGGCAACGCCATCGAGGCGCTGATCTGCCCGGCCTGCGTGGTGGCGTGGTCGAGCCGGAACGGCTCGGCGTAGGTCTTCTCGAGGATCGGACGCTCTCCGGCGCTGCGCCCGCCGGCCTCGATGCCGGGGTAGAACGCGCCGCCGACGCAGGCCTCGAGCGCGGCGCGGGTGAGGCCCTCGGGGGTGACGCTGGGCTCGGGCGGCGGCGGCCCGGCCCAGTCCTGGGTGTAGCTGCCGGCCTGCCAGCGCTGCAGGTGGGCGTACTGGATCGTGGTGAGGAAGTGGTCGGACCCGTTGAGCCGCGGCATGTCCGACGCGCCGATCCGGCTCATGATGGCGTCGATGGTGGTCTGTGCGTAGATCGGCTCCGGCCACGCGTGCGCGCCGAGGATGGCCTCGACCCACCGCATGTCGTGGGCGCGCTGGAGGATCGGGTGGACGTCGTACGTGTACGACGTGGTCGTCGGCGCCGTGGCCAGGCCGAGATCGACCATGCGCTGCAGCAGCCGGTCGTACAGCGTCGTGGGGCTGTCCTGGTGGGGCGCGAACTTCGGCGGGGTGGCGATGACCCACGCGCCCGTGACCGGTGGCGTCGCTCCCGTCGCGCGCAGCGTGATGCTCGCGGTCACGGGGCCGTCGGACACGTCGTCGTACCAGCCGGCGTTGCCCCAGAAGCTGCCGATGCCGTTGCCGGCTGGGGATGCGGAGGTGCCGCGCCCGCCGAGGACGAGCAGCCGGTTGTCGTCGTCGGTGCGCAACTCGCCGAGCGGGACGGTCGCCGCCGACTGGCCGTTGAAGTGGATCGTGCCGGTGTCGAAGAGCCGGCGCTGGTCGGGACCGGTGGTCGTGCGGGCGCCAGGGTCGATGGTGAGGTCGCCGGCCGGCTCGGAGTTGCCGCGGCCGGGGAAGGCGGCCTTGGCGTTGGCCAGGTGCACGGTCCAGGTGATGTCGGCCTCGGCGTCGGTGATCTCGTCGACCGTGCCGTCGTCGTGGTGGGCGAAGATGCGGAAGCGGGCGGCCTGCCGCTTGACCCGGCACTGTGCGTCCTTGAAGCCGCCCGGCGGGTCGGGGATCGCGCCCGTCCGCTCGGGGCCGATGAAGAGGTCGTCCGGGCTGTTGCCCACCCGTGCGACGCCGATCGCCGGGTGGATCTTGTACGTGGTCGTCATCGCGTCGCCCCCTAGGCCGTCGGTGTCCAGAGGCTCCGGCGCTGGGGCCTGATACGGACTGCAGCCCCAGCTCTGCGCTGCGTTTGGCCCGGAAGGTGCCGGGTCGTGGCGGCATCTGGGGGTTCGCCAGCCGGGCTCCTCGGGAAGCGGCCCGTCTCGTCGTCGTGATCACGGAGCCCTGGGACGGAGTGCGCCAGCGGCCTCTGGAGGTGTAGCTGCGCCGGCAGGCGCGGCCGCACCCCAGATCGCGGCTGGAAAGATCATGGACGGTCGGGCATGTTCGTCCAGCCTTTGCCGTCGCTGCGCCGGTACCACCCGGATGCGGCGAGCGTCCCGCCGTCGACGGCGAGAACCTGACCGGTGACGAAGCGAGCCGCGTCCGAGGCGAGGAAGGCGATCACCTCAGCGGAATCCTCCGGGTTCCCGAAGCGGCCGAGCGGGACCCAGGTGGGGATCAGCCCTGGATCGCGGCCGCGCAGCATGGCCTCCCGAGGCGTCTGCTCGGTCTGCACGAGGTCGGGCGCGACGGCGTTGATTCGGACTGCGTGCGGTCCCATCTCCACGGCGAGGCTGCGGGTGAATGCGACGACCCCGGCCTTGGCCGCGGAGTAGGCCGCGTGGGCGGGTATGCCGCGCAGCGCCTCGACCGTCGCGACGTTGACGACGGCGCCCCCACCCTGGTCAATCATGGTCGGGAGCACGGCGTGGGTCAGGCGCAGGACGTGTAGGAGGTTGAGCTCGTAGAGCCGCTGCCACTGCTCAGGCGTGCTCGGCGAGGCGTCCGACGTCGCCGGTGTGGAGCCAGCCCCCGGGGTCGATCGCCGCGAGGGTCGCCTCGGCGTCCTCGAAGTAGCCGAGCATGACGTTGTCGCCGCGCAACCAGATCTCTCTGTCGGCGTCCACCGGCAGGTCTCTTCCGTCGGCATCGACGACGCGGATCTCGATGCCGACCACCGCCGGCCCGGTGGTCTCCGCGACGTGCCGCGGGTCCTCGCCGGGTCGTGACTGGGTCGCGACGACGCACTCCGTGAGGCCGTACGCCTGCCCGACCGTGCGGAAGCCGAGTACGTCGATCATCTGCTCGAAGAGCGACTGGGGCACCGAGGGCGCGCCGGCGATCTCGAAGCGCAGCGAGCTCAGGTCGAAGTCGGCGCGACGCGGGTGGTTGATCAGCGTGGTGAAGATCGTGGGGGCCCCGGGAAGGACCGTGATGCGCTCCTTCTGGATCAGCGCCATCAAGGCGATCGGGTCGAAGGCGGGGACCGGATAGATCGTCGTGCCCGCCGTCAGAGCCGCCAGGATCCTGGCCTTGTAGCCCCTTGTAGCCCAAGCTGTGGACGAACGGGTTCACCACTGCGTACCGGTCGTGCTCGTCCAGAGCTGCACCGCGGGCCTCGGTCTCGGCGACCCCGATACTCGTCGTACATGACCGGCGAGGTCGTATCCGTCAGCAGCCAGCACGCCTGATCGAATACCCGCAGTTGCACCGTCCCAGAAGGCGAACGAAGGAGTCACAATGCCCGAGGCATACATCGTCGAGGCCGTCCGGACGCCCGTCGGCAGGCGCGGGGGCGCACTCGCATCGACGCACTCCGCCGACCTCGGCGCTCATGTCATCAAGGCATTGGTGCACCGCAGCGGGATCGACCCGGGCGCCGTCGACGACGTCATCCTCGGGTGCACCGACACTCTCGGGTCGCAGGCAGGTGACGTCGCCCGCACGGCATGGCTGGTCGCGGGTCTGCCCGACCACGTCCCCGGCGTCACCATCGACCGGCAGTGCGGGTCGAGCCAGCAGGCCGTCCACTTCGCGGCCCAGGGCGTCATGTCCGGGACCGCGGACCTGATCGTCGCCGGCGGCGTCCAGAACATGTCCGCCATCCCGATCACGTCGGCGATGATCGTGGGGGAGCAGTTCGGTTTCAGCACGCCGTTCGCCGAATCACCCGGCTGGCTCCGGCGCTACGGGGACCAGGAGGTCTCGCAGTTCCGCGGGGCGGAGATGATCGCGCAGAAGTGGGACCTTTCCCGCCAGCGCATGGAGGAGTTCGCGTACGAGAGCCACCAGCGCGCCATCAGGGCGATCGACGCCGGCAGGTTCAGCCGTGAGATCGAGCCCGTCGGCGAGTTCACGACCGACGAGGGTCCGCGTCGCGACACCTCTCTCGAGAAGATGGCTGCCTTGGCGCCGTTGCGGGAGGGCGGCCGGATCACCGCGGCAGTCGCCTCGCAGATCAGCGATGCTGCCTCGGCGATGCTGGTCGCGTCGGAGGCAGCGGTCGCCGAACACGGTTTGACGCCTCGCGCGCGGATCGTGCACCTCAGCGTGTACGGCGACGACCCGGTATGGATGTTGACGGGGCCGATCTCCGCGACGGCTCGCGCGCTCGATCGCTCGGGCCTGTCCGTCGACGACATCGATCTGTTCGAGGTCAACGAGGCCTTCGCATGCGTCGCCCTGGCCTGGGCGAGGGAGACCGGTGCTGACCTCGAGCGCACCAATGTCAACGGCGGTGCCATCGCGCTCGGCCACCCCATCGGCGCGACCGGCACCCGGCTCATGACCACACTGCTGCACGAGCTCGAGCGTCGCGGTGGGCGCTACGGGCTGCAGGTCATGTGCGAGGGCGGCGGCCAGGCCAACGTCACGATCATCGAAAGACTCTGACCGGAGGGTCTGCGGGATGCGGAGCAGGTCGGGGGATCCCGCCCGGTGGTCAGGTCGCGGTGTCGACCATCGCCGCGGCGGAAGCACGTAGCTGCGCGACCGCGCCCGTGACGATCCGGTCAACGAGCTCCTCGGACGAGGGCAGGTCCTCGATCATCGCGACCACCTGACCCGAGGCGAGCATGCCCGCCTCGGTGTCTCCCTCGACGAGCCCGGCCCGCAACAGCGTCGGGGTGTTGGCCGCCATCATTGTCTGCGACCACGTGCGGTCGCCGGCCCGCTTGAGCCGGACGCCGTCCGCCACCACCCCCCGCCAGCTCTGGCCGCTCAATCGCTTGTACTCGAGCGTGCGCTTCAGCGTCGGCACGAGCCGGCGAAGCGCGTTCTTCTCCTCGAGGCCACTGACGAAGCCGGTGCGCAGCAGCGGTGCGGCATACAGTCGGCACGTCTCGTCACCACAGTGCCGTCAAGTCCGAAGCCGATGTCGCCGACGTCGCCGCCATGCTGTTGCAGGCGATCGACACGTACGGCGCCCTCGGCGTCCTCGACATCCTGGTCAACAACGCGGGATTCGTCATGACCGAGGGCCCCTTCGCCGAGGCGATGGCGGCGCCCGAGAGCGGCCTCGACGCGATGCACCCGGGCAATGTCGCTCCGGTTGTCGCCTGTTTGTCCAGCGTCGAAGCGCTCAAGGTGACCGGTTGCGTCATCGAGGTCGAGGGTGGTCGGATCTGCCCGGAGGACAGATGGCGGCACGGATCCATCGCACAGCAGGATGCGCGCTGGGTGACGGCCGACGTCGGGCTGGCACTCCAGGCACTGATCGCGGGGGCACCGGCGCCTGAGCCAGGCCACGGAGCGCAACCTTGAGCGCGGGGAAGCCTGCGGCGGGCTGGATCGGACGCACCCTGGGCACGCGGACGATCGGCTGGACGTCGCGGGATGCGATCCTCTACGCCCTGTCGATCGGTGCACGGGCCGACCAGCTCGACCTCGTCTTCGAAGACCGGCTACGCGTGCTGCCGACCTTCGGCCTGACGCTGGCGCAGTGGGCGCCCGACGTGCTCGGCGCCGCCGGCGCCTTCGACGTCGGTCAGGCACTGCATGGGTCGCAGCGCCTCGAGGTGCTGGCGCCGCTCCCGCCAGACGGCGAGCTCGAGATGACCGCACGGGTCGCCGCCGTGTGGGACAAGGGAGCTGCCGCGGTCTTCGACGTCGAGGTGGCGAGCAGGGCGTTCGTCGCGACCTGGTCGATCTTCGCCCCCGGCTCCGGAGGGTTCGGCGGCGACCGTGGGCCGTCCCGTCCGCCCGCTCCCGTCGGTCCCCCAACATGGTCGGGCCACCTGACGGTGGCGGAGAACGCTGCCGCGCTCTACCGGCTGAGCGGCGATCTCCATCACATCCACATCGACCCCGCTGCGGCAGCGGCGATCGGCCAGCCGGGCCCGATCCTGCATGGTCTCGCCACGCTCGCCGCCGGGACTCTCGTGCTGGCGGAACGGGATTCCTCGCACCCAGCTGACCTTCAGCTGCTCGAGGGGCGTTTCAGCTCAACGGCGTTTCCCGGTGAAACCCTCACGGTCGAGACGTGGGGAGACGGACAGTTCCGCGTGAGCAGCGAACGCGGAGTGGTTGTCGATGCCGGCCGGGTGGTGTTCGGCCCCAACACGTGATGGTCGGGGGAGCCGCCGGCGCCGCGACGCAAGCTGCCGCCGACTGGACGAGGCGCGGTTGGGGATCAATGTGGCGGCACGGTGGAGCGGGTGTACGGCCTGACGGTGGTCTCGGCGTGGACCGCGGGGCGCTGGTGGGGCACCGTGCAAGACCACGGGTGAGGCGCTGGTCGACACCGCCCCGCAGGCACTGCGGGCGCCGCGCGCCGTCCGAGCAGCCGCCAACGCCCGCGGTGGCGACGACCATGGGCACCCGGATGTTCCCGCCGAGACACGTCGGGGTTTTGGCCGCCACCTCCCGGTCGATCGCCTCAACGATGTCGTCCTCCTCCTCCTCAGGCAAACACGTAGGAGGCTCGGCAGGCCCGGTGGACTGGCCTTGGCGTAGGCCACGGCGTCCTCGACCCGGCTCGTCGCCTCGTCGTGCGCGGCTGCTACGGCGGCGTCGTCCAGAAGCGTCGGCCTCGCGCAGCCGCTGCTCGTAGCGCGTGGATGGGGTCGAGCGCCGGTCCGTCGGCCGGCTCGGGCCGGTTCGTGTCGAGCCCCCGTAGGTGAGCCGAGAAGTGGAGGGGTTGTCGGTCCCTTCCGCCAGACTCGTGGACATGACACGAGTCGCGTTGTTCCACTCCGTGCTCGGGGTCCGCCCGGGCATCACCGATGCCGCCGAGCGGCTCCGGGCGGCCGGTCATCACGTGCGCGTCGTCGACCAATACGGTGGGCGGGTCTTCGAGGATTACGTAGAGGCCGGGCAGTTCGCCGAGTCGATCGGCTACCTGACGCTGATGGGCCGAGCCGCCGAGGCCGTGGCCGACCTGCCCGACGGCTTCGTGGCCGCCGGGTTCTCAAACGGCGGCGGCATGGCCGAGTCGGTGGCGACCCGCCGACAGGTCGCTGGCGTTCTCATGCTCTCCGGCGCGCTCGACCTGGCCATGATCGGCGTTGAGACCTGGCCGACGGGGGTGCCTGCCCAGATCCACTACACCGAAGGTGATCCGTTCCGGAACCAACGGTCGATCGACGCCGTGGTTCGACACGTCACGTCGTCAGGCGGGTCCATCGAGGTGTTCGATTACCCGGGGTCGGGGCACCTGTTCACCGACGCCTCGCTGCCGGACGAGTACGACGAGGAGGCGGCGCACCTGATGTGGTCCCGGGTGCTCCCCTTCTGCGCTGCGGCAAGGACGCGGCCACCCTAATGAGTGATCCCCTGCCGATCAGGTCGGCTCGTACGGCGTGGTAGACGCAGTAGTCACGGTGGCCCCTGATGACAGGCTGTCGGGCTGGCTCGGCTAGGTCAGGATCTCGACGTACCCATCGGTACCATTCACGCGGATCCGCTGCCCGTCCCGGATCAGCCGGGTGGCATGTTCCACCCCCACGACGGCCGGCAAGCCGTATTCCCGTGCAATCACCGCGCCATGGGTCATCAGGCCCCCAACCTCGGTCACCAGGCCGTTGATCGCGACGAACAGGGGCGTCCAACTGGGGTCGGTGTACGCGGTGACCAGGATGTCGCCCGCTTCGAGATCGGCCTCCGTCGTGTCCAGGATTACGCGGGCCCGCCCCTCGATGGTCCCGGCGGAAACCGGTAGGCCGACCAGGGCGCCGGCCGGCAGATCGTCGCGTCGGTACGCCCCGGCGATGACCTCGCCATCCGAGGTGAGCACCCGGGGCGGCGTGAGCGCTTGATACGACCTGAACGCGTCCTTGCGCTGGCGGATGAGCTGGTCATCCACGTGGTTCGTGCGCACGACGTCGTGGAGCTCCGGGAACGTGAGGTAGAAGATGTCTTCGTTCGCACGAAGCACGTGGGCCTGCACAAGGCGCCCGGCTTCTTCCAACAAGGCCTGGTTGTACACGAAGTAGCGGCTGACCATGCCGAACTTCGGGTACTCCCTGTATCCGGTGAAGGTCCGAACCCGGTCGATCACCCGCTTGGCCTCTTCGGCCTTCCGCTCCCCGTCCGGCAAGGCCCGCAAGCGCTCCAGCAGCTCCTGTTCCTTCTTCCTGGCCCCCTGCCGCCCCTGCTCAAGGCGCCGCTTCGCCTCGCCCGGCTCGAAGTTCTTGACGTTGCCGAGGATCATGGGCACGAGCGTGGTGGGGCGTTCGCTCCAGCGTGGCCTGGTGATGTCGATCTCGCCGACGCAGCGCATGCCGTACTCGTCGAGCCAGGCCCGGATGGCGTCTCGCGCTTCGCGCCCGCCCGGGAGCCGGGGCAGCTCGTCCAGGAAGCCCCCGTCCTCTACGCCCTCCAGAAACGCCACCACGTCCGGATGCGGGCGGATCACGTCCGCGACGTCCAACAGCGCCAGCCCCATCTCCGACGTGACGTTGTGGGGCACCGATTGCGTCAGCGTGTCGGCCGCATTCCTCACGCCCAGCCACGCCTGCAGCTGCTCGTTGAGCCACCACGTGGCCTCCATCCCCGCCATGATCACCTGATGGCTCTTCGGATCGAACAGGATCCGCTTCAGCTCCTGGATGTCCGCCAAGATGAAGTCCAGCAGCGCCGGTCCGGACTTCGTTCGGATGTCGCGCTTCACGGCGGCGATGGAAGCCTGGCTGTGCCGGATCAGCTCGGTGACGACGGCTGGGTCGGTCTCGATCGAAGCGGGCGCGCCGGCCCCCGGCGGCAGCGTGGCGGGAGCCTCGTCCGGGAGCGGCCGAACGAAGTCACCGCGATCGACGATGGTCTGCAGCGCGTCTCCGGTCAACGGATCGGATCGCCCCGCGACATCGAGGAGGCCGGCGCGGACCGCCGGCGAGGCCAGGCCCTGGGTGACGTCGACGAACAGACGCCCGCCGGCCTCGGCCATAGGCCGAGGGGTCGTCAGCTGCCACAGGGAGAGCCCCAGGGGTTTCATGGGGTCGGTCATCATCTGCTGATGGCCGACGGAGACGTAGACGTGGTTCTCTTGATCGCTGACCGCGGGGATGGGGAACAGCGTGGTGATCGGCCGGCTCTGGACGATCCGGAAACCATCGTCGACCAGGCACCATTCGATGTCCTGGGGGCAGCCGAAGTGTGCTTCGATCCGCCGGCCCAGCTGCGCGAGCTCCACGACCTGGGCGTCCGTCAGCGCCGGCTGCTCCCGGCGTTCCGGATCGGTCGCCACCTCATGCGTCCCGCCGGCCGGCAGAGCGTTGATGGCCAGCTGCTTGGTGGCGATCGACTTGGCGACGACCTCGCCGTCGCGCACCGTGAAGACGTCCGCGTTCACCCGGCCTGAGACCAGGGCCTCGCCGAGGCCGAAGCTGGCCTCCACGGAGGCGACCTTCCGGTTCGACGTGACAGGGTCAGCTGTGAACAGGATGCCGGCAGCGTCCGAGAAGACCATCCGCTGCACGACCACGGCCATATGGACCTTCCGGTGATCGAAGCCGTTCCACAGGCGGTAGGTCACGGCACGCTCGGTGAACAGCGACGCCCAGCAGCGGCTGACGTGCTGGAGGATCGCTGCCGGCCCCACGATGTTCAGGTACGTGTCCTGCTGGCCTGCGAAGGAGGCCGTCGGCAAGTCCTCCGCCGTCGCGCTGGAGCGGACCGCGTAGGGGGCTTGCTCGCCGAGCCGAGCGAGTGGGCGGGTGATCGCCGCCGCCACATCGTCGGGGATGGCGATCCCTTCAAGCGTCCGGCGGAACTCCGCGCTGAGCGTACGGATCCCCGCCCGGTCGTCCGGCTCCAGGCGCGACAGCTGATCGAGCCAATCGTCGATCGACGGCGCGACTGCCATGACCCGCCGGAAGGCGTCCGTCGTCACGCAGTACCCAGCGGGCACGTGGATGCCTTCGATCCGCGAGAGCTCCCCCAGCTGCGCACCCTTGCCGCCAACGATCGCGACCTGCGTGTGGTCGATCTCCTGGAACCCCACCACGTAGTTGCTCACTGGTGCACCCTCTTGTCGCGAAACGGCGTCAACATCAGCCCTGTCGTGCCTGTCCTGCGATCAGCGCGGCATGGTCAAGCGCTTAGCCCTGCGAGTCGTCCTCGAAGCGACCCAGGAGCCGCAGCGCGGGGCACCTCCCACAATGTCGGCCCGTCGCCGTCCCGGGCCACAGCTCGTCGTGCATGCCTTGCAGTAGCGGGCGGAACGCGCGCTGCGGGTATGCTCACGCGCCGACAGCGATGCGACACGCTGGCCGAGCACGTACCCCCGCCGACTGCAGGTAGCCCTCGTGGGCGAGCCTGCGGCGCAGGTACGTCGTCGGCAGCGGGATCCCGCAGCGCCGGGCGAGGGAGTGGGCGCGGGCCGGACCGTCCGCTTCGCCGATCTCGTCCATGAGGTGGAGCGCACGCTGCACCGAGGCGATGAGCGTCGGGCGCCCATCCACGTCGACGTCCACGAAATGCCCCGCCAGCACGCTAGGCGGGGCGACGCTTCGCGGCAACGGTCGGCGGGCTGTCCCGGACCCATAGGGCAGATTCCAGTCAACGTCGCAACGGGACGCGTCGCAGACTAGTGGGATGAGCGGGCTGCCGGAGACGGATGTGGCTCGTGTTCAGCGGTGGTGTCGGGGCAGGGTGCCTGAGCGGGTGCGCGATCAGGTGCGGGTCGAG
>JBBRVP010000007.1:0-101602 GCA_038246785.1 Jiangellales bacterium
CCACGGCCCCATCATCGACCGGCACCACCGGGTGCAGGTCCGTACTGGTCATCGTCAACGTGATCAACCCTGTTCTCGCCCTGTTCTTGAAGGGAGCAGACCCTACCCGGGGTGTCTCACCTCAGCCTGACGCACAGGGTCACGGCGCCGGTGGAATACCGAATACCACTGCGCAGCGTGAAGGTGTAGGTCCTGCCACCATCGGTCGGCTGCGGCAGATCTGTCGCGAGGTCCGGCACCAAGGTCAGCCCAGCGGCTCCGCCGGTAGCTCGGTACCCGACCAGATGGTCATAGACCATGTCCGCGGAGTTGTACGACTGAGCGGGGTCGACGTCCACTGTGCCGAGGAGCTCCGTGTCGTCCACAATGAGCGTCCCACCCCGGTGACTTGCCGCAGCAAGCGCGCGGCTCGATACCCATACTCGCCGGCCGCCCGAGGTGAGCGCGCGGGGCGAGCCATCCAGGGTCAGCCGTCGACTGATGCGACCAGTCCCGGCATCGATGCGCATCACGGTGGCATCGAACTCGTCGGCGACCCAGACCTCGTTGCCACTTGTGGCTATCGCGCGCGGGCCGTCGCCGACCGGGACGGTGGCCGTCACCTCGTTGGAGGAAGCATCGATGCGTGACACGCTTTGGCTGAAGGAGTTGGCCACCCACACGGCCCCCGGTGTGAGGGCTATCCCTGACGGTCCGGCGCCGACGGGAATCTCCTTGACGACTATGCCGGTCGCCGGGTTAACCCGCATCAGCGTGCCACCGCGACCGTTGGCCACCCAGACCGCGTCCCGCCCCACCGCCACACCGTCCGGCCCATCGCCCACGTCCACGGGAGGGGAGACTCTTCCACTGCTCGGGTCGATGCGGTTGACTGTTCCGTCGCCGGCGTTGGCAACCCACAGGCCGCTCGGGCCAACGGCCACTGCCGCCGGCTGGTTGCCTACCCTGACGGTCTGCACGACCGTGTTGGTGTCTGCGTTGATCCGCGAGACCGTTCCGCCCGTGCTGTTCGCGACCCAGACGTCGTTTCCACGGACGGCAATCGCCCCCGGGGCTGTCCCGACCGGGATGGTCTGGACGATGCGTTTCTGTCGAGGGTCGATGCGCGAGACGGTGTCGTCGGTGGTGTTGGCGACCCAGATCGCGTCGGCTCCGTAGGCAACCCCGTCCGGCCCGTGGCCAACTGGAACTACGGCACTGGCGCCTCGTCCATCGGAGCCGAGCGCGCCGACACTGTCACCGGAGATTGCCCTGGCGTTCTGTGTGTGCGAAGGAAGCACCACGGCCAGTACGACGAGCAGGACCGCGACGACCACAGCGGCGGTCCCGACCCGAACCATGCGGCGTCTGAGAAGCGGACTCCTCTTGACGGCCCGTGGTGCCGCCGAGCCGGTGATCGAGTCGATGGGGGGGCCGCCGCTCGGTTCGCTCGCTGGCGGCGGCCCCAGGCGAGGCGTCTCTCCTCGCAACTGCCACTCCAGCGCGGGGTCATGGTTGAGCACCTGCTGGTGCAGGTGTGCCAGCGGCTGGCCCGCATCGATGCCCAGCTCGTCGGCCAGCCGCGTGCGGACCTGCTGGTACGCCGCGAGCGCTTCGGCCTGCCGCCCTGAGCGATAGAGCGCCAATATCCGTTGCGCCTGAAGTCCTTCGCGCAGCGGATGCTCCGTGACAAGTTGGTTCAGCTGCGCAGTCAGCATCTCGTGATGGCCGAGCCTGAGCTCCGCCTCTATCCGGGTCTCGAGCGCAACCAGATGCAGTTCGTCGAGTCGCGCGGCTTCCGTCCGAACGAACTCGTAGTCCGCCAAATCGGCTAGGACTGGCCCGCGCCACAGGGAAAGGGCCGACTTCAGCTGGTCAGTGGCCTCTTCGTACCGCCCGTCCCGCAACGCCGCCCGGCCGGTCGACACCTGGTCCTCGAATTGGGCCGCATCGATCTCCGACCGGTTCACGGCCAACAGGTAGCCGTGGTTGCGTGTGACCAGGACTTCCGCCGAGGCACCTCGTGGGCGCTCGGGTTCCAGTGCCTGGCGGAGATGATGGACATAGGTCTGCAAGGTCGTGATCGAGCCCTCCGTCGGGTTGCCGTCCCAGACGGTGTCGACGAGGCGGTCGAGCTGGATCACACGGTTGGCGTTGATCAGGAGGATCGCGAGCACGGCGCGCTGCCGCGGCCCCCCGATGGCAGCGGGCCGGCCTTCCAGTAGCACCTGCAGCGGCCCGAGCACCTCAAACCGGATTCTCGTCCACTGCACGGTCGGATCCGCCATCTCACGCCGCCCTTTGCCGTGCGTACCCCTCACCGTAGGCCCCGGGGGGGCTGCCCGGCACTGGTTTCCGACTCTGCAGGCTCAGCGGGGCCTCCAAGCCACGCTCCAAGGGGACGGTCCAAGCAGCCACCAAGGATGTTCCAAGGACCGTGCAGTGCGCTCAGGCCAGCCGCTGCGGCCACCGAGACCGCCGCCCGGGCAGCGGGATACGAGGACGAGATCTGCTTCTACGTCCTCGATGCACCGTCGGCTCATCAGGCTGCGCCTGCCGCGCAGCGTGCAGGGCTCGACCCGATCCGCGTCGTCGAGGCCGTCTCCTCGGAAGGGATGCAGTCATGAAGCGAAAGTTGACCTGGGCAGTCGTCCTGGGTCTGTTAGGCACCGCAGCCTTCGGTGGAGCCGCCGTGGCGACTCCACCCTCGGGGGTGACCACCCCGCTGTGGTCGCCGGTCATCGGGCAGTTCCCAACCGGGATCCACGCCAAGACCAAGACGGACATCGACCCCGGCCGGCGCACCGACTACTGGAAGGTGAACCTCGAGGCCAAGGGAGCCACCGACGTCCACATCATCGAGAACATCATCGCGCCGGGTGGGACCTTCGGCTGGCACACCCATCCCGGACCGAGCCTGGTGATCGTCAAAGCAGGCACCCTGAGCGTCTATCACGGACCGGACTGCACGATGGAAGAGTTCGGCCCAGGGTCGCCGCTCGGATCGACGTTCGTCGACGAGGGCCACGATCTGCACATGGTGCGCAACAACACCACCGTCGTTGACGACGTCTACGTGGTCTCGTTCGTCCCGGCAGGCTTCTCGCGGCGCATCGACGAATCGAACCCGAACCCCAGCATCTGCCCCAACTGAGCCCTAACCATGCGCTCGACGCAACAGGTCGTCGAGGCAAAGCAGGAGGAGGCGTCATGACGGATGTAATCGCAGGAGGCGGACAGGCCCGGCTCGCAGGGAGGCACCCCTCGCTCGCTCATCTCCGGCGACGCGGCGGAGTCCTCGTCGGCGCCCTGGCGTTGATGCTGGGGTGCGCGATGGCCCTCGCGCCCGAGGCGTCCGCGAGCCCGCCGGTCAGCATCCCCGCACCGATCGGGAACACGAACACCTATCCCGCCGGCATCGCCTGCCCCTTCACGCTCCAAACGACCCTCATCGGAGGCAACCAAGTCCTCACGTTCTTCGACGACGGCCGG
The DNA here is from genome assembly GCA_038246785.1 of Jiangellales bacterium. Lineage (GTDB taxonomy): Bacteria > Actinomycetota > Actinomycetes > Jiangellales > Jiangellaceae > JBBRVP01. The sequence continues at coordinate 3,472 of JBBRVP010000007.1, forward strand.
TTCCTCGCCACCGGCCGCCACATCGACCGGCTCACCAACGTGGACACCGGCACCTCGATCACGCTCAACCTGAACGGCATCGTCAGCCAGGTACCCACCGCGGACGGCGGATCGGTACTTCGCGCCATCGGCATCACTTCGTTCATCTTCTTCCCGGGCGACGCTGGCCCCGGCGACACCCAGACCGGACGAACCTACCTCTTCGTCGGCTACTTCGTCGCCGTCTCAGACCCCGAGGGCACCGTCACGTCGTTCAAGTCGTACGGCACGCGCAAGGACGTCTGCGCGATGCTCAACTTGATCCAGGTCGCGTAGCCATTTTGCGCACCTGTGGCTGGACCCGGCACCCCGACGCGGCTCCCGCATTCCGCTCAGAACGACCGCTGAATCTCTTGTCAGGCCGCTTTGAGGGCTCTACGCCACCAAGCGTGGATGGCGGCCTGATCCGTGGTGTCAAGTGAGTGTGCCGGTCGACGCCGTCGAGCAGGAGTAGTCGCAGCCGGTAGTTGCCGAAGTTCCTGTAGCCGTGCCCGATCCGGCGGGTTCATTCCACGAGGAGGTTCATCGCCTCGGTGGGGCCGTTGGAGGCGCCGTCGGTGTCGAAGTAGGCGAGCAGCTCGCTTCGCCAGGAGGTCAGGGTGCGGCCGGGGCGGGCGACCTCGGCGATGGGGCAGGTGGGTAGGGAGTCGAGCAGCCGCTTGGCCAGCGCCCGCCCCTGGTCCGGGGTGGGGGCGTGGTAGATCGCGCGGAGCCGTTGGGCGCAGTGCCAGGCGATGGTGACCTGCCAGTCGGGGTCGCCGGCCTGCAGCGCGGCCTCGATCCGGGCTCGCTGCTTGTCGGTCAACGTGTCGGCGCCGCGGCGGAGCAGTCGGCGCACCTCGAACAGCGGGTCGTCTTTGTGGCCGCGGTGGCCGAGCTGGTCCTGCTGCACCCGGCGGCGGACCTCGTCGAGGACCTGGTTGCCGAGCTGGAGGACGTGGAACGCGTCGAGCACCCGGACCGCGTCCGGGAGCTCGGTGGCCAGGGCGGTGGCGTACCCGCGGAAGGGGTCCTGGGCGGCGATGGCGATGCCGTCGCGCCAGGCCTGGTCGCGCTCGGCGATCCAGTCCGCGTACACCTTGCCGGTGCGGCCTGGGACGATGTCGAGGAGGCGGGCCGGGCGGCCTGGGCTGCGGTCGACGATGCCGGTGGCGAACTGGGTGCGCCGCCGGGGCCCGGCGTGGGCCCACATGTGCTCGTCCACGCCGAGGGCGGTGACGCCATCGAGGCGGTCCGGTTCCTCCACGAGCGGGCGGCCGTACTCCTGCACGGCGCGCCACACGGTGTTCCAGCCCACCCCGAGCTCGCGGCGCACCGCCTGCACCGTGTCCCCGGCCCACCGACCCGCCGGCACGCCCAGCGCCGGGCCCGCTCGGTCAGCGTCGCCCGGCGCCGGATCTGTTCGCAGTCCTCGGACCAGGTCCGGGCCGCGCACGCCGCTTCGTCGCAGCGCCACAACCGCTTGGACCACACCAGTAGCACCGGCCGACCGGCCGAGGGCACGTCACGGACCAGGGTCGCCCGCCGCCCGTGCGGGGTGGCGACCACCCCGCAGGACCGGCAGCCGTCGGCAGCGGCGAGGGTCTCCACCAGAACCTCGAGCTCGCCGCCGACTTCCCCGGCGGCGGGTACCCGGAAGCTGGGCAGGCCGAGCAGGCGGGCGGTCGTGCCGTCGTTCGCGCGCGGCTGGGTAACGTGGTCTTCCACCTGGGGGCCTCCCGGTGATCCGTCTGCTTGGTCGCTACGGATCGTGAGGCCCCAGGCACGTTCTACGGGTCAGGCTGAAGATCGTGTCCTGGCGAGGTCATCCACGCTTCATGGTGAAGAGCCCTGAATCTGATCGCCGAAAAGCTGCGCCGCAACGCCCACGGATTCCGCAGATTCGCCAACTACCGACTGCGACCACTGCTCCACTGCGGCGTCGACTGGGATACGGTCTTGACACCACGGATCCGCAGCCGACGTCCACGCATCGGTGCGTAGAGCCAGATTCGGCGCGACGCCCGCCGTTCGCAAGGAGACCTACTCCTTCCTGTTCATGCGGGCAGCCGGCGTCAGCTGAGCGAGATCACTGCTCTGATTCGGGCACGATCAGCCCCATCATCGACCGCATCCTCGACTTCGACCACACCGCTGGCGCGCTGGACTACATCGGCAGCGGCGGGCTGAGGGCAAGGTCGTCGTCACCATCCCGTAGCGGTCACCGCGCAGCACGAACGTCGGCAGCCACGCGAGCAGCCGTGGTCATCGATGTCCCGGCTGGTTCCGATGCCCCGGTGTCGACGCGGGCATCGCGCCGACAGCTTCGATCTCCGGATCGGCGATAGTGAGCTCGGCGCACCGAGAGCGCCAGCACCGATCCGGCCTGCTGAGTTTTCCCACCAGCGGCGCACGGGCGCCGTGTCCGGTGGCCGGCGTAGCCTCCTCGGCATGGCCTTCGAGCACGAGACCGGTGAGTCGTCGACGGCGAGGTCGGAGGCCCTGCTGGCCCGTCTGGCGCTCGCGCTGTCGGAGTTCGTCACTCTCGAGCGGGCCGCCGACGGCGACGGGCTGGAGGGCACCCACGAAGGCGTCTTCGTCAGCATCGACGTCCAGGAGCGCGACGGCCTGCACGAGGCCCGGCTGTTCACCATCCCGCTGGCCGAGCTGGTCCCCGCGCCGACGCTGTTCCGCTGGGTGGCCGTGACGGCCAACCGGTTCCGCTTCGGGGCGCTGGGCGCCTATGTGCGCGACGACGGCCTGGTCAATCTCAACCTCACCCACTCGACGTTCGTCGACGCGGTCGACGACGAGGCGCTGCGTCGCACCCTGCTGCCGGTGATCTACACCTCGGTCGAGCTGCGCCGCGAGGCCTGGTCGCTGTTCGGGGCTTGACGCACGCCGCTCGCGTCGAGGAGGCGCCGGGCGCCGACACGCCGCGGGGTCGGGCTCGGGCCGGAGGCTCGGCTACCGTGGTGCGGCGATGATCCTGCCCGACACCGGACTGTCCCCTGACCTCGTGCGCGCCCAGTTGGGCGCGCACGCCGCTGACGACGTCGACTGGCGAGGCGGCCGCGGTTGGTCGCTCGTCTACGACTCCCCGGGCTGGCACACAGAACTTGTGCAGGAGGCGGCTGCGCGCTTCGCGGCCGAGAACGCGCTCTCGCACAGCGCGTTCCCCTCGACGGCCCGCTTCGAGTCCGAGGTGGTCTCGATGACCGCCTCCGTGGTGGCGCCCGGCCGACCGTCGTACGGAGTGTTCACCTCCGGTGGCACCGAGTCGCTCATGACTGCGGTGAAGGCCTACCGCGACGCCCCCGGCCGCGGCCGGGACGAGCTGGTGCTGCCGGTCACCGCGCACCCGGGCTACTGGAAGGCCGCCGACTACCTCGGTCTCCGGCTGCGGCTGGTCCCGATCGGTGCCGACGGGTTGCCCGACGTCGACGAGCTGGCCGCCGTGATCGGGGACCGCACCGCGCTGGTCGGCCTATCGGCGCCCTGCTTCCCGTTCGGGGTCGTCGACCCGGTGGAGCAGGTGGCCGCGCTCGCCGCCGAGCGTGGGGTCGGCGTACACGTCGACGCGGCCATGGGTGGGCTGTTCCTGCCGTTCCTCGACGCGGCCGGCGCGCAGCCGCCGCGCTTCGGGCTCGATGTACCCGGCGTGACCTCGGTCTCGGTGGACCTGCACAAGTACGGCTACGGCGCCAAGGGAGCGTCCGTGCTGCTGTTCGCCGAACCCGAGCTGCGCCACGCCGCCTACTACGTCAGCACCGGCTGGCCGGGAGGTGCGTACGCCGCCTCCGCCGTCCTCGGCACCCGCAGCGTCGGTCCGGCCGCAGCGGCCTGGGCGGCGATGAGCGCGCTCGGCCGCGACGGCTACCGCCGGCTGGTGGCCGAGGTCATGGCCACCGCCCGCCGGATGCAGCGCGGGATCGTCGAGACGACGCCGTTCCGCGTCCTCGGCGAGCCACCGATGGGGGTGTTCGCGGTGACGTCGGAGGAGGTGTCCGTGCCGGCCGTTGCGCAGGGCCTGGACAAGCGCGGCTGGTGGGTCGACACCCAGGACGACCCGTCGGCCCTGCACTTCGTCGTCTTCCCACGACACGGCGCCGTCGTCGACGCGTTCCTCAGCGACTTGCAGTCCGCGGTCGCCGACGCCGCGCACACCGCGGACGCGCCGGCCGGCTCGTCGTACGGGGTGATGGTCCGCGGCGGGGTCGTCACGAACGACGTGCTTCGCGAGCACCTCGACCGCCGTTTCGACGGCGCTATGCACAGTCCGCTGCGGCACGAGGGAGCACCACGATGAGCAACCCGCTGCACCGGCTCGCCGCCGCCTCCGCAGCGGTCGGGGAGGCGCTGCTGGCCAGCCGCGGCACGCCGCCGGGCAGCACGCCGGCCGCGTCGGCGCTGCGCGAGCCCTGCGCCGACGATGCCGTCCTCGCCGACCCTCGGCTGTGGCTGGCCGGCTCGCCGCGGATGGCCGCGCTGCTCGACGCCCACGACTCCGCGTCCGCACCGGGGCGCGACACCGGACGACTGCGCACCGACGTGCTGGAGCTCGACCCGGGCGGCCGGGCGGCCGCTGCCGCCGTGACCACGCTCGCCCAGCCCGTCGAGGTGTTCCTCGCCTGCGGCGGTGACGACCGCCAGGTCCCCACCGACGGGCTCAACTCCTACGGAATGCCGCTCGCGGACCGCTCGCCGTCCCTGCGGGCCTCCTCCTGCACCGCAACCCCGCCCGACGGCGAGGCCCTGGCCGTCGCCCAGCGCTGGCGGGACGCGCTCCTCGCCGAGGTGTTGGCCCGGGGCGCAGCCCCGGACGCGGAGACACTGCGGCGCAGCGTCGCCGAGCGCTTCCTCCACCTGCTCCGGCTGCCGGTCGAGTACGCCGACCGCGTGGTGCTCACCCCGTCCGGCACCGACGTCGAGTCCCTGCTGACCGCGCTCGCGTTCGGCTCCAGCAGCCGCGACCTGCTCGTCGTGACGGTCGGCGCCCGCGAGGCCGGCAGCGGCACGAGCTCGGCCGCCGGCCTGCGCGCGTTCCGGGCGAGCGCGCCGTTCGCGGTCGGCCTGCAGGCCGGTCACGAGCTGCCCGGCGTCGAGGCCGCGCGGGTGCGCGTCGTCGACGTCGAGCTCCGCGACGCGGCCGGGCGGGTGCGGCACGCCCGCGACATCCAGGCCGAGGTCGAGGCGCACGCCGAGGAGACGATCGGCGAGGGAGCCCGCGTCCTCGTCCACGTCATGGACGGCTCCAAGACCGGCCTGCGCTGCCCCGACGCGGCCTGGGTGCGCGCCATGCTGGGCCGCCACCGGCACGAGCTGCGGGTCGTCGTCGACTCCGCCCAGGCCCGCAGCTCCGCCCGGCACCTGCGCGAGCACCTCGCCGCCGGCGCGGCGCTGTTCCTCACCGGGTCCAAGGCGATCGGCGCGCCACCGTTCTGCGGTGTGCTCGTCCTCGACGACCGGCTTCTCTCCGACGCCGCCGGGGCGACCGCAGGTCTTCCCGACGGGCTCGCGGTGGCGGTGGCCCGCGGCGACCTGCCCCCCGCTCTCGCCGGACTGGCCGGTCCCGGCTTCGAGCCGGTCAACCTGGCGCTGCTGGCGCGCTGGGAGGTCGGGCTTGCCGAGTGGACCCGGCTCGCTGCACTGCCCGGTGACCGGCGGCGCGCCGCCGCCCGCGACCTGCTCGCGGGTTGGACCGACGGACTGCGCTCGCTGCCCGGCGTGGAGGTACTGCGCCATCCCGATGGGGCGGTGCCGACGGTCCTGTCGCTGCGGGTCGAGGACGGCGCCGGCGGCTGGCTGGGCAAGGACGCGCTGGGCGAGGTCTACGCCCGCGCCACGGCAGCGCCCGGTGTCTACCTCGGCCAGCCGGTGGAGCTCGTCCAGGGCCGGCACGCCGTCCTGCGGCTCGCTGTCGGCGCGCCCACGGTGACCCGTCTGGTCGACCGCGCGGAGACGCTCGGCGGCCTCGACCGTGCCGTGGCCGAGGCGGTCGGGGTGGCCGTCGAACGCATCGGCGGAGGGCTGCCGGTGCCGGTGCACCGCTGAGCGCGGTCGACACGGCTCAGCTCGCGTCGACGGTGACCGGCTCGTCGCGGGTGCCGGCGCGGATGCACTCGACGAGATGCTCGGCGGGACCGACGTACGACCCGTCCCACAGCACGCACCGCTCGATGCCGCCCTCGACCAGCGCGCCGCGACCGACCACGCTGGCGCCGCCGCTGGCGTGCAGGTTGGCGCGCAGGTAGTCCGCGGGCGTGCCGCAGTCGACGGCGAACCCCCGGTACGGCACGCGGTCGAGCCTGCCGGCGGCCAGCGCGGGCTGCCACACCGCTTCCAGCAACCCGCCGAAGCGGGCCGGCAGGTCGCGGACGTCGGCCCACGGAAGCAGCGCCGCCCCGACGTAGTCGTCGCCGCCGAGCGGGCCGCCGCCGTCCGCGTCCTGCACGAGCACGCGGGGCCGCTCGCCGTCCCAGCCGTCCAGGAGGGCGGCGAGCCCGTCGGGCAGGTAGGAGTCGGCGTTGGTCAGCAGCACCGCCCGTCCGGCCACCCAGCCCCTCAGAGCGCCGAGGGCGCCGGCGCTGCCCAGCGGCTGCTCCTCGTACGAGACGTACGCCCGGCCCGCCACGTGCCGGGCGATCTGCTCGGCCAGCCACGACGCGTTGACCGCGCAGGCGGCGACGTGGGGGGCCAGTCGTTCGAGGGCGAGGTCGAGCAGCGTCGAGCCATCCACCGGGCACAGGGCCTTGGGCCGGCGGAGGGTGAGCGGTCGCAGCCGGGTGCCCAGCCCGGCGGCGAAGACGACGCCGGCGAGGTCGCCGGAGGCGGCCGCGTTCACCGGACGCCGCGGACGCTGCCGCCGTACGCGCCGGGGCTCCGCGCCCGGGCGAGCGCGTCCAGGATGTCGCGGGTGGGCTCGTCGACCTCCTGCAAGTCGTCGAAGGTCACCCACTGGGCGTGCTGCGCCTCCCCACCCGCGGTGACAGGGAAGCACTGCGGGACCTCGATGCCGAACACCACGTCGACCCGCCGGACCCGAGCGGCCACGACGGTCGTGACCGGCAGTCCCACCTCGATCCGCAGCCCGGTCTCCTCCAGCACCTCGCGCGCGACGCCGGCCGCCGCCGTCTCGCCGCGCGCGAGCAGTCCTCCCGGAAGGCTCCAGCCCGGCCGGTGCGGCTGGCGCAGCGCCAGCACCCGTTCGCCGCAGGAGATCGCCGCGACGGCACCGACGGTGAACGACGGGGTGGCCGAGCGCACCAGCCCGCGGCGTACCGGCGCCGGCAGCGCCCGGAACACCCGCAGCGCGAGCGCCTCCAGCCGGCGGTAGGTGCGCGCCCAGCCGGTCCGCTCATCGATCACGCGCCCACCCTAGGTGTCCGGCGCACGCCAGTGGCCCGCCCGGCGCTGGGCCGCTGCCCCTGCGACGTCACTGTCCTGGTGGTCGAGAATCCGGGCGGGACCGGCCGATAGACCGCCACCAGGACAGTGACGCCAGGAGCAGGGCCGGGGGCAGCCTAGGCTTCTCGGGTGAGCGCAAGCGGTTCGCACCCCGACCACGATCTCGTCCTCGTCGTCGACTTCGGGGCGCAGTACGCGCAGCTCATCGCGCGGCGGGTGCGGGAGGCGCGCGTCTACTCCGAGGTCGTGCCGCACACCGCCGACGTCGCGGCGCTGCTGGCGCGTCGACCCAAGGCGATCATCCTGTCCGGCGGCCCGGCCAGCGTGTACGCCGACGACGCTCCACAGGTCGACCCCACCCTCTTCGCCGCGGGTGTCCCCACGTTCGGGATCTGCTACGGCTTCCAGGCGATGGCCCTGGCGTTGGGCGGCGAGGTGGCACATACCGGGCGCCGGGAGTACGGCCGGACACCGGTGACGGTGTCGCGGCCGGGGATGCTGCTGGCCGGGCTGCCGGAGCGGCACCAGGTGTGGATGAGCCACGGCGACAGCGTCGCGCGGGCGCCGCAGGGCTTCACGGTGCTCGCCGCGACACTCGGCACGCCGGTAGCCGCCTTCGAAGACCCGGCGCGCCGGCTGGCCGGCGTCCAGTGGCATCCGGAGGTCCTGCACACCGAGCATGGGCAGGCGGTGCTGGAGCACTTCCTCCACGGCATCGCCGGCTGCCGGCCTACCTGGACGATGGTCAACATCGTCGAGGACGCCGTGGATGCGGTCCGCGCGCAAGTCGGTGGCAAGCGGGTGGTGTGCGGGCTGTCCGGCGGCGTGGACTCCGCGGTAGCCGCCGCGCTCGTCCAGCGTGCCGTCGGCGACCGGCTCACCTGCGTCTTCGTCGACCACGGCCTGCTGCGCAAGGGGGAGGCCGAGCAGGTGGAGCGCGACTACGTGGCCGCGACCGGTGTCGACCTGCACGTCGTCGAGGCCTCGCAGCGGTTCCTGTCCGCTCTGGAAGGGGTGGACGACCCGGAGGACAAGCGCAAGGTGATCGGGCGGGAGTTCATCCGGGTCTTCGAGGCGGCCGCGCGCGAGGTGGTTGAGGCCGCGGCCGACACCGAGCCGGTGGAGTTCCTCGTCCAGGGCACGCTCTACCCCGACGTCGTGGAGTCCGGCGGCGGTGAGGGCGCGGCCAACATCAAGAGCCACCACAACGTCGGGGGCCTGCCCGACGACCTGCAGTTCCAGCTCGTCGAGCCGCTGCGCGCGCTGTTCAAGGACGAGGTCCGGGCCGTGGGAGCGCAGCTCGGGCTGCCGCCCGTGATCGTCTGGCGGCACCCGTTCCCCGGCCCCGGGCTGGCCATCCGCATCGTCGGCACCGTGAGCCGCGACCGCCTGGACGTGCTGCGCGCCGCCGACGCGATCGCCCGGGAGGAGGTGACGCGCGCCGGGTTCGACCGCGATGTGTGGCAGTTCCCCGTCGTGCTGCTCGCCGACGTCCGCACGGTCGGCGTGCAGGGAGACCTGCGCACGTACGGGCATCCCGTCGTCCTTCGTCCGGTGACCAGCGAGGACGCGATGACCGCCGACTGGGCGCGGCTCCCCTACGACGTCCTGGAGCGCATCTCCAACCGCATCACCAACGAGGTCCGCGACGTCAACCGGGTGGTCCTCGACATCACGAGCAAGCCTCCGGGCACCATCGAGTGGGAGTGAGCGCGGCCACCGACGCGATCTCGACGCCGGCGCCGAGCGGGAATAGCGTCTGGACGCAGTGACGGGGACCGGTTCGGGAGGGAGGCCGTGCATGTTCGTCCAGGTTATCGAGGGTCGGGTCTCCGATCCCCAGGAGGTCCACGCCGCGCTGGAGCGGTGGGCGCAGGAGTTGGCCCCCGGCGCCACCGGCTGGCTCGGCTCCACCGCCGGAGTGACCGAGGATGGCCGGTTCGTCGCGCTCGCCCGCTTCGAGTCCGAGCAGGACGCCCGCCGCAACAGCGACCGACCCGAGCAGGGCGAGTGGTGGGCGGCGACCGCCCCGCTGTTCACCGGCGAGCCGACGTTCCACGACAGCGACCAGGTCTACGTCGACCTGAGCGGCGATCCCGGCGCAGCCGGCTTCGTCCAGGTGATGCAGGGCCGCGGCACCGACCCTGAACGTGCCTGGGAGCTGATGCAGCAGGACGCCGACGAGTGGGCCGCGTTCCGTCCCGACGTCCTCGGCAGCGTGGCGGTCGCCCACGACGGCGACAGGTACACGATGGCGATGTACTTCACGTCCGAGGAGGAGGCGCGCGAGGGCGAGCGCAAGGAACCGCCGCCGGAGCTCCGGGCCCACATGAAGCAGATGGATGCCCTCAGCGCAGGCCCGCCCGAGTTCTTCGACCTCCGGCGGCCGTGGCTGTACGCCCCGCGGTAGAGACGGCTGTCGCTCGGCCGGACAGCGGGCCGCCGGGTCAGCCGTCGACGTCGCTGGGCGCTGCCAGCCACTCGCCGAGCACCTCCGCGGTGTGCTCGCCGGGCGTGCACGGCGGGCCACTGATCGAGGCCGGGGTACGGGAGAAGCGCGGGGCCGGCGCGGCCTGAACCACCCCGTCGCGCTCCACGAACGTGCCGCGCGCGGCCAGGTGCGGGTGGCGCGGCGCCTCGGTGAGCCCGAGCACCGGTGCCACGCACGCGTCGCTGCCCGCGAAGACCGCCACCCAGTCAGCCTGTGTCCGCGCGGAGAACAGGGCCGCCAGTCGTTCGCGCAGCCGCGGCCACGAGGCCGGGTCGGTGCGGTCGAGTCCGGTCACGTCCAGCCCGGCCCGCTCGACCAGCTCGGCCCAGAACCGGTCCTCCAGCGGTCCGATCGCCAGCCAGCGGTCGTCGGCGGTGCGGTACGTGTCGTAGAACGGCGCCCCGCCGTCGAGCAGGTTCACCCCGCGCTCGTCGCGCCACTCACCGGCCGCCAGCATCGCGTGGACCTGCGTGAGCACGTGCGCCGCGCTGTCCACCATGGCGGCATCGACGACCTGGCCGCGCCCGCTCGACCGGGATTCGTGCAGGGCGGCCAGCAGGCCGGCGACGAGGTAGAGCGCCCCGGAGAAGTCCCCGACGAGGTTGACCGGCACGACCGGCGGACCACCGGCCTGCCCGACCGCGTGCAGCGCGCCGGTGGTCGCGATGTAGGTGATGTCGTGGCCGGCCCGCGCAGCCAGCGGTCCGTCCTGCCCCCAGCCGGTCATCCGGCCGTAGACCAGGGCCGGGCGGCGGGCCAGGCAGTCCTCGGGTCCGACCCCGAGCCGCTCCGCCACCCCCGGTCGGAACCCCTCCACCAGCACGTCGGCCCGCTCGACGAGCGCGAGCACCGTGCGGACGCCCGCCGGGTCCTTGAGGTCGGCGGCCAGCGAGCGCTTCCCGCGGTTGAGCAGGTCGAGCGGGGGCGGCACGAACCCGTCGGGGGAGCCGCCCGGCCGGTCTACCCGGACGACGTCGGCGCCGAGATCGGCCAGCAGCATCGTCGCGAACGGCGCCGGCCCGATCCCGGCCAGCTCCAGCACCCGCACACCGGCGAGCGGTCCCGTCCCTCCCACCGCACGCACGCTACCGGCGGCGCCGCCCTAGCCTCACCGCATGCGCATCCTCGTGATCGGCGGCACTCGCTTCGTCGGGCGCCACCTCGTGGCGGCCGCCCTCGAGCGCGATCACGACGTCACGCTGTTCCACCGCGGGCGCACCGGCGACGGGCTGTTCCCTGAGGTCGACGACCGTCATGGCGACCGTGACACGGACCTGTCGGCCCTGGCCGACGGCCGCTGGGACGCCACCGTCGACGTCTGCGCCTATGTCCCCCGCCAGGTCGACACGCTCGCGCAGGCCCTCGACGACCGCGGCGGCCACCACCTGCTGGTGTCGTCGGTCTCGGCCTACGACCCGTCCGTGCCGGCCGGCTACACCGAGGACGCACCGCTGGCCACGCCGCCTCCGCCGGAGGTGGAGGAGGTGAGCGATGCGACGTACGGCGGGCTCAAGGTCGCGTGCGAGCGCGCCGCCGTCGCCGCCCACGGTCGCACCACCGTCCTCGTCCGACCGACGTACGTCGTCGGGCCACACGACTACAGCTGGCGCTTCCCGTGGTGGGTCCGCCGGCTCGCCGAGGGCGGCGAAGTGTTGGCGCCCGCTCCGTCCGAGGCGCCGATCCAGGTGATCGACGCACGGGACATGGCGGCCTGGATGGTCGGCCTGCTGGAGCAGGAGGCGACCGGGGCCTTCCACGCGGCGAGCCCGCCGCCGCCGTTCAGCTGGCGTGAGCTGCTGCAGTCGGTGGGGCAGGCGGTGGCGCCGCGCGGCACGACGCTGCACTGGGTCGCCGCCGAGCGGCTGCACGCGGCCGGCCTCGACGGGCGGGGGCTGCCGCTGTGGCCGGGCGACGACGACCAGGTCGGGATGATGGCGGCTGATCCGACGGCGGCGTACGCCACGGGGCTGACCCCGCGGCCGATCGCCGACACCGCGAAGGACACCCTGGAGTGGCTGCGCGGCACCGACGCGCCACCGATGCCGCCCGGCGTCGGCCTCGACCCCGAGCAGGAGGCGGAGCTGCTCGGCCGGCGCTGAAGCGCCCGCTCGGCGGGCCGGTTGCCAGCCTCCTCACAGGAACTGCTCAGGAGCCGGACAGCACGCTCGGCGAGTGTGGCGCTCATGACCGACACGGCCGTCCGGCGGCCGGCTGCCCGCAGCGTCGCGTGGCTCCGCCCGCGACCCACGCCGACCTGGTGGCGGGACGCCGTCGGCCTGGCCACCTGGGCCGGTCTTGTGCTGGCCGTCGCGCTGTGGGTCGCCCACGGCGGGCTGGCCGGCCTCGGCTCCTCGACGAGCGAGCAGCTCATCGGCCTCGGGAGACTGACCGGGCTGGTCGCCGCGGACCTGCTGCTCGTCCAGGTGCTGCTGATGGCCCGCATCCCCATGGTGGAGCGGTCCTATGGCCAGGACGTGCTCGCCAGGCGGCACCGCCTCGTCGGGTTCACCTCCTTCACCATCATGGCGTTGCACGTCGTGCTCACGGTTCTGGGCTACGCGGCCGCGGCCCGCTCGGGCCTGCTCGCGACGACCTGGGACCTCGTCGCCAACTACCCCGGGATGCTGCTCGCGACAGCCGGGACAGGGTTGCTCGTCATGCTCGTCGTCACGTCGCTGCGCGCAGCGCAACGACGACTGCGGTACGAGTCGTGGCACCTGCTGCACCTCTACGCCTATCTCGGCGTCGGCCTCGCGCTGCCGCACCAGATCTGGACGGGCCACGACTTCACGGCGACGCCGTGGGCCCGGGCGTACTGGTGGTCCCTGTACGCCGCTGCCGCCGGCGCGGTGCTGGTCTACCGGGTGGCCCTCCCGCTGTGGCGCTCCCTGCGGCACGGCCTCGTCGTCGAGCGCGTGGTCCGCGAGGCACCCGGCGTGGTGTCGGTCCACGTCCGCGGGCGCGAGCTGCACCGGCTGCCGGTGCGGGCAGGGCAGTTCTTCCAATGGCGGTTCCTGCAGGGACCGGGTTGGACGCAGGCGCATCCGTTCTCGTTGTCTGCGCCGCCCACGTCGTACGCCCTGCGTCTCACGGCCAAGGACCTCGGGGACGGCAGCGGTGGGCTGGCGTCGCTGCGCCCCGGCACCCGGGTGCTCGTCGAGGGTCCGTACGGGAGGCTCACGCCAGAGGTGCACAGCGGCCGCAAGGTCACCCTCGTCGGTGCCGGTGTCGGCATCACGCCCCTGCGGTCGCTGCTGGAGGACCTCGACTACGGACCCGGCGAGGCGGTGCTCATCCAGCGGTCTACCGCCGAGCGGGACGTGCTGTTCCGCAAGGAGCTCGAGAGGATCGCGGCCCGCCGCGGGGCGCGGGTCGTGCATGCCGTCGGACGGCGGGTCCCCGGGCGCGACAGCTGGCTGCCGGCCGGTGCGGCGCACCTCAGTGACGTGGCCGGGCTCCAGCACCTCGTCCCCGATGTCGCCGAGCACGACGTCTACGTGTGCGGGCCGGACGCGTGGGCCGACGCGGTCGTGGCCGCTGCTCGCGGCGCCGGCGTCCCCGCGCAGCGCATCCACCGTGAACGGTTCACCTGGTGAGGGAGACCAGCACATGCGCCGGATCGTGACCGCGTTGGCCACCACGGCCACCGGACTCGTCCTGCTCTTCAGCTACCACACGAGCACCAACTCCGTGGCGGCGGGCGCCGGTGTTGTGGCGACGGGGCCGGTCGACGGCGGCCGGAACGGTACCGGCAGCACTGGCGGTACCGGCGACACCGGGAGCAGTGGCGGCGGCAGCGGCAGCAGTGGCGGCAGCACCGGCGGCGGCGGCGGCAGCACCGGTGGCCGCGCTGCTCGACCCGCGACGCCGGCCCGGGTGACCGGACCGGTGGTGGGGACGCAATGGGGACCGGTCCAGGTGCAACTGCGCGTCAGCAACGGTCGGGTCACCGCTGCGGACGCCATCCAGTACCCATCGGGCAACGACACCGACGCCCAGATCAACTCCTACGCGATCCCGGTGCTCAACCAAGAGGTCGTGGCGGCGCAGAGCGCGCAGATCGACGCCGTCAGCGGCGCGACCGTCACCAGCGAGGGCTACCTGCAGTCCCTGCAGGCCGCCATCGACGCGGCGCACCTGTGATGGGCACGATGGTCATCGGCGGCGGCGCGGGCGCCGCCCCGGTGGACCAGGGGCGGGTCGATCAGGGCTGGGTCGATCAGGTGCGGGTCGCCTGGGTGCGGCCGGTCATGGGCATGCCGGTGAGCATCCACGTCCGCGGCCGCGCCGCGCGCGGAGCGGAGATGGCGGGCGCCGTCGCGGCAGCGTATGCCGAGCTGCGCCGCCTCGACGGGCTGCTCAGCCCGTTCCGGGCCGAGAGCGAGGTGAGCCGCTTCGACCGCGGCGAGCTCGCCGCCGCTGACGCTGGCCCGGAGCTGCGTGAGGTGCTGGACCTGTGCGCTCTGGCCTGGCGTCGTACCGGCGGCTTCTTCGACCCGTGGCTCCCGCGGCCCGACGGCAGCCGGCGCTTCGACCCGTGCGGGCTGGTCAAGGGCTGGGCGGTGGAGCGTGCGCTCTCGCTCGTCGTCGCCGTCGGCGGCCACGATGTGCTCGTCGATGCGGGCGGCGACGTGGCGACGTACTGCGTCAGCGGGAGGCCGTGGCGGGTCGGTGTCGAGGACCCGGCAGACCGCTCGCGGCTGCTCAGGCTGTTCGAGGTCGGGACCGGCGCGGTCGCCACATCCGGCCTGGCGGCCCGCGGCGCCCACGTGCTCGACCCGCACACCGGCCGCCCGGCCACCGCCCTGAGCTCGGTCACAGTGGTCGGACCGTCGCTGACCTGGGCCGACGTCGATGCCACCGCAGCGCTCGCCCGCGGGACCGACGCGGCCCGCTGGCTGGCCACCCGCCCCGACGTCCACGACGCGCTCGTCGTCGCGGCCTGAGGTCGCGCGAGTTGATCACGTTAACGTGATCAACTCCCCCATCCCGCGTCCTGCAGGAGTCGGGAAGGGGGAGTACGGGGCGGGAAGGGCGCCGCCACGCGGGCCCTCCCCGCCCAGGGGTCAGATCAGAGCAGCTCGTCCCCCGGGTAGTCCTCGTCGAGCTCCGCGGGGCCGGGACCACGCCGGACCCGCAGCACCGAGACCACGAGGCCGACGAGGCCGGCGATCACGAGCACGACCGGCAGCACGATCCCGGCGCGCGGCAGGGTGAGTACGCCGAAGTCCACCAGGGGCCACACCGCGGCGATGCCGAGGAAGACGATCCCGAACACGAGCGACGTCACGTCGGTCGCGTGCCGACGCAGGGTGACCTCAGCCACGACGCACCTCCACTGATCCGATTCCGTTCGAGAGCTCCAGGCGGAGCGTCCCGCCACCCGTTCCGTCGGCTCCGAGGTCGGTGAGCCGGACCCGGTTGCCGACGCCGTCCGCGGTCCGCGAGAACGCGACCACCTCACCGATCCCGCTCGACGCGTCGACGGTGACGTCGACGTCTCGGGGCACGACGACCGTGAGGTCGCCCACGCCGAGGTTGACCGCCAAGCTGTCCGCTCGGTCGCTGAAGTCGATCTTGCGGAGGTCGTAGCGCACGCTGCCGCTGGAGTAGTCGTGCGTCTCGCCGGCGGCCAGGCTCGCCGGAGACCGGTCGACGGTGACCGAGTCCGGTACGGCTCGTACGGCGACCGAGCTCACGAGCCCGAGGGCCAGCACGAACCCGGCCACGATGAGCAGCCGCGACCGGCCGACCCAGGCCCCGGCCACGAGGCCGAGCCCGACGACGGCGAGCGCGCCGGCCCAGTAGGCGCTGCCGGCGATCGAGGCGCCCGCGACGTCGAGCAGCCCGAGCCCGCCGAGCAGGAGCACTGCCGCGCTGGCGGTGATCCCGAACAGCGCGGAGCGCTCACGGCGACGGCGCGGCGGCGGAGGCGGCGGCGGCACGGCCTGCCACGCCGGTCCTGGCGGCGCCGGTGGGGGCGCGCCTGCTCCCAGAGCAGGCCCTGCGGCGTACGACGGCAGCGGACGCGTGGCGGCTTCGGGCGAAGGGGGCGACGTCATGGGCGCTCCAGGGGTCGAAGGGGTGGGGGATACCCGAGGTGGCTCGCCGCCGAGCTGGCGCGAGCGCTGCAGGAGCAGCAGGAAGCCGACGATGGCGAGCGCCATCAGCAGGCCCCACTGGAAGCCGCCGAAGCCGTCCACGAGCGCGGCCACGACGACGACGCCGAGGACGACGGCGAGCACCACCGTGCCGGTGCCGGCGCGCGAGGGGCCGCGCCCGATCGCCTGCTCGGCCAGCGACACGGGGGCGTCCTCGTTGGGCACGAGCAGCCATCCGGCCGCGTAGAGCACCACTCCGACTCCACCGAAGAGCGCGAGCACGGCGACGACCAGCCGCAGCAGCAGCGGGTCGACGCCGAGCTGGCGCGCGGCACCTGCGCAGACGCCGGCGACCACACGGTTGTCGCGACTGCGCCGCAGGGCGCGCAGCGAGTCGACGAGGTCGGGTCCGGGCGGGGGTGGGGGACTGTCGGTTGCCATGCCTCGATGCTTGCCGCCCGCACGCCACCGTGGTATCCGGTGCCACCCTGAGCAGACCCTGGCGCGACCCGCCGTCGACCCGGGGGCGGTTCCGGGACGGACCGGTGGTCGCCGCCCTCGTCCGCGTGTGACGATCGTGCGGTGAGCACTCCGCCCGACGCCGTCGCGCCCACCGCCGGTGTCCCGGCGCTGCGCCGACGCACCGACGGCCGGCTGCTCGGCGGGGTCGCCGGCGGGGTGGCGGACCACCTCGGCCTCGACCCGCTGCACGTCCGCATCGGGTTCGCGCTCCTCAGCGGCCTGTTCGGCTTCGGGATCGTGCTCTACGCCGCCCTGTGGATCTTCGTGCCGAACGAGACGGCGGCCGACGCCACGGCCTCACCGGCCGGTCTCGCGGCGGCGACCCGGGACGGGAGGCGCCCCGCGGTGCGGCGGGCCGGGACCTCGCGCCGCGGTGACACCGGTCAGCTGGTGGCCCTGGGCGCGCTCGGCGCCGGGATCCTGCTGCTGCTCGCCAACACCTCGGTGGGGATCCCAGCCGGACTGGCCTGGCCGGTGCTGCTGGCCGCCACTGGCGTCGCGCTCATCTGGACCCTCGGCGACGAGTCCGACCGGCGCCGGCTGCAGGCGCTCCCGCCGCGGCTTCCGCTGCTCGGTCGGGTGACGACGACGGCCGGCCTGCTGCCCGTCGCGCGGGTCGTAGCGGGGGTGCTGCTCGTGGTGGCCGGTGTCGTCACGTACTTCGCCGGGCAAGGTCAGCTGTCCTCGGTCGGTCGCGCCCTGGCGGCGATCGTCGTGGTGGTCCTCGGTGCCGCCGTGGTCGCCGGTCCGTTCCTGCGGCGGCTGGTGCGCGAGCGCGACGCCGAACGGCGCGAGCGGATCGTCAGCCAGGAACGGGCCGACGTCGCCGCCCACCTGCACGACTCGGTGCTGCAGACGCTGGCGCTGATCCAGAACCAGGCCGCCGACCCGCGCGCCGTCGTGGGACTGGCGCGGGCGCAGGAACGCGACCTGCGCAGCTGGCTCTACGGCGCCGCCGACGAGCCGGCCACCTCGCTCGCCGCCGCCCTGCGCGAGGTCGCCGCGCAGGCCGAGGCCGCGCACGGCGTCCCGGTCGAGCTGGTGGCCGTCGGCGACGCGCCGCTCGACGAGCGGCTCACAGCGCTCGTGGCCGCCACCCGCGAGGCCGTGGTCAACGCCGCCAAGCACTCCGGCGCCGATCTCGTCGACGTCTACGCCGAGTGCGCCGGAGACCAGGTTGAGGTCTTCGTCCGCGACCGGGGCAAGGGCTTCGACCCCGACGCGGTCCCCGACGACCGGATGGGACTGCGCGGCTCGGTCGTCGGACGCGTCGAGCGCTGCGGCGGCCGGGCCAGCGTGCGTACGGCACCCGGCGAGGGCACCGAGGTGCACCTCGCCCTGCGCAGAGGAGCGCGATGACCAAGCCCGAGCCGCCCGTCGAGCCGCCCACCGTCCGCGCCCGGGTGGTCCTCGTCGACGACCACGCGATGTTCCGGTCCGGCGTGCGCACCGAGATCGGCGACGACGTCGACGTCGTCGGCGAGGCCGCCGACGCGCCCGAGGCGGTGGCTGTCGTGCTCGCCACCCGCCCCGACGTCGTGCTGCTCGACGTGCACCTGCCCGGAGGCGGCGGCGTCGAGGTGCTGCGCCAGGTGTCGGCGCAGGCGCCGGACGTGCGCTTCCTAGCCGTGTCGGTCTCCGACGCCGCTGAGGACGTGATCGGCGTCATCCGGGCTGGCGCCCGCGGCTACGTCACCAAGACGATCACCGGGCGCGAGCTCGTCGCGGCGGTACGACGGGTCGCCGACGGCGACGCCGTCTTCAGCCCCCGGCTGGCCGGCTTCGTGCTGGACGCCTTCGCGGGCACGGGAGGTGCCCTGCCGCCCAGCATCGACCCCGAGCTCGACCTGCTCTCCCCGCGGGAGCGGGAGGTGCTGCGGCTCATCGCCCGGGGCTACGCCTACAAGGAGGTGGCCAAGGAGCTGTTCATCTCGGTCAAGACGGTGGAGACCCACGTCTCGGCGGTGCTGCGCAAGCTGCAGCTGTCCAACCGGCACGAGCTCACCCGGTGGGCCACCGCGCGCCGGCTCGTCTGAGCAGTCCTGGCTGGGCGGGCCGGCTGCGGTACGCCCGGCGCCGGACGTACGCTCGAGGCCTCGGAGCCCGCCGGGCCCCCGCGCGAGGAGCCCCCATGGCCGACAAGTCACCGCGACAGCACATGTCCAAGAAGGCGGGGAAGTCGATCAAGGAGAAGCGGGCCGACAAGCACGCCAAGGCCGACGCCAAGTCCCGCACGCAGATCGTGCCGCCCGGCAAGCAGCACTGATCAAGGCCACGGTCGGCCTCAGCCGGCCGGCGCCGGCGGGGTGGGCAACGCCTGGTCCTGCGCCGCGGCCGTGAGCACCACCAGCGCCGCGGTCCACGACAGTGGCGCAACCGAGGCGGGGCTTCCGTTCGGCAGCACCTTCTCTGGCAGGGATCCCACCGCGGTTCGGTGCCCGGCCAGCCAGCGCAGGATGGCCGCCGCGCGCGCCCGCTGACCGTTGCTGGCGTAGTGCAGCGCGAACAGCGCCGTCTCCGGGGTCCAGGCGACGCCGTCGTTCCGCCACGCGCCACCGGGCTTGACGCCGCCGTTGGCCACGCGCAGGTCGCGCTCGGCGGTCAGCACCACGGGCGTCGCCACGTCGTCGGCGAAGAAGGGTCGTCCCAGCATGGCGCTGATGGCGTCCGGCCCCCCGTCGGGCACGGTGCGCGGGTAGCCAGCCGTGCCGAACGTACGCCGCAAGGCCCGGTCGAGCCGGACCGCTGCCGCCGACCAGCGCCGGGCCTGTTCCGCGTGCCCTGCTCGCCGGGCGAGGTCCGCCGCCGAGCGGAGGCCGAGCAGCGCGGGGAGGACGATCCCCAGCGTCAGTTCGTCCGCGTCGCCTTCCCAGTAGTCGGCCGACGGCTGCGGCAGGCCCTCGGCGTCCAGCCCGTCGGCGATGCCGTCCGCCGACGCCTGCAGCTGCGGCCACGCGCCCGCCAGCACGGCGTCGGCGGAGCCGGCGGAGTCGTTCGCACCCGGTGCCGCGAGCAGCATCCAGGCACTCCACAAGAACCAGCCGGCACCGTCGGACTGGAGCCCGCGCTCGTCGGGGACCCGGCCGGAGCCGTCCGTCAGGTAGCGAGCGTGCCACCGACCGTCGCCGGGTGCGATGCGCACGAGGTAGCCGAACGCCCGTACGGCGTCGACCCGGTGCCCGGTCACGCTCAGCGCGGCGACGGCGAACGAGGCGTCGCGCGGCCACACGTAGCGCCACGGCTGGGACCATCCGGCGATGACGGCGCCGTTGGACAGCGTCAGCGCCCGCAGGTCGAGCAGGGCCCGCGCGCACATCGCTCGCACCGTCGGGCCTCCCGGCACCGGTGCCGCCGCCAGCCAGCGACGGGAGTCCTGGACAGCCGCCCGATCGACGTGGCGGCCCTCCAGCACGCTGCTGCCGGGGACGAATTCGTCGCGGGTGTCGGACGGGACGGGCGAGAGGCTCCCGGCGAGCGAGCGACTCACGCCGGACTGGTACAGGGTCGGAAGGTCGACACGCCGAAGGCCGGTGACCGAGTACCCGGCGACGGCGATCGCCGTCAGCAGGCCGACTGCAACCAACGGCCGTCGCCCGGGCACGCCGGTCAGAGTCACCGTCCCCCCACGGCCCGGGCGATCGTGCTGGCGAGCCGGGCCAGGCGTCAGGCTACTCCCGGCTCAGTTCCACAGCACGGCAACCGCGACGTTGCCGATCGCCAGCATGCCGATGATCGCGTAGACCCCGTCGGGCAGCGTGTGCCGGCGCCGGTTGGCCCAGCACAGCACGACCACCACGAGGGTGACCGCGAGCTTGACGGCCATCTTGGGCCAGTCGATCGGCTCGTCGAGCGAGGCGACGCCCTCCGCCATCGCGACGAGTGCGACACCGGTGACCAACTGGGTCAGGCCGCCGTGCAGCATTGCGGCGGACACGTAGCGCTCCCCGCGCGCCGACACCTGCACCAGCCAGCCCCCGACGAGGCTGGCCATGCCGAGCAGGTGGACAAGCACCACGAGCTCGTACGCGACGTCCACGGCGGCAGCCTCCCGTCGGTGGTTGCGCGGCAAGCCTAGGGGCGGGGTCCCCAGCAGATCGGGACCCGCGCCGGGCCGCCGCCTCAGGCCGTCGCGTGCACCCGGAAGCCTTCGGCCAGCCGGCCCTCCGGCAGGCCACGGGCGGCGGCCACCCGGGTGAGCCACTCGCGCACCATCGGCCCGACCCGATCGACGTCGGGGTGCTGGCTCTCGTGGGCCAGGATCGCGGCGATCTTGCGGTCGAACTGCTCGGTGACGTCCACGGCGTGGTTGGGGCCGGGCGCGGCCATGAGCCACAGCTCGGAGACCACCCAGTCCTCGAGGCCCTCCTCGGCCAGCAGCTCGGGGAACGCGAAGGGGTTGCGGGCGAACGGGTACAGCGCGCGGACTGCGGCCTCCCCGGCGGCCAGGTGGTCCGGGTGACTGGCTCCGATGCGGTCCCACCAGCGTTCCGGGGACTGGGTGAGCAACCGCTGCGGCCGTACCTGGCGGATCACCCGGACGAGGTCGCGGACCAGCGACTGGTCGACGAGCAGCTCTCCGTCGACGTGGCCGAGGAAGCGCACGTCGTCGACGCCGACCGCCTTGGCGGCCGCCCGCTGCTCGGCGCGCCGGATCTCCGGGATCTGCTCGCGGGGCAGCCCCCGGTCGAACCCGCCGGCCTGACCGTCGGTGCAGACGCAGTAGGTGACCGTGACGCCCGCGTCGGTCCAGGTGGCGATCGTGCCGGCTGCGCCGAAGTCGACGTCGTCCGGGTGGGCTGTGACGACGAGCGCTCGCTCGACGTCTCGGTCGTCCAGAGGCGGCACCCGGCGAACGCTAGCGCGTCTCTCCCGCGACGTAGGCTGAAGCACGACATGGCCACCCTCTTCGACGACCTCGCCCCGCCGGCGTCGACGCCGCTGCGCACGCCGCAGGTCAGGGAGGTCGGGCACCCGGCTCGGGATGGCGAGGGATACGACGACGGCCTCGACGCGGGGCCCGACCAGGGGCCTGACCAGGGGCCTGACGGGCGGCAGCGCGCCGACGGCGTCCGGCGGCTGCGGCCCGAGGAGCTGCTCGCCGGGCTCAACGCCCCGCAGCGGGCGGCCGTCGTCCACGAGGGTGCTCCGCTGCTCGTCGTCGCCGGCGCCGGGTCGGGCAAGACCCGCGTGCTGACCAGGCGCATCGCCTACCTGCTGGCCCAGCGCGACGTGCACCCCGGCGCGGTGCTGGCCATCACCTTTACCAACAAGGCGGCAGCCGAGATGCGCGAGCGCGTGGCGGCGCTGGTCGGCCCGCGCGCCAGGCTCATGTGGGTCTCGACGTTCCACTCCGCCTGCGTACGCATCCTCCGGCGCGACATCGCGAAGTTCGGCTTCAAGTCGACGTTCTCGGTCTACGACGCGGCCGACTCGCAGCGGCTGATGACGCTGGTGTGCCGCGAGCTCGAGCTGGACCCCAAGCGCTACCCGCCGCGGTCGTTCTCGGTGCAGGTCTCCAACCTCAAGAACGAGCTCGTCGACCACGAGACCGCGCTGGCCAGGGCGTCCACGCCGCACGAGCGGCAGGTGGCCGAGGCCTACCGGCGCTACCAGGAGCGTCTGCGGCAGGCCAACGCCCTGGACTTCGACGACCTGATCATGACCACGGTGCACCTGCTGCAGGCCTTCCCCGACGTGGCCGAGCACTACCGCCGGCGCTTCCGCCACGTTCTCGTCGACGAGTACCAGGACACCAACCACGCCCAGTACGTCCTCGTGCGCGAGCTGGTCGGCGGCACCGTCGCCGACCGGGAGCTGCGCACGGTCGATGGTGACCTGGTGCGTGCCGGCGCCGATCCGGCCGTCCCGCCGGGCGAGCTCGTCGTCGTTGGCGACGCCGACCAGTCGATATACGCCTTCCGTGGCGCCACCATCCGCAACATCCTGCAGTTCGAGCACGACTACCCGGACGCGCGCACGATCCTGCTCGAGCAGAACTACCGCTCCACCCAGACGATCCTCTCCGCGGCCAACGCGGTCATCGCACGCAACGCCGGCCGGCCTGCCAAGAACCTCTGGACCGACGCCGGCTCCGGCGCTCCCGTTGTCGGCTGGGTGGCCGACGACGAGCACGGCGAGGCGCAGTTCGTCGCCGGGGAGATCGACCGGCTCGCCGACGACGGCGCGGCCAGGCCAGGCGACGTGGCGATCTTCTATCGCACCAACGCGCAGTCTCGCGTGTTCGAAGAGGTCTTCGTCCGGGTCGGGCTGCCCTACAAGGTCGTCGGCGGCGTCCGCTTCTACGAGCGGCGCGAGGTGCGCGACGCCCTGGCCTACCTGCGCGCGCTCGTCAACCCCGACGACACCGTCTCTCTTCGCCGCATCCTCAACGTCCCGCGGCGCGGCATCGGTGAACGCGCCGAGGCCGTGGTCGCGGTGCGCGCCGAGCGCGACCGCACCTCGTTCTGGGAAGTGCTGCGCCGCCCCCGCGACCTCCCCGAGCTGGTGGCGCGCTCGGCGGGCGCGATCACCGGCTTCGTCGGTCTCCTCGACGAGCTGCGCGGCTTCGTCGAGGGGGGCCAGGGCCCCGGCGACGTGCTGGAGGCGGTGCTCGACCGCACCGGCTACCTCGCCGAGCTCGACGCCTCCAGTGACCCGCAGGACGAGAGCCGGGCCGACAACCTGCGCGAGCTGGTGTCGGTGGCCCGCGAGTTCGAGGAGACGTCGCCCACCGGCACCGTCGGCGACTTCCTGGAGCGCGTCTCGCTGGTGGCCGACAGCGACGAGATCCCCGACGGCGGCGAGGGGGGCGGCGTCGTGACGCTGATGACGCTGCACACCGCGAAAGGGCTGGAGTTCCCCGTGGTCTTCCTCACCGGGCTCGAGGACGCGGTCTTCCCGCACCAGCGGTCGCTGGCCGAGCCGCGCGAGCTCGAGGAGGAGCGCCGGCTGGCGTACGTCGGGCTGACCCGCGCCCAGCGGCGGCTCTACCTCACCCGCGCCGCCTCCCGCACGGCCTGGGGTGCTCCGCAGGCCAACCCGCCTTCGCGGTTCCTCACCGAGGTGCCGTCCGAGCTCGTCGAGTGGCGCCGTACCGGCGACGACGTCACCCGATGGGACGGCGGTGCGGCTCGCCGCGCGCCGCGTCGGAGCACCGCCCCGGTGGCCCGCGAGGTGCCGGTGCTGCAGGCGGGCCAACGGGTCAGCCATGACGCGTTCGGCTTGGGGACGGTGGTCTCGGTGACCGGCGCGGGCGACCGCGCGCAGGCCGAGGTCGACTTCGGACCCGAGCTCGGCGTCAAGCGGCTGCTGCTGCGCTACGCGCCGATCGAGCGGCTGTAGGGCTCCGCCCCGCGGCCTCCGGGGCTCCGAAGCGGGGTACCGGCGGCTATGAGGCGCAGCCTCTCAGCTGGCGCGCCGGCGTCAGATACCCACGCCGTGCGCGCGCAGCCAGGTCAGCGGGTTGACCGGGCCCCCGCCGCCCGGGTGGACCTCGAGGTGCAGGTGCGGACCGGTGACGTTGCCGGTGGCGCCCACCAGGCCGATGACCTCGCCCGCGTTGACCGGGCCGCCGCTGTGCAGGATCGCCGAGAGGTGGCAGTACCACGTCTGCGTGCCGTCGGTGTGCCGCACGATGATGCGGTTGCCGTACGCACCGGCCCACCCGGCCTCGACGACAGCGCCGTTGGCAACGGCCATGACTGGGGTGCCGATGGGGGCCGCGAAGTCGGTGCCGGTGTGCAGGTGCGACCACATGCGGCCCGAGTAGCCGAACCCGGCGGTGAGTACGAACCGGCGCACCGGGAGCACGGTGGCCCGGGCCAGTGCTTCGGCGCGGCGCTCGGCGCGCTGCTCGATGCGCCGTTCGGTGCGCTCCTTGCGCTGTTGGCGCTGCTTGCGCTCCTTGGCACGGGCCGCCCGGTCGGCGGCCTGCTTGCGCTGCTCCAGAACGGTGCTGACCCGCGCGACCTTCGCCGCGGCGGCGACCTCCTGCTCGGCCGGCGACGGCTCGGAAACCGGTGCGACGACGCGGTCGACGGCCAGCGCGTCGGCCTCGGTCGTGGCCGCCGCGGACGGGGCGCCGGCGGCGGCTACCGCATTGCCGTCGCCGGAGGTCCTCACGGACCGGGCGTCGTCGGCCGACAGGACGTCGACGGACCCCTCGCGGACGGCGACGCGCACCGATGCGGCAGCTGGTGCGTCGGGGAGGCCGGGCAGCGGGCTCACCGCGACCTCGGAGGCGAGCGATATCCCCGTGGAGTGCGAGAAGCTCAGCGCGCCGGAGGCGGCAGCGGCGAGCGCAAGCGTGCCCACGGCAGTCGGGACCGGCACCCGCGTGCGGTGGCGGCGACGGTGGCGGCCGCGACGCGAACGCTGTGGCACGTGGTCGCCTCTCGATTGCGGACGCAAGAACCTGCGACGATAACGATGAGGTCACGACGCACCAAACCACGGCTGTGCACGGCGCGACCGATCGGCGACGCCCGCGGGACGCTCCGCCAGCCGGTGGAGCCCGCTGACCTGCGCCGACGGACCCGGTTGGCGGCTCGCCTGCTGACCGACGAATCGGGCACCCCCGGCTTCGAGGTGATCGATGTCACGCCGGACGTGGCCACCGTCCCGTCGGTTCGATGACCCGCCCGAAGCCGCGACGTACCAGCCCCCGCCGGAGCACCGTGAACACCGAGCGGGAGCGACCTGCCCGGCCCGCCGGCGGCGCACATCGCCGGTGGTGGCCCCCCAAGTCCGCACCGTGCCGGTTCGCGACGGCCGCGATGACTAGGTTGGCCAGGAGCAGGTCCGTTCCCGGCGCCCGCGCCGATGCAGCGAGGAGGACGACGATGTCCGGCTTTGAACCCGACGCGGGCCTCCACTCTGACCGGGGGCGCGCCGGACACCACGGCGCCCCCGTACGCGTCGTGGTGGCCAAGCCCGGACTCGACGGGCACGACCGCGGCGCCAAGGTGGTGGCCCGCGCGCTGCGCGACGCTGGCGTCGAGGTCGTCTACACCGGTCTGCACCAGACCCCGGAGCAGATCGTCGAGACCGCCTTGCAGGAGGACGCCGACGCGGTCGGACTGTCCATCCTCTCCGGTGCCCACATGACGCTGTTCGGCAAGGTCGTCGATCTGCTTCGCGAGCAGGACGCTGCCGACGTCGTGGTCTTCGGGGGAGGGATCATCCCCGACGCGGACATCCCGCTGCTCGAGGAGATGGGGGTCGCCCGGGTGTTCACACCTGGCGCCACCACGCACGAGATCGTCGACTGGGTGCGCTCGACGTTCGGCGCCACCTCGCCGGCGTCGGGCTGAACCCGGCTCGGACGCGCGTCGGACGCGCCTAGTTTCGGCTCAGGCGGCTCTGCAGAGGCAAAGGCGAAGCCGGTGGCGCGCGCCCCCCCGGCGTATCCCTCGCTGCGACCGCCTGCGGGCATCCCGCCCGGGCGCACTAGGGTCGGCCCGGAGGACAGCGCCCCCGTACCGTTGACGCAGTCCTGATCTCGCAGCCCCCCATGTCGCCGAGGAGGCCGGAACCCGTGGACCTCATGGAGTACCAGGCGAAGGAGCTCTTCGCGAAGCACGGCGTGCCGGTGCTGCCGGGGGAGGTCGCCGAGACCGTCGAGCAGGCCCGGTCGGTCGCCGAGCGGATCGGCGGGACGGTTGTCGTCAAGGCGCAGGTCAAGACGGGTGGGCGCGGCAAGGCTGGCGGCGTCAAGCTTGCCGAGTCCCCCGACGAGGCGGCCGCGGAAGCCCAGGCCATCCTTGGCATGGACATCAAGGGCCACACCGTCCACCGGGTGCTCGTCACGGCGGCCAGCGACATCGCCGAGGAGTACTACGTCTCGTACCTGCTCGACCGCGCCGAGCGCACCTATCTCGCCATGGCGAGCGCCGAGGGGGGCGTGGAGATCGAACAGCTGGCGGTCGAGCGGCCGGAGGCACTCGCCAAGGTGCCCGTCGACGCGATTCGCGGAGTCGATGCGGCGAAGGCGGCCGAGATCGCCGACGCCGCCGGATTCGGACCCGCCGTGCGCGACCGGGTGGTCGAGGTGCTGCAGACGCTGTGGACGGTCTTCACCGCTGAGGACGCCACGCTCGTCGAGGTCAACCCGCTGGTGCGCACGCCGGACGACCGCGTCGTCGCCCTCGACGGCAAGGTGAGCCTCGACGACAACGCCGACTTCCGCCACGCCGACCACGAGGCGTTCGTCGACAGCGGCGCGGCCGACCCGCTGGAGCAGGCGGCCAAGGACAAGGGCCTCAACTACGTCAAGCTCGACGGGGAGGTCGGCGTCATCGGCAACGGTGCGGGCCTGGTGATGTCCACGCTGGACGTCGTCGCGTACTCCGGTGAGGCGTACGGCGGGGTCAAGCCGGCCAACTTCCTCGACATCGGCGGCGGGGCGTCTGCCGAGGTGATGGCCGACGGGCTGGAGATCATCCTCGGCGACCCGGCCGTACGCAGCGTGTTCGTCAACGTCTTCGGCGGCATCACCGCCTGCGACGCGGTCGCCAACGGCATCGTCGGCGCGCTGGAGACGCTCAAGGCGCGTGGCGAGACGATCAGCAAACCGCTGGTGGTGCGCCTCGACGGCAACAATGCCGCCGAAGGGCGGCGCATCCTCGACGAGGCCGAACACGACTCCGTCGAGCTGGTGGACACGATGGACGACGCGGCCCACCGGGCCGCCGAGCTCGCAGCCGAGGGGGCCTGACCGTGGCGATCTTCCTTACCGACAGCAGCCGGATCGTCGTGCAGGGCATGACCGGGTCCGAGGGCCGCAAGCACACCCAGCGCATGCTGCGCTCGGGTAGCGCGGTCGTCGGCGGCGTCAACCCGCGCAAGGCGGGCGAGCAGGTGGGGTTCGAGGGCGGCACGGCCGTGCCGGTCTTCGGCTCGGTAGCCGAGGCGATGAAGGAGACCGGTGCCGACGTCTCGGTCGTCTTCGTCCCGCCGGCCGGCACCAAGGGCGCCGTCCGCGAGGCGGTCGACGCCGGCATGCCCCTCGTGGTCGTCATCACCGAGGGCGTCCCGGTCCACGACACCGCCGAGTTCCACCAGTACGCCCTCGACGCCGGGGGCACGCGCATCATCGGGCCCAACTGCCCCGGGCTGATCAGCCCGGGCAAGTCCAACGCCGGCATCATCCCCGCCGACATCACCCCGTCCGGCCGGGTCGGCCTGGTGAGCAAGTCCGGCACGCTGACCTACCAGATGATGTACGAGCTCCGCGACGCCGGCTTCTCGACCTGTGTCGGCATCGGCGGCGACCCGGTCATCGGCACGACCCACATCGATTGCCTGCAGGCCTTCGAGGACGACCCGGACACCGACGCCGTGGTCATGATCGGCGAGATCGGGGGCGACGCCGAAGAACGCGCCGCCGACTACATCAAGGCCCACATCAGCAAGCCGGTCGTGGGCTACGTCGCGGGCTTCACCGCGCCGGAGGGCAAGACCATGGGACACGCCGGCGCCATCGTGTCCGGCTCCTCGGGCACAGCGGCGGCCAAGCAGGAGGCCCTGGAGGCCGCCGGCGTCCGGGTCGGCAAGACCCCGTCCGAGACCGCCCGGATCATGCGCGAGGTCGTGCAGACGGCGTCCTGACCCTCCGGCGGCCGTTCCGTGTCGCCTCTGGCTCAGGCGAGCGCGGCCACCCGGCCCCGGGTCATCCGCCGCCAGGCGTACGCCTGGGCCACGAACACCACCGGGTACGCCACGAGCAGCCCGACGCCGAGCAGCAGCGCACCGACGATGACGATGCCGAGCGCGACCAGGTCGAACAGCAGCACCTGACCGATGTTGTCCTTGACGACGGTGAACGAGCGGCTGATCGCGCCGATCGGCCCGGTCGAGGGGTCGTCAACGGCGGCCAGCCCGAAGAACTGGCACACGAACGCGACGATCAGCCCCGGGACGATCAGCAGCACGAGCCCGATGACGAACGCGACGCCGACGATGAGCGAGGCGAGGAAGTAGGTCAGCACGGATCCGCCACCGAAGAGCATGCTCACCTCCGGGGTGCGCCCGTCGAGCACTGCGAGCGCGGCGCGGTAGACCCCGACGGTGAGCACGAGCGACACGACGTAGCCGACGATGTTCCACACGAAGAGCAGGAGCCCGTTGTCGATCTGGCGTCCGACGAGGTTGACCAGCACCTGCGCGAGGACGACCACGAGCGCGAGGACGATCAGTGCCCCGGCGTGGCGCGTGAAGGTGCGCCAGCCGTAGCCGATCGCCTCACCGGCGGAGAAGTGGCCGACCGGCTGGCCGTGGGAGTCGTACGGGGCGGGCTGGCTCATGGCGTGGACCTCCAGGTTGCGGCAGGGGACCCGACATGCTCTCGTACGCCGTCGCTCGGTGGAGCCGCCACGCCGCACTCCGGGTGGCCGCCCCGGCGTGGCGTCCACCGTGACGTGGGGCGGGCTTCCTATCCTCGAAGCGACATCCCGGGCAGGTCGCCTGAGGCGGGCGCCTACCGGGGTACTGCCGACACCAGGAGACGCCGATGAGCGGCTACCGCCCTGTCCAGACCGACCCCAAGAGCTTCTTCAACGCCCTCTTCGACTTTTCGTTCACCTCCTATGTCACCCTCAAATTCATCCGGGTGATCTATGCGGTGATCGTGGCGATCATCGGGATCGGGGCCATCATCGTCGTGATCAGCTCCGCGACCCGGGGCTTCGGCCCGTTCATCGGCGGCCTGATCGTCGCGGTGGTCGGCGGCTTCCTCTACCTCATTCTCGCCCGCATCTACCTGGAGCTGGTCACGCTGCTGTTCCGGATCACCGACAACACCTCGGTCATGGCGAGCTCGCTCGGAGGTGGTGCTCCCGGTGCACCCGGCGGCGGGGCCCCCTACGGTGGTCCGGGCGGCTACCCGGCTCCCGGCGGGTCGCCGGCGGGCGGCCCCCCGCCGAGCGCCCCCCCGCCGAGCGGCCCCCCGCCGCCCGGCAGCGGTGGGCCGGCCAGCGACTACCCGCCCGCGGGCGACTACCCGCCGTCCAGCGACTACCCGCCGTCCGACGACCGGCCGCCGTCCAGCCCCTGACCGTCGCCGCGCCGCGAGAGTGTGTCAGGGCGACCCGTGGTCGCAGGGACGCCTGAGCCTGACGCATCCGCGGGAGGGGGGCCGTCGGCTAGGTGACTGCGGCGCGCACCGCGTACGCCGGCGCCTCGTGCTCGCCCGCCTCCAGCACGGCGACCATCGCGTCGACGCCGTCCCACAGGTCGACGAAGCGCAGGTAGAGCGGGCTGAGGCCGAAGCGGGCCAGATCGGGTTCGCGGAAGTCGCCGACGACGCCGCGGCCGGTGAGGGCCTGGACGAAGCCGTACGCCGCCGGGTGCCGCAGGCACACCTGTGAGCCCCGCTGCGCGCGCTCGCGTGGCGCGGCGACCTGCACGGCGTACGCCGCGAGCCGCTCGTCGGCGAGCGCAATGAGCAGGTCGCTCAGCGCGAGGGACTTGGTGCGTACGGCATGCAGGTCGACCCCGTCGAAGGCGTCCAGGGCCGCGTCCAGCGCGGCCATCGACAGGATCGGCGGCGAGCCGGTCTGCACGCGAGCGATGCCGGGCGCCGGGCGATAGTCGCGCTCGAGGGCGAACGGCGCCGCGTGCCCCATCCAGCCGGCCAGCGGCTGGTCGAGCGCATCATGCCAACGGCGGTGCACGTACGCGAACGCCGGCGCCCCCGGACCGCCGTTGAGGTACTTGTATCCGCAGCCCACGGCCAGGTCGGCGTCCCAGGCGTCGAGCTCCACCGGCAGCGCGCCGGCGGAGTGGGCGAGATCCCACAGCGCGAGCGCGCCGACCTGATGGGCGGCGGCGGTCACGGCCGCGGCGTCCTTGAGGACCCCGGTGCGGTAGTCGACGTGCGACAGCGACACCACAGCGACGTCCTCGTCGAGGGCGGCCGCGACGTCGCCGGGATCGCACCAGCGCAGCTCGAGCCCGAGCAGCCGGGTCACCGCCGCGGCCACGTAGCTGTCGGTCGGGAAGTTCCCGGGCTCGGTGACGAGCACCCGGCGTTCGGGGCGCAGCCGCGCCCCGGCGACGAGCAGCTTGAACAGTTGGACCGACGTGGAGTCGCCGGCCACGACGCAGTCCTCGCCGGCGCCGACGAGCCGGGCGATGCGGGCGCCGACCCGGCGCGGCAGGTCGATCCACCCGGCCGTGTTCCACGACGCGATGAGCTCGCGCCCCCACTGCGCGCGGACCACGTCGGCGACGCGCTCGGCCACCCCGCTCGGCAGCGGACCGAGGGAGTTGCCGTCGAGGTAGACGACGTCGGCCGGCAGCTCGAACCGCTGCCGCAGCGGGCCTAGCGGGTCGCCGCGGTCGAGCTCGGCGGCGTGCTCGCGAGTGGTCATGGCCGCCGACCGTACGCCTCCCGCGCCTGCCCCAAGATCGAGTGTGGAATCCGGTACGACACGCCGTGCGTGTCGTACCAAGCGCCACAGTCGATGTCGCGACGCGAGGCCTTCCCCTTGGAAGAGCACCCCGGCCACGCCCCGCCGCGGCACCCGGCTGGCCCTCTCCAGGAACGACCCGCGAGCGGCCTACCCGGTTGCAAGCCGGCCCGCCGGGCGTCCCGCGTGCGCCCGCGGGCCGGTCGCCCGAGATCGAGTGTGACGTGCGGCCCGACACGCCGACGGCGTGTCGTGCCCGGCGTACCACTCGATCATGCGGACGATGGACCCGCCATGGCCGACACCCGAACCGACCTCCTGCTGACCCGGCCCGCGGAGCGCCTGGTGCCCGCCCTCGCCGATCGGCCGACGTGGATGCCGGGCCTCGTCGCGGCGGGCTGGTCCGCCGGGGTAGGGATGGTCGCGCTGGGCGCGCTCGCCCTGGTGGGCTGGCTGGGTGGGGGAGCGCCCGGCGAGCCGACCGCCGCGCTCGGCGCAGGGGCGGCGCTCTGGCTGGTCGGGCACGGCAGCGGGGTGGAGCTCGCCGGCCTGCCGGTGACGCTCGTGCCGTGGGGCCTGACGCTGCTGCTGCTGTACCTGCTGCACCGCGCCGGGCGCTGGGCGGCAGCCACCGCTGTCCCCGCCCGCGCCCGGGATGCCGTGCTCGGGGCGCTCGTCCCGTCGCTGGCGTACGGCGCTGCCGCGACGGTCGTGGCCGTTCTCGCGGGCTCGGCGGCCGTGTCGGTCGACCCGCGCCGCGCCTTCGCCACCGCCACCGCGGTCGCGCTGGCCGGGCTCGGCAGCGGCGTCGCGCGCGAGACCGGGCTGGGCCGGAACTTGCTCGAGCGGCTGCCGGCGCGGGCGCGCCGGATAGGCCGAGCGGCCGGGCTCGGTGCCGCCGCGGTGCTGGCCGCCGGAGCGGTGCTGGTCGTGCTCGCCCTGCTGGGTTCGCTCGGCCGTGTCCACGCTCTGCTGACTGGGCTGGACGCCGGGGTCGTCGGCGGCGCGCTGCTGAGCGTGCTGGGTGCGGCCCTGCTGCCCAGCATGGCGGTGTGGGCGTCAGCGGTCGCCATCGGTCCCGGCTTCACAATGGGTGCCGGCACGAGCGTGGTCTCCGGAGGTACGGCGGTGGGCGTGCTGCCGGCGCTACCGGTGCTCGGCGCCCTACCGGAGCGGGTGCCGGCGCCGCTCGGTGTCCTCCTGCTGGCCCTGCCGCTGGCCGCGGGGGCGGCGGCGAGCTGGTCGCTGCAGCGTCGCTCGCCCGGCCTCGGGCTCGTCCAGTCGCTCGCCGACGCCCTCCTCGCCGCCGTCGGTGCCGGGCTGCTGCTCGGCCTGGCGGCCTGGCTCACCTCCGGCGCCGCCGGCGCCAGCCAGCTCGCCTCCGTGGGTGCGGCCGCCGCCCCGGTGGCGCTGGCGGCCGCCGTCGAGCTCGGGGTGGGGGCCGCGGTGACGACCCTCGTCATGCGCCGCCGCTGACCCGTTCCCCCGAGTCGTTGTGTCAGGCTCGCACGCCGTCCCAGCCCCGCGAGAGCCTGACAACGCGGGAAGGCCGGCGATGTGTCAGGCTCACGCGTGGCCGGGGCCGCGGGAGAGCCTGACAGATTTCGGAGGGGGGGAGGTTGCGGGCTCGCGATAGCCCGTCAGGCGATCCGGAGCCCGAAGGTGCGCCCGATGTCGCGGCGGAGCTCCTGCTGGCACTGGTCGCGCGAGGTGTGGGTGTTGGCGCCTCGCATGCACTCCTCGTAGCGGGCGATCTGGTCGCCGAAGACGAGCTGGCTCAGGCTGAGCAGCCCAGCCAGGAGCACCACCACCGGCGAGACCGACATGGCCACGATCGCGACCCGCCGACGCGAGCCGGCCCGGCCGGCCGCGACGAACGCCCGTACGGCCAGCACGAACGCCAGCACGCCGACCACGAGCGCCGGCAGCGGCCAGGGCACCAGCATCAGTACGGCGACGACGGTGACGAGCAGCGCCCGGCGCCCGGCCCCGCGCGCCGCGGCCACGGCCGGTGCTGCGGGCTGCTCCACGCTCACCCGCCCCATCCTGCCCCGAACACCGGGCGGGCACCCGCGAGGCACCCGGCGCCGGCCCGGCCGCGACCCCCGCTCGCTATCCTCGCCGGGTCCGGCGGTGCGTCCGCCCGCGTCCTCGCCACCCGGAGCCCCGGTGCCCAAGCCGTCCGCCTCGCCCGCGCGGCTCGTCGTCCTCGTCTCCGGGACCGGGTCCAACCTCGCCGCCATCCTGGCCGCGTCGGCCGACCCGGCGTACGGCGCCACCGTCGTCGCCGTCGGCTCCGACCGCGACGGCACCGCAGGCATCCGGCGCGCCGAGCAGGCCGGGCCCCCGACGTTCGTGCTCCGCCCCGAGGACTTCCCCGACCGGGCCGCCTGGGACGCCGCCATGGCCGACCGGATCGCCGAGCATGAGCCGGACCTCGTCGTTTTGGCCGGTTTCATGCGCCTGGTCGGCCCCGCGGTGCTGGGCCGCTTCCCCGACCGCGTGGTCAACACCCATCCCGCGCTGCTGCCGGCGTTCCCGGGGACCCACGCGGTGCGCGATGCGCTCGCGTACGGCGTCCGAGTCACCGGCGCCACGGTGCTCATGGTCGACGCCGGTGCCGACAGCGGACCCGTGGTCGCCCAGGTCGCGGTGC
This sequence comes from Jiangellales bacterium, assembly GCA_038246785.1. Taxonomy (GTDB): domain Bacteria; phylum Actinomycetota; class Actinomycetes; order Jiangellales; family Jiangellaceae; genus JBBRVP01. The sequence goes on from JBBRVP010000007.1 coordinate 37,075, forward strand.
CGGTCGAGGACGACGACGACGAGGCGAGCCTGCACGAGCGGATCAAGTCGGTGGAGCGGCCGCTGCTCGCCGGGCTCGTCGGTCGGATGGCCCGCGAGGGCTGGACGGTGGAGGGCAGGAGGGTCCGCATCCCGTGAGCGACAGACGCCCGGTACGGCGGGCCCTGGTGTCCGTCCACGACAAGAGCGGGCTGGCGGACCTTGCCCGCGGGCTGGCCGAGTCCGGGGTCCGCCTCGTCTCCACCGGCTCCACCGCCGCGCGGATCGCCGAGGCGGGGGTGGCGGTCACAGCGGTCGAGGAGCTCACCGGGTTCCCGGAGTGCCTCGACGGCCGGGTCAAGACCCTGCACCCGGCGGTGCACGCCGGCATCCTCGCCGACCGGCGCAACCCCGCGCACGAGCAGCAGCTCGCCCAGCTCGACATCGAGCCGTTCGACCTCGTGGTGGTCAACCTCTACCCGTTCCGGGAGACCGTCCGGTCCGGCGCGGGCACCGACGACGTCGTCGAGCAGATCGACATCGGCGGCCCGTCGATGGTGCGCGCCGCGGCCAAGAACCACGCCAACGTGGCCGTCGTCACCGACCCCGCCGACTACCCCGCGGTGCTGGACGCGGTGCACGGCGGCGGTTTCGACCTGGCCGCCCGCCGCCGCCTCGCCGCCCGGGCGTTCGCGCACACGGCGGCCTACGACAAGGCCGTCGCCGAGTGGTGCGCGCGCGAGCTCGCCGCAGACGACACGTGGTGGCCGGCGTACGCCGGGCTCGCCCTGGAGCGGGCCGACGTCCTGCGCTACGGCGAGAACCCGCACCAGCGCGCCGCGCTCTACGTCGACCCGGACGCCACTCCGGGTGTGGCCCAGGCGACGCCGCTGCACGGAAAGGCGATGTCCTACAACAACTACGTCGACGCCGACGCGGCAGTGCGCGCCGCCTTCGAGTTCGACCAGCCGGCGGTGGCCGTCGTGAAGCATGCGAACCCCTGCGGGATCGCGGTCGGTGCCGACATCGCCGAGGCGCACCGCAAGGCCCACGCCTGCGACCCGGTCTCGGCATACGGCGGCGTCGTCGCCGCCAACCGTCCGGTCACCCGGCCCACGGCCGAGCAGCTGGCCGACGTCTTCACCGAGGTGGTCGTCGCTCCGCGCTTCGACGACGACGCCCTCGTGCTGTTGCGGCAGAAGAAGAACGTCCGGCTGCTCGAGCTGCCCGACGGCTACGGGCGCGACCCGCTCGAGCTGCGCCAGGTTTCCGGCGGGGTACTGGTGCAGACCGGCGACCGGCTCGACGCGGCCGGGGACTCGCCGCTCGGCTGGCGGCTGGGCGCCGGCCCATCGGCCGACGAGGCGACCCTCGCCGACCTGGCGTTCGCCTGGCGTGCGGTGCGCTCCGTGCGCTCCAACGCGGTCCTGCTCGCCCGTGACGGTGCCTCGGTCGGGGTCGGCATGGGGCAGGTCAACCGGGTCGACTCTTGCCGGCTCGCCGTGCAGCGAGCCGGCGCGGAGCGTGCTCGCGGCGCGGTCGCCGCCTCGGATGCGTTCTTCCCGTTCGCCGACGGGCTGCAGGTGCTGATCGACGCCGGTGTCCCTGCCGTCGTGCAGCCCGGCGGCTCCGTGCGTGACGACGAGGTCCTGGCTGCGGCGGCCGCTGCCGGCGTGACGATGTACCTCACCGGCTCCCGTCACTTCGCCCACTGACCGCCGACCGGCGCCGACTGACGTGGATCCGCGGCGGCGCTGGTGGCAGCAGTGGCCCATCGCCCTCGTATTGGCCCTGGTCGTCGTCGGGCTGGCGCTCAGTGGGCTGCACTATGTCCGCAAGGGCCCGGCGCTCGTCGGCGCGGCTGCGCTGCTGGGCGCGCTGCTGCGTGCGGTGCTCCCCGACGAGGACGCCGGAATGCTCGCCGTACGACGCCGTGCCGTCGACGTGGCGGTGCTCGGTGGGATCGGGATCGCGACCCTCCTGATCACCCTCACGATCCAGCCCCTGTCGTCGTAGGGCCCTGCCGTCGTCGGGCCCTGTCGTCGTCGGGCCCTGTCGTCGTCGGGCCCTGTCGTGCCGGAACTGCCGACGCCCTAGGTTGGCGGTGACCACGCAGCGGGCCCGGGCGCCCGTGTGGAGGAGGAGGTATGCGATGGCGCGCACCGGCAAGGTGACGGTCGTCGGGGCCGGGTTCTACGGCTCGACCACGGGGCAGCGGCTGGCCGAATACGACATCTTCGAGACCGTCGTACTCACCGACATCCGCGACGGCTGGGCCGAGGGCCTCGCCCTCGACCTCAACCAGTCGCGGCCGATCGAGGGCTTCGAGACGCAGGTCGTCGGGCGCACCACCGGGACGGACGGCTCGGGATACGAGGTCATCGAAGGCTCCGAGATCGTCGTCATCACCGCGGGGCTGCCGCGCAAGCCGGGCATGAGCCGCATGGACCTGCTCGAGGCCAACGCCACGATCGTCCGCGGGGTTGCCGAGAGCATCCGCAGGCACGCGCCGGACGCCGTGGTCGTCAACGTCTCCAACCCGCTCGACGAGATGACGACGCTCGTGCAGCTGGCCACGCAGTTCCCGCCCAGCCGCGTCATCGGCCAGGCCGGCATGCTCGACACCGCCCGCTTCTCCTACTTCGTCGCCGAGACCCTCGGCATTGAGGTGGGCCGCGTGCGCACCCTCACCCTCGGCTCGCACGGCGACACCATGGTGCCGGTGCCGAGCGCCTGCACCGTCGACGGCAAGCCGCTGTCGGAGGTGCTCGACGACGCCACCGTCGAGGAGCTGGTCACCCGCACCCGCAACGGCGGCGCCGAGGTCGTGGCGCTGCTGAAGTCCGGCTCGGCCTTCTACGCGCCGTCCGCCGCAGCGGCCCGGATGGCCCGCGCGGTCGCCGAGGACTCCGGTGCGGTCATGCCGGTTTGCGCGTGGGTGTCCGGGGAGTACGGCATCGACGGTGTCTACCTCGGTGTCGAGGCCGAGATCGGTAGGGGCGGCGTCCGCACAGTCGTGGAGCGCGACCTCACCCAGACCGAGCTGGCCGGGCTGCGAGAGGCGGCGGCGGCGGTCAAGGGCAAGGCGGGCGACGTCGCCAGCCTGTGAAGTCGGTGGCCCGGAGGGCCTCCGAGCGCTGGCTTGGTGGGCTTGCGGCATCGGGAGCTCGCCTGACCGGAGCCGTCGAGGCGACGGCCAGCGCACGCGGCTGAGCCTGGGTGAGACCCGCGCCGGCTGGTTTTGACAGCGGGCGGGATGTGGCTATAGTCCCGCCCGCGCTCGACAACCGGGGGGTTTATCCGTTTTGGCACGCTCCGTAGCCGGAGGCTCACCGTGCGCCAACGCCGCCCTCTCCTCTCGCGCACGTGGCCGGTCCTGTCGATGCTGCTCGCCGGCGCGCTGGTGCTCGGCTTCGCCCCGGCCCTCGCCGCGGCGCAGGAGGAGCAGTCCGCGGTCAACGTGGTCAAGACCAATGACCTCGGCGGGGCACCGCTGACGCCCGGCAAGGAGTTCAGGTACGAGCTCACCGTGCAGTGCTCCGGCCTCAGGGTCGACTGCGTCAACGAGACGTTCACCGACACGCTGCCGGTGGGGCTCGACGTCACGAGCCTGCCGCAGTCCACCGGAACCCGGACCGTCACCTACGACGAGACGACGCGGCTGCTCACCATCGTCTTCAAGGAGGCGCTGCAGGAGCCTCCGGACACGCTCGGGCTGCCGGCCGGCAGCACCCGCAACCTCGAGGTGGGCATGCGGCTGCCCGCCGGCACCCCGCTGCTCGACGGCACCGTGATCACCAACACGGCACGGGTCGTCGCCGACAACGCCGATCCGATCACCGATAGCAACGACGTCGTCGTCTCGGTGCCTCGCAAGGTGACGCCGGTGGCCACCAAGGGCTGGACGGACGGCTCCGCGGTGGCCGGCAGCGGCGAGGACAGCACGATCCGGCTCGGCGTGCGCAACGCCTCGTCCAGCTCGGCGGAGGTCACGTCGCTGACGGTGACCGACGACGACCCGGACACCTTCGACGCGTTCGACCTCCAGTCGGCCACGCTCCTGACGTTCCCGGCCGGCGCGGACCGGGCCCAGCTGCTGGTGAAGACCACCGACGGGTTCGTCGCGGGTGGCACCGTCTCCGGCCCCGGGGCGCTCCCGCTGCCCACGGGCGTCGACCCTGGCGACGTCACCGGCGTACGGGTCGTCTTCACCGCCGCCAACGGGGATCCGCTGCCCTATGACGCCACCGGCGGCACGGTGGACCTCGCGATGACCCTGCGCGACACCCACCGCTCCGACGGCTCGCCGCTGCGGCCCACGTCGAAGCTGACCGTCGACAACTGCGCCGTCCCCTCGGCCCAAGACGCCGTGCAGGGGTCGGTCACCGGCGCCGCGGCGTGCAAGACCTACGACATCCTCCCCGACACCCTGGACCTGCGACCCACCAAGACGTTCTTCCCCGACACCGACGGCGACTTCACGCAGGAAGCAGGTGAGTACGCCGTCCTCGGGCAGAACTCGCCGGTGTCGGCCAAGGTCGATGTCAAGAACGCCTCGTCGTTCCCGATCGCCGAGATCTCCATCGTCGAGCCCGACGCCGCGGCACCGCAGAGCGAGTTCGGCAAGTTCGACACCGACAAGGTCCGGCTCCGCTTCCCCAGCGGCGCCACCGGGGCCTCGTTGAAGGTCACGTACGCGGACGGCACGACGTTCAGCAACGACTACACGGCCGGGACGACCATCACGGTCGCCAAGGCCGGCACCCGCGTCACCAAGGTGGAGGTCACCTACACCGGCAAGACCGCCGACGGCTCGCCGACCATCGGCGCCGGGGCGACCGCCGGGCTCGACCTGGCCGGGACGCTCAACGACAGCGTCACCGCGGCCGACCTGCCCGGCGGCAGCAGCCCCGGCGTCGGCGACTGCGCAGCGTACGCCGGCTCGGCCGGCCGCACCGACGGCACCGGCACCGCCTCCGGCACCGCCTGCGCCACCCTGGCCATCCAGGAGCCGAGCTCGACGTCGCAAGGGGTCAAGTCCGTCGGGCAGACCTCGGTGCCGCCCGGCCAGCCGATCCCGTTCACGCTGAAGGTCACCAACAACGGCAACCTGCCGCTGGTGGCACCGGTCATCTCCGACCCCCGGACCGGGCCGGACGGCAAGCCCGACCCGAACTTCCCCAACCCCTTCGACTCGCTGCAGATCACCTCCGCGAGCGTCACCAAGTCGCCGGGCACGCCGCCCGTCACCATCGAGATCTACGACCCAACCGTCGGCTCGGGCACCTGGGTGGCCTACAGCGGAGCCTCCGCGGAGGTGCTCGCCCGGGTGACCGGCGTGCGCGCGCGGATGGAGGGCTCGCTGGCGCCCACCAAGAACTTCACCCTCAACCTCGTCACGACCCGCCGCGCCGGCGTGGCCAACGCCGTGTCCATCCTCAACTGCTTCTCCACCACCGCCGGCGGCGACTACGTGCCCGGCGACCCGGCCTGCGCGCCGGCGATCCAGACCGGCCCGGCCAACGACTCCGCCCTGCTCAACAAGAGCATCTCTCCCGGCACGCTGCCGGAGTACGTCCCGGGACTTCCGCGCCAGCACGCCGACGTGGCGCTGACCGTGCGCAACAACGGCAACCTCAGCATGAAGGAGATCCAGGTCGTCGACCAGGACGCCGACTTCTTCGACGGGGTTGACTTCGTGACCTTCCGGCCGGTGAAGTTCCCGGCGGGCGCCAACCGCGTCCAGGTCGACGCGCTCGTCAACGGCGCGTGGGTGCTGGGGACCCCTGCCACGGGCGCTGCGCTTCCGACCGGTGTCTCCCCCGCGGACGTCACCGGCATCCGGGCGACGTTTACCTCGACGGACACCACCACCAACGACGGCTACGTCATCACCCCGTGCGACTCGACCGGTTGCCAGGGGGCGCTCACCTTGCAGATCAGCCCGCGCCCGTCGTTGCGGAGCGACCCGGGCGAGCCGGTCCCCAGCCCCCTCGAGGACACCGCCGCGGGCAGCTTCGAGACCAACCTGCAGCCGCCCGGGCAGCCGAAGCCCATCCCACCGGTCGACGCCACGCTTCGCCTCGTCTCGGGTTCGCCGGAGCTGACCGTCGTGAAGACGCCCAACACCGCCATCAGCCCGGGTGAGCCCGCGCCGTTCAACCTCAAGGTCACCAACACCGGGACCTCCAACATCCCAGACCTCGTCGTCAAGGACCGCCTCCCCGCCGGCCTCACCTTCGACGAGTCGTTCGTCGGCGACGGCGGCCAGCCGTTCAAGGTCGTCGGCGTCCAGGTGCCGACCGGTACGCCGCAACCGCCTGCCCCGACGTTCTCCACCACCGCCACCGGGGAGCGCATCTCGGGCCTGGAGTGGGACTTCGGCCAGAACCCCGACGGCTCCGCCTGGCTGTTCCCGCCCGGCGCCACGCTGACCGTCCAGATCCAGGTGCTGCTGGCCCCCGGCGCCAGCGCCGGTGACGAGTTCATCAACACGATGGGCGCGTCCTCCTCCGCCCCCGACCTGGCCTGCGCCGGCACCTCCGAGGTCAACGGGCTGTTCGGCGACGGCACCTACTGCACCGACACCGCGGCGGTCACCGCCAAGGCCGGGGCGGCGTTCCAGGCCCGCAAGTGGGTGGCCGGCAACCCGGACCTGGGCTGGTACGACACGCGGACGAAGAAGCCCGTCCCGGTCGGCAGCCGGCTCTGCCCGTCGGCCACGGACGCCACCAGCCGGGTCTACACCGCCTATCCCTGCGTCGCCCTGGTCAACCCGGGCGACCAGTACAAGTACCTGCTCCGCCTGGTCAACGCCGGCACCGAGCCGGCGACCGACATGCGCATCATCGACCGCTTCCCCGTCCAGGGCGACAAGGGCGTGATCCTGCCCGGCAACCGGGGCACCCAGTGGGACAACCGCCCGACCCTCGCCTCGCCGCCGGCGCTCGACGGCCCCGGCACCCTCACCACGACCTACACCGACACCGAGCCGATCTGCACCAAGGACCTCGACATGGGCGGGGCCGGCTCCATGGCGCCGCAGTGCGCCCCGGGCGACTGGGCCGCCCCGTTCAGCCCGGCCGCCGTCGCGGCCCAGATGCAGCTGGGCTTCGAGCCCTCGCTGCTACCCGGCGGCAGCGTCGACATCACCTTCGCGATGGACACCCCGCTCGAGGTCGCGCAGGTGAGCAACCCGACGATCGCCTGGAACTCCTACGCCCACGCCGAGACGACTCTGCGCGGCTCGGGCAGCCACGTCCTGCCCAAGACCGAGCCCATTCAGGTCGGCGTGGCCACGGCGTACGGCAGCCTGCGCCTGGTGAAGGCGATCGGGGAGAACCCGTCCAACCTGCCGCTGCAGGACGTCACGTTCCCGTTCCAGGTGCGCTGCGTCATCGACCCGATCGGCCGTGACCCGCTCGTCGTCCTCAACCAGTCCTACGACGTCTCCGCCGATGCACCGGTCACCATCCCCGGCCTGCCGGCCGGCGCCGACTGCACGGTGTGGGAGACCGACGACCGCGGCGGGGTGACCAACCACCCGGCGGCCAACCCGGTCGAGGTCGCCATCGATGCCTCGCTCGGCGACGAGGTCGCGGTCGAGACGGCCACCATCACCAACGACTTCCCCGACGCCGTGCTGCAGCTGGACAAGGAGGTCACGGGCCTAGCCGCGAATTACGCCAAGGACTCCTACCCGGTCGACGTCTTCTGCTCCTTCCAGGACGTGCCGCTCGCGGACTACGACCCGAAGCAGGTCGAGCTCCGGCCGGCCGACAAGCGGTTCGTCACCAACGTTCCCGCCGGCGCCGACTGCTACGTCGCGGAGACCGATGCCGGCGGCGCGACCGAGGTCACCTATGACCCGCCCGGGCCCGATCCCGCTCAGTCCGGGACGGTGCGCGCACAGGCCGGCGAGCCGCAGACGCTCACGATCACCAACGAGTTCCGCGCCGGCGGGCTGGCCATCAGCAAGGAGCTCACCGGGCCCGGCGCCCCCGAGCTGTCCAACGGGCCGTTCACGTTCGCGGTGGCGTGCGACTTCGACGGACGCCCGGACGTTTTCACCGACACGGTCACGCTGACCGGCGACGGCACCGGCGACACCCTGACCTCCGACCCCATCACCGGTCTGCCGGTCGGCGCGGAGTGCACCGTCACCGAGACCGACAACGGTGGTGCCGACGCCACCCCGGAGCCGGTCACCGTGCCCATCCCCGACGAGCTGGACGGCCAGCCTCAGGTGGTCACGGCCGGCTTCAGCAACGTGTTCTCGGCCGCCACCCTGAGCCTGACCAAGGTGCTGGACGGGGCCGGCGCCGAGGCCGCGTACGCACAGGACGCGACCTTCACCGTGCTGGTGCGCTGCCAGCGGGAGGACGGCGCCGGCAACATCACCGACGTGTTCAACCGCGAAGTCTCGCTCAAGGGCGGCGAGACGGTCTTCATGACCGACGCCCAGGAGCACCCGGTCAAGCTGCCGGTGGGGTCGCACTGCTTCGGCGAGGAGACCGCCAGCGGCGGAGCCACCTCCCACGAGGTCGACTACGACTCCTACGACAACGCCGCGATCGTGCAGGAGAGCCCGGAGCTCGAGCCGCTGCAGATCACCGCGACGAACACCTTCGACGTGTCCGCGCTCGACCTGAGCAAGGTCGTGGACGGAGCCGCAGCCGGCTTCGTCGGCGACCGGCAGTTCACCCTCGCGGTGACCTGTGACCTGCCGCGGGAGGGTGCGGAACCCTTCCGGCTGTTCACCGACGAGCCGTACCAGGTGGTCGGCGGACAGACAATGGCGATCGAGGACCTGCCGGTCGGGGCGCACTGCTGGGCGTCCGAGCCCGATTCCGGCGGGGCCGCCCGTACGGAGATCGACCATGGCACGCCCGACGACCCGGCCGTGGTGGCCGCCGACGCGACCGGCTCGATCGTCGCCACGAACACCTTCGACCCGGGCACCCTCGTCGTGGCCAAGCAGGTCGTCAACGGCGGCCCGGGCCCGTACTCGTTCACCGTGGCCTGCACGACCGACCAGGGCGACGTGACGCTGCCGCCGGCCCAGGCGAGCTTCCGGCTCGCCGCGGGCAAGCAGCACACCCAGCAGGTGCCGCTGGGCGCGACCTGCTCGGTGCGCGAGGTCCACGCCCCCGCCGGGGACACCGTGACCTACTCCGACTCCGGCGGCGGCAACCACGGCACCGTCGTGGTCAACAGCAACGCGCGGGTGCAGGTCACCAACACCTTCGCCAAGAAGCCCCCGCCCGCCAAGCCGGCCGCCCCTGTCCAGCCTCCGGCCAACCAGGGACCCGGCGGACCTGCCACCGCTCAGCTGCCGCACACCGGTGGGCCCGGGGCGTTGTGGCCGCTGGCGGGTCTGCTCGCCATCGCGCTCGGGGCGGCCCTGCTCTGGGCGAGCCGGCGCCGGGCGTAGCGGCACCGGTCGGTCGCGGCCCGAGCCGTTCGGGCCCGAGTCGATGGGGTCCGGGCCGTCCCGGCGCGTTGGATTTGCGCAGGGCAGTGACCGGCCGCCACGCTGTGCGCCGAACGGGCGGTGACCTGAACGACCCTGGGGAGTTCGCACGATGGCAGTGACCACGCCCAACCTGGGCTCGCGGCTGGGCGCCGAGGCACTTGGCACGTTCGTCCTCGTCCTCGGCGGCTGCGGCACCGCGGTGCTCGCGGCCGGCGTCAAGGACGTGGGGGTCGGCTACCTCGGGGTGGCGCTGGCCTTCGGGCTCACGGTGCTGACGATGTCCTACACCTTCGGGCACGTGTCCGGCGGTCACTTCAACCCGGCGGTCACCGTCGGCCTCGCGACGGGTCGCCGTTTCCCGTGGCGCGACGCCCTGCCCTACGTCGTCACCCAGGTGGTGGCCGGCACCGTCGCCGCCACCGTCCTCTACGTCATCGCCAACGGCCAGGCCGGCTTCACCATCGACAAGGGCACTGCGGGCGCATTCGCCTCCAACGGCTACGGCGACCTGTCCCCGCAGGGCTACAACCTGCTGGCCTGCCTGGTCGTCGAGGTCGTGCTCACGGCGGTCTTCCTCTACGTCATCCTCGGCGCCACCGACGGCAGGGCGCCGGTTGGCTTCGCCGGGCTGGCCATCGGGCTGTCGCTCACGCTGATCCACCTCGTCTCGATCCCGGTCACCAACACCTCGGTCAACCCGGCCCGCTCCACCGGGGTCGCGTTCTTCGCCGGCAGCGACGCCCTCGGCCAGCTCTGGCTGTTCTGGCTCGCCCCGCTCGTCGGGGCGGCGATCGCGGGCGCCACGTACGCGCTGATCACCGGCGAGCAGCGCGAGCAGGACATCTCCGGAGAGCTGCGCGTCGAGCCGTGAGCCGGTAGTGGCGGACAGCGATCTGGTCGTCGTAGGGGCCGGTCTGGTCGGCCTCGCGACCGCCTACCAGGCCCTCCGGGCACGTCCGGGGCTGCGAGTCGTCGTGCTCGACAAGGAGCCCGCTGTCGCGCGGCACCAGTCCTCGCACAACTCCGGCGTGCTCCATGCCGGGGTCTACTACGCCCCGGGTTCCCTCAAGGCCCGCCTGTGCGGGGCCGGCAAGCGCGAGCTCGAGGCGTACGCCGCGGAGCGCGGAGTGCAGGTGGTCCGCAACGGCAAGCTCGTCGTCGCGGTACGCGAGGACGAGCTGCCGGCCCTGGCGCGGTTGGCCGTCACGGCGCGGGCCAACGGGGTCGAGGGGCTGCGCGAGCTCGACGCATCCGGCCTGCGGGAGGTGGAGCCTGCCGTGCGGGGGCTGCGTGCCCTGCACTCACCCGGCACCGCCGTGGTCGACTTCGCTGCGGTGGCCGCCGCGTTGGCCGGCGACGTGGCTGCGCTCGGCGGCCGGCTGCGGCTGGGTGAGGCGGTGGTGGCGCTGCGGACGACGGCCGCCGGCGCGGCCGTGACGACCGGGCACGACGAGCTGAGCGCCGGGCACGTCATCACCTGCGGCGGGCTGCAGTCCGACCGGCTGGCCAGGCTGTCCGGCTACCACGGCGGGGTGCGCATCGTGCCGTTCCGTGGCCGCTGGTACGAGCTGTCGCCGCGGGCCTCCGCGCTGTGCCGCGGCCACGTCTACCCGGTGCCAGACCCGCGGCTGCCGTTCCTCGGCGTCCACGTGTCGCGGCGCGTGGACGGACAGGTGTGGGCGGGGCCCAACGCCGTCCCGGCCGGCGGGCGGGAGGCGTACGACGGCGGTGTCTCCTGGCGCGACGTCGCGGACACGCTGCGCTTTCCCGGGTCCTGGCGGCTGGCCGCCCGCTACGCCGGCGCCGGTGCCCGCGAGGTCGTGGAGGACGCGGTACGCCGGGCCTACCTGCGCCGCGTCCAGGAGTACCTGCCCGACGTGGCCCTGTCCGACCTCGGCCCGCGCCACGTCGGGATCCGGGCCCAAGCCGTGTCGCGCGACGGGCAGCTGGTCGACGACTTCCTGCTGCACCGCGCCGGGCCGGTGCTGCACGTGCTCAACGCTCCGTCGCCGGCGGCAACCTCCTGCCTGGCCATCGGGCGTCACCTGGTCGGCGAGCTCGGCCTGAGCGGCTGACCGGGCTGGGCGGTCGGCGCCCCGGCGCCTCAGTGGACCAGAGCGGCCCGTGGCGGCAGCCGGCTCCCCAGCGCCGCCGCGGCCACGGCAGCGACGCCGACCCCCACGAGCAGCCCGGGAAGCACGTCCGGCGGGAAGAACAGCAGCAGGATCAGCGCGCTGGCCAGCGGACGCCGCAGCACCGCGGTGGTGCACGCGGCGGCCCCCGCCGCCGCCAGGGAGGCGACCGGAGCCCCCGTGAAGGCGGCGTGGGCGAGCAGCGCGGCCGCCATCCCGGAGAAGGCGGCGGGGAAGATCTGCCCGCCCACCCATCCCGTGCCGATGCAGGCCAGGGTCGCGACCAGGTTGAGCACCACGAGCAGCAGCAGGGACCCGGCGCCGAGCCGCCCGGCGGCGTCGACGAGGTCCTGCCCCGTGCGTTCGCCGGAGAACAGCACCCACGGCTGCACGGTGGCGCACACCCCCAGCACCAGCCCGCCGACCGTCGCCTGGAGCACCGGGGACGGCACCCGCCCCGCCAGGTGTCTCGCCCGCGGGATGGCCACGAGCAGGGCCAGGCCGGTCGCCGTGCCCAGCGCCGCGCCGAGCAGGTCCCAGCCGAGAACGGCCAGCGGCGCCGTGTCCACCGGCGGCAGCTCGTAGCGCAGCCCCTCGTCGCGTGGCAGCACGACCAGCAGGGCGACGAAGCCGGCCGCGGCGGCGACCAGCCCGGGCCCGAGCAGTCGCACCGTGCGATCGGCTGGGCTACCGCGCCGAAGGGGCCGCCGAACAGTCCGGACAGCGCCGCGGCCCCCGACACGTACACCGCCTCCTCGGCGGAGATGCGCAGCAGCCGCGCGACGCGCTGCCCGAAGCCGGTCGCCAGGATGAGCAGCGGAGCCTCGGGACCGAGGCTGCCGCCGAAGGTCAGCGACACCGCGCCGATGCCCACGGAGCGTGCGATCCAGGAGGGCTTCCGCAGCCCGCCGGAGCCCTCGGTCATGGCCCCGTCAAGGGCGCTCAGCGCGTCCTCGAGGTCGTGCGGGGTGTCGCGGCTGTGTCGGAGCTGAAGCAGCCCGACGAGGACTCCTCCCAGGACGCACACGAGCACCGTGCCGGCCGGGAAGGTCGGGCCACCACCGCGGTTCGGTGCCCTGCCACACCAGCGCCGTCCCGGCGTGGACCAGCTCGAGGTACAGACCTGCCGCGACGCCGACCGCAGCCCCGAGCAGGGCAGCCAGCCACCAGATCCGCACGCGCCGCAGGCTCCCACACGGGTGGGCAGGGGGCGCGTGACCGTCCTGGGTAGGGTCGGGCGCGACGCCGAGAGGAGAGCCGCATGGCGAAGATCAAGGTGCAAGGCCCCGTCGTCGAGCTCGACGGTGACGAGATGACGCGGATCATCTGGGCCTTCATCAAGGACCGGCTCATCCGCCCGTACCTCGACGTCGACCTGCGCTACTTCGACCTGTCCATCGAGCACCGCGACTCCACCGACGACCAGGTCACCGTCGACGCGGCCAACGCCATCAAGGAGCACGGGGTCGGCGTCAAGTGCGCGACGATCACCCCCGACGAAGCGCGGGTCGCGGAGTTCGGGCTGAAGAAGATGTGGCGCTCGCCCAACGGCACGATCCGCAACATCCTCGGCGGCGTCGTCTTCCGCGAGCCGATCATCATCAGCAACGTCCCCCGGCTCGTGCCGGGCTGGACCAAGCCGATCGTCATCGGCCGCCACGCGCACGGTGACCAGTACAAGGCGACCGACTTCGTGGTGCCCGGCCCCGGCACGGTGACGCTGACCTACACCCCGGCCGACGGCTCCGCACCGATCGAGCACGAGGTCGTCCAGATGCCCGCGGACGGCGGCGTCGTCATGGGGATGTACAACTTCAAGAAGTCCATCGAGGACTTCGCGCGAGCCTCGCTCTCGTACGGGCTGGAGCGTGGCTACCCGGTCTACATGTCGACGAAGAACACGATCCTCAAGGCCTACGACGGGATGTTCAAGGACGTCTTCGCCGAGATCTACGAGGCGGAGTTCAAGGAGGCGTTCGAGGCCAAGGGGCTGACCTACGAGCACCGGCTCATCGACGACATGGTGGCCGCCGCGCTGAAGTGGGAGGGCGGCTATCTCTGGGCCTGCAAGAACTACGACGGCGACGTCCAGTCCGACACGGTGGCCCAGGGATTCGGTTCGCTGGGCCTGATGACGTCCGTGCTGATGACCCCGGACGGCCGTACGGTCGAGGCCGAGGCGGCCCACGGCACGGTGACCCGGCACTTCCGCCAGCACCAGCAGGGCAAGCCGACCTCGACCAACCCGATCGCGTCCATCTACGCCTGGACCGGTGGGCTGGAGCACCGCGGCAAGCTCGACCGGACGCCGGAGGTGACGGCGTTCGCCCAGGCGCTCGAGCAGGTGTGCGTTGAGACCGTCGAGCGCGGCGTGATGACCAAGGACCTCGCGCTGCTCGTCGGTCCCGACCAGGAGTGGGCGAGCACGGAGGAGTTCCTCGCCGCGCTCAACGACGGGCTGGCGAAGCGGGTCGCCGAGCTCTGAGGCGCGCGTGGCGCCCTCTTCGCGCCAAGTGGAACACCAGGCCGACACGCGGGCACGGTGTGTCCGCCTGATGTTCCACTTGGGACGGCTCGGTTCGCCGGTCGCGGCGCCCCTCCTCGCGGCCGAATGACGCCGCGCAAGCGACTGCGGCGCTATTTTCTGGCGACCATCCAGGACCGCGCCTGGGAACTGTCCGCCGCTCTCACGACGTACGACGCGTGGTATGCGCCCTCGCAGAGGCGCTCGGCATCCCGCCGCTCACCGCCGACCGCAGGCTGGCTGCGGCCGCCGGCACGCGCTGCGAGATCCGTGACCTCGGGCCTTAGCGCCTCTTCCACCCCCTTCACGCGTCCTGCAGGAAGCGGGAGGGGGGAGTCGATCACGTTAACGTGATCAACTCGGGGGTCAGCGGAACACCACCGTCCGGGCGCCGTCGAGGAGAACCCGGTGCTCGGCGTGCCAGCGCACGGCCCGGGACAGGGCCCGCGACTCCAGGTCGCGGCCCAGCTCGACGAGCTCCTCGACGGTGTGGGTGTGGTCGACGCGCTCGACGTCCTGCTCGATGATCGGGCCCTCGTCGAGGTCCGCGGTGACGTAGTGGGCGGTGGCGCCGATGAGCTTGACCCCTCGTTCGTGCGCCTGCTGGTAGGGCCGCGCCCCCTTGAACGAGGGCAGGAACGAGTGGTGGATGTTGATCATCCGTCCGGCGAGCGCCGCGCACACCCGGTCGGAGAGCACTTGCATGTAACGGGCCAGCACGACGAGCTCCACGTCGAGGCGCTTCACCTCGGCGAGCAGGCGGTCTTCGGCCTCCGCTCTGGATGACGGGGTCACCGGGACGTGCGTGTACGGGACGCCGTAGAACGCGGCCAGCTCGCGCAGCTCCTCGTGGTTGGACCACACCCCCAGGCACTCGATCGGCAGCCGACCGGAGCGGTGCCGGAAGAGCAGGTCGTTGAGGCAGTGCCCCTCGGTGCTGACCAGGACAAGCGTGCGTAGCGGCCGGTCGGCGCGGTCGAGGCGCCAGTCGAGCCGGAAGTCGCCAAGCTCGTTCAGGGCCGCACGCAGGGCGTCGGCCGGAGCGGGGCAGCTGAACTGCACCCGCATCGAGAACCTCCCGGACGACGGGTCGCCGAACTGCTGGCTCTCGATGATGTTGCCGCCCGCCTCGGCGAGGACCCCGGTGACCGCGTGCACGATGCCCGGCCGGTCCGGACACGACAGGGTGAGCACGTACGGGACGGGGTCCACGTCCGGTGAGGCTACTGGCGTTCAGCCCTGTGCCGGGCGCCGACGGCCGAGCAGCAGCAGCGCGGTGCCGGCCAGCACCGCCGCGACGCCGCTGGCGGCCATCGGCAGCAGGTTCGAGCCGGTCCGCGGAAGCATCGGGATCTCGCCCACGTAGCTGAACGACAGCGCGCCGCTCGCGCCGTGCGGGGTCGTCACGATGACATCGACGGTGCCGGCGGCGTGGGCCGGGGTGGTGAAGGTCAGTGAGGTGCCGTCGGCGGCGACGTCGACCGCGCTGGCGGGGATGGTGATCCCGCCGATGGTGACGGTGGTCTGCCCGGGCGTGAAGCCGGTGCCGTCGACGGTGACCACGGTGCCGCCCGCGGTGGGCCCGGAGTCCGGGTGCAGCCCGCTGGCCGTGGGCGCCGGCGCGACGTAGCGGTAGGACAGCGGCGCGGTGGAGCCGGTCGGGGTGGTGGCCACCACGTTGACCGGTCCGGCGGCGTGCGCCGGGGTGGTGAAGGTCAGTGAGGTGCCGTCGGCGGCGACGTCGACGGCGCTGGCCGGGATGGTGATCCCGCCGATGGTGACGGTGGTCTGCCCGGGGCTGAAGCGGGAGCCGTCGACGGTGACCACGGTGCCGCCCGCGGTGGGCCCGGAGTCCGGGTTCAGGCTGCTGGCCGTGGGCGCCGGGGCCTCGCAGGAGCTCTGCGCCAGGGTGAGGGTGCCGGAGGCCTGCACGATGCCGAACAGGTCCTGCTGGAGGCCGAAGACAAAGGCCGTGGCCGCCGCCGTACGAGTGGTGATCGTGCGCTGGTCCACGGTCAGCGTAAACGTCACCGTGCCCGGTGGGTCCGTCGTGGTGAGGCTGATCACTGTGGTGCCGCTCGCGTCGAGGGTGACGACGTTACCGTCGAGCGTCACCGTCGCGGGCGGGGTGACGTCGGCGGTTGCGGGCCCGTCGGCGGGGCAGCTGACCGAGGAGGCGACCGCGTCGATGACGAGCGGCCCGGCCGCGCTGTTGATCTGAGCGTCCACGACGCTGGCCGTGGCGGCCGAACCAGTCGCGTCGCTGGTCGCGGTGGTCTCGATGGCGGATGCCTGCGCGACCGTCACGACACCGATCGGACCGAGGTCGGCGATGATCTCGGCGTCCGCGCCGGCGAGGCTCGCGGTCTCGTCCGGTGGAGCCGTCACCTCCCCGATGTGGTCGGTGACGGTGTAGGTATCGCCGCCGACCACCTCGGCGGTCAGGTCGGCGAGGAAGCCTACGGCCGACGCATCGCCTGGTGCGGCTGAGGCGCTCGTCGCTCCGGTCACGATCAAGCCGACGGTGAGGCAGGGCACGGCAGCCGCCGCGAGGACTCGGCGCGTACGCCGGTGATGGGACAGCGGGCTCATGACGGCCTTCCCCCGATGCTATGGCGCACCGTCACCGGCTCGCAACGTTCAGCAACAGGGGTGGGACGTTAGCAGCATCTGCCCGGTTCGTGTAGTCCTCCGTGCCACCGGGAGCGCCGACGGGTCCGCCCGCACCAGCGTTGCTAGCCTGGGCCCCTCCGGTAGGAGGATCCGTGAGCCAGACCGCTACCCAGTCCGCGTCCGTCACCGACCGACCGCTCGCCGAGGTCGACCCCGAGATCGCCGAGGTGCTCGGCCTCGAGCTCGGTCGGCTCCGCGGGACCCTCGAGATGATCGCGAGCGAGAACTTCGCGCCGCGTGCGGTGCTCGAGGCGCAGGGGTCGGTGCTGACCAACAAGTACGCCGAGGGCTATCCGGGCCGGCGCTACTACGGCGGCTGCGAGCACGTCGACGTCGCCGAGAACCTCGCCCGCGACCGGCTCAGGGAGCTGTTCGGCGCCGAGCACGTCAACGTCCAGCCGCACTCTGGCGCGCAGGCCAACGCCTCGGTCATGCACGCGCTGATCCGCCCCGGCGACACGATCCTCGGGCTCTCGCTCGCCCACGGCGGCCACCTGACGCACGGCATGAAGATCAACTTCAGCGGGCGGCTGTACGACGTCGCGGCCTATGGGGTCGACGAGCGGACCATGCGCATCGACATGGACGCCTTACGCGACGCCGCTGTCGAGCACCAGCCGAAGCTCATCATCGCCGGCTGGTCGGCCTACTCTCGCGAGCTCGACTTCCCGGCGTTCCGCGCGATCGCCGACGAGGTGGGCGCGTTCCTCATGGTCGACATGGCGCACTTCGCCGGGCTCGTCGCCGCCGGGCTGCACGCCAGCCCCGTGCCGTACGCCGACGTCGTCACCTCGACGACGCACAAGACGCTGTGCGGGCCGCGCGGGGGGCTGATCCTGGCGAAGGAGGAGTACGCCAAGAAGATCGACTCCGCGGTGTTCCCGGGCCAGCAGGGCGGACCGCTCATGCACGTCATCGCGGCCAAGGCAACGGCGTTCAAGATCGCCGCGTCGGAGGAGTTCCGCGAGCGCCAGCAGCGCACCGTCGCCGGCGCGCGGATCCTCGCCGACCGCCTCGTGCAGCCCGACGCGCGCACCGCCGGCGCCGACGTCCTCACCGGGGGCACCGACGTCCACCTCGTGCTGGTCGACCTGCGCGAGTCGAGCATGGACGGCAAGCAGGCCGAGGACCGGCTGCACGAGGTCGGCATCACGGTCAACCGCAACGCCGTGCCGTTCGACCCGCGGCCGCCGATGGTGACCTCGGGGCTGCGGATCGGCACCCCGGCGCTGGCCACCCGCGGCTTCGGCCCGGCGGAGTTCGCCGAGGTGTCCGACGTCATCGCGGCGGCCCTGCAGCCCGAGTGCGACCTCGACGCGCTGCGCAAGCGGGTCGGCGCCCTCGCCGACGCGTTCCCGCTCTACACCTCGCTCTAGCCGGCCCGCCGCCCGCGGTCTGTCAGGCGCTGCGGGGGGTGGAGCCGCGCCTGAGCCTGACAACTCCGGCGGGGCGCGTGGGAGACTCCGAGACCGTGACCGCCTGCCTCCTCGACGGCCGCGCGACCGCCAGGCAGATCAAGGCCGAGCTGGCCGAGCGGGTACGGGCGCTGAGCACACGCGGCCGCACCCCCGGCCTGGGCACCGTGCTCGTCGGCGACGACCCCGGCAGCCACGCGTACGTCGTCGGCAAGCACCGCGACTGCGCCGAGGTCGGCATCGCCTCGATCCAGGTGGAGCTGCCGGCCACGGCGACCCAGGCCGACGTGGAGGCCGCGGTGGCCGGGCTCAACGCCGACCCGGCGTGCACCGGCTACCTCGTCCAGCTGCCGCTACCGGCGGGCCTGGACCCCCTCCGTGTCCTCGAGCTCGTCGACCCCGCCAAGGACGCCGACGGGCTGCACCCGACCAACCTCGGCCGGCTCGTGCTGCGCGTCGACGGTCCGGTCGACTCGCCGCTGCCCTGCACTCCGCGCGGTGTCGTCGAGCTGCTGGCGCGCCACGGCGTCGCCCTGACGGGAGCCGAGGTCGTCGTGATCGGCCGCGGGATCACCGTGGGCCGCCCGCTCGGCCTGCTGCTGACCCGCAAAACGGTCAACGCGACGGTGACGTTGTGCCACACCGGCACCCGTGACGTGGCCGAGCACACGCGGCGGGCAGACGTCGTGGTGGCCGCTGCCGGAGTGCCCGGCATGGTCACCGCCGACCTCGTCAAGCCGGGCGCCGTGGTCCTCGACGTCGGCATCACGCGTACGCCGGCGGGGCTGGTCGGCGACGTCGACCCGGCCGTCCGTGAGGTGGCCGCCTGGCTCGCGCCGATGCCCGGCGGCGTCGGACCGATGACCCGCGCCATGCTGCTCGCCAACGTCGTCGACGCGGCCGAGCGCTCGACCGCCGCGGCCTGACCGCATCCGCAGGCGCCGCGCACCCACGCCGGGCCTCCGCCACGCGTTGTGGCGTCTCCTCCAACCGCAATGATCGGCACCAGCCCCCTCAGTGCCGCCCGTCCGGCGGCTGCGCGGCGGCCGAGGCTGGGCATCCAGCCCCGGGCCACGGCGGCTGTGGGCGCGCACTGTGGGGGCTGGTGCCGATCAGCCGAGCGGAAGGGGTACGGGCGGCGCCGGGGGGGCGCGACGGCGAGTCGATCGGCCTGGGCGACCTGCTCGGCCAGCGGCTCGACGAGCGGGGGGTCGTGCGGCCGTTGTAGGCCCGCGCCATCAGCGGGTTCGTGCGCATCCCGTGCTCCCGGGCCGCACGAAGTCGCCGACGAACGCGCGCGTCCGCGCGCCCCCGCGTGCTCGGCGGGCCTCCCCGCCGGTGCGCCACTGCGCCTGCTCGTCGCTCATGGCGCGTCGAGCGTAGGCGGCGAGTCGAGGCCGGCGAGCGCGCCGCCGGTGAAGGCGACGTCGCCGGTCACCTCGCGGACGACCGGGTACGGCGGGAAGACGGGCTCGGCGTCGGGGATCTCCACCTCGAGCAGCACCAGCCCGGCGAGCCGGCCGGCGAGGACGTCGACGGCCCACCGCAGGCCGGCGTGCTCGACGGCGTAGCGGGTCTTGGTCAGCATGTGCGCCGGCAGTCCCGCCAGCACGGCGTACTCCCGCTCGTCGAGGTACAGCGAGGTGTGCCAGACGGTCGACGGCGCGGCCGGGTCGGGCGTCGTCTTGTGGCCCACCTTGCGGATGACCTCGCCGTCCGCCGCGGTGACGGTACGCAGCCGCAGCCGGGTGCCGTCGACATAGCGGTCGTCGATGCGTCGGGGCACGGCTCCAGAGAGGTCGGGGACGCCGGCGAGCAGCCAGCGCCGCTCGCGCTCGAGGCGGGCGTAGCGTGGTGCCGCCTCGGGGGCCGTCACGCCAGCCGGCGCGCGCCGTCGGATGCGTCGGCGACGAACGCCTCCGGCGGCGTGAAGCCGGCCCGCCCGAAGGCTCGCTCCACCGCCACCGTCGTCACCCCGACCGCGTCGGCGTCGACCAGCGCGATCACCGAGCCGCCGAACCCGCCGCCGGTCATCCGCGCCCCGTACGCCCCCGCCGACAGCGCCGCCTCGACGGCGGTGTCGACCTGCGGCACGGTGATCTCGAAGTCGTCACGCATGGACGCGTGCGACGCCGTCAGCTGCTCACCGATGGTCCGCGGGTCGGCGCCGGCGCGCAGCCGGCCCGTCACGTCGAGCACCCGTGCGTCCTCGGTGACCACGTGACGGACCCGGCGACCCAGCAGGTCGTCGTCGAGGCGGGAGAGGGCGTCGTCGAGGTCGT
Source organism: Jiangellales bacterium (assembly GCA_038246785.1). Classification (GTDB taxonomy): domain Bacteria; phylum Actinomycetota; class Actinomycetes; order Jiangellales; family Jiangellaceae; genus JBBRVP01. Next base: position 57,554 of record JBBRVP010000007.1, read on the forward strand.
CGAGGGGTACGTCGCGCAGCGCCCGTACCCCGAGCCGGCGGGCTGCCTCCGCGCAGGAGCGGTGCCGCTCGGCGTACTCCCCCTCGACCAGCGCGTGCGGCGCCTTCGTGTCGACGACCAACAGCGCGAGCCCGCGCGCCGCCAGCTCGAACGGCACATGCTCCACGTGCAGCGACCTGGTGTCGAGGAAGACGAGGTGCCCGGCTCTCCCGTGCAGCGAGGCCATCTGGTCCATGACGCCGGTCGGGGTGCCGACGACGTCGTTCTCCGCCCGCCGGGCAGCGGCTGCCAGCGAGTCGAGCGAGACGTCGAGCCCGCCGAGGTCGCGCCAGGCCACCGCGGCGGCGCACTCGAGCGCCGCCGACGACGACAACCCGCCGCCTTCGGGCACGTCCCCGTCGACGACGAGGTCGAGGCCGGGTACGTCGTGGCCGGCCTGCGCCAGTGCCCAGCCGACGCCCGCGACGTACGCCGCCCAGCCCTCGACGGCGCCGGGCGCCACGTCGGACAACGGCAGCTCGACGGTCTCCTCCGTCTGCAGCGACCGCACGCGCAGCACCCCGTCGTCGCGCGGCCGTGCTGCGGCCGCCACGCCCTGCGCGAGCGCCAGCGGCAGCACGAAGCCGTCGTTGTAGTCGGTGTGCTCGCCGATCAGGTTCAGCCGCCCCGGCGCCCACCACACCCCGGCCGGCTCCCCGCCGAACGCGCCCCGAAAGGCCCCCGCCGCCTGCGCGGCCGACTCGCTCATGTGACCCCACCCTGCATGAAGGCCCAGGCGTCGCCGACGATCCGCTCGAGCCCGTGCTCGGGCCGCCAACCCAGCTCGTCCTCGATGCGTGCGCTGGACGCGACGAGCTCGGCGGGGTCGCCGGCGCGGCGCGGTCGCTCGACCGCGGGCACCGGGTGACCGGTCACCACGCGGCAGGCCTCGACGACCTCGCGCACGGTGTAGCCGGTGCCGCTGCCGAGGTTGTAGACGAGGTGCTCGCCGGGCCGCCCGCCGTCCAGCGCGAGCAGGTGCGCCCGCGACAGGTCCGCGACGTGCAGGTAGTCGCGCACGCACGTGCCGTCGCGGGTGGGGTAGTCGGTGCCGAACACGTCGACGGCGTCGCGGCGCCCGGCGGGGACGGCCAGCACGTTGGGGATCAGGTGCGTCTCGGGGTCGTGCCGCTCCCCGTGGCCGGCGTACGCGCCTCCGACGTTGAAGTAGCGCAGGCTCACCGCGGCCACCCCGTGTGCGCGCGCCTCGCCGGCCAGCGCCATGTCGACGGCCAGCTTGCTCTGGCCGTACGGGTTGATCGGTGCGGTCGGCGCGTCCTCGGTGATCGGGGAGCGGTCCGGTTCGCCGTAGGTCGCCGCCGTCGAGCTGAAGACGATGCGGCGTACGGCGGCGGCGCGCATCGCCGTCAGCAGCGCGAGCGTGCCCACGACGTTGGTGTCCCAGTAGACCTCCGGCCGCTCCACCGACTCGGCCACCTGCGCCTTCGCCGCGAAGTGCAGCACCCCGTCGAAGGACCCGTCGAGCACGTCGCTCGCGCGCCGGACGTCGCCCTCCACGAACGTGGCCCCTGCCGGCACCCCGTCGCGGTGCCCGGTGGACAGGTCGTCGAGAACGACCACCTCGTGCCCGGCCTCGAGCAGTTGCGCGGCGACGACCCCGCCGATGTAGCCGGCCCCGCCGGTGACGAGCAGCTTCACGTGGGTGAGCCTCCCTCGGTCGTCAACGGGCTGTCGACCCGCAGCTCCCGCAGCCGCCGGGCTGCCTGCTCGGGCGGGACGTCGTTGACGAAGACCCCCATGCCGGACTCTGAGCCGGCGAGGTACTTCAGCTTGTCGGCGCTGCGGCGGATGGAGAACAACTCGAGATGCAGGTACGCGAGGTCGCGGTCTCCTCGCACGGGGGCCTGCTGCCAGGCCGCGATGTAGGGCAGTCGCTGGTCGTAGAGCCGGTCGAAGCGGCGCAGCACGTCGAGGTAGACGCGGGACAAGTCGTCGCGCTCGTCGTCGGACAGCGCCGGGAGGTCGGGCACCTGGCGGTGCGGGTAGAGGTGCACCTCCATCGGCCAGCGGGCCGCGAACGGCACGAACGCCGTCCAGTGCGCGCCCTCCACCACGATCCGGTCGCCGGAGGCCCGCTCGGCGGCGAGCACGTCGGCGAACAGGTTGCGCCAGGTGCGCTCGCGGTAGGTGCGGGCCGAGTCCAGCAGCCGCCGGGTCCGCGGGCTGACGAACGGGTAGGCGTAGATCTGCCCGTGGGGGTGGGCCAGGGTGACGCCGATCTCCTCACCGCGGTTCTCGAACGGGTAGACCTGCTCGACGTGCGGCAGGCCGCCGAGGGCGAGTGTGCGGTCGGCCCAGGCGTCGACGACGAGGCGCACCTGCTCCGGGCCCAGCGCCGCGAAGTCGGCGTCGTGGTCGCTGGTGAAGCAGACCACCTCGCAGCGGCCGACGCCCGGCTGGCGCACGAGCAGGCCGCCCGCCTCGCTGGTCGCCTCCACGCCGGTGACGTCCTCGGCGAACGAGGGGAACCGGTTCTCGAACACGACCACGTCGTAGTCGGCCGAGGGGATCTCGGTCTGCCGGCCGTCGCGGGACGGGCAGAGCGGGCACTGATCGGCCGGTGGCATATAGGTGCGCCCCTGCCGATGCGAGGCGATGCCCACCCACTCGTCGAGCAGCGCGTCGTAGCGGATCTCCGAGGTGGTCGCGGTGGCCGGCAGGTCGCGGGTGTCGTGGGTGTCCCGGGTGGCGTCGTCCGCCAGGTCGTACCAGAGGATCTCGCGGCCGTCCGCCAGCCGTCCCTCGATGCGTTTCACGGCACCCTCCCGTGTCGTCAACGGTCGCAGAACCCTCCGCCTTCTGCCCACTCCGCGGGGAGTGGAACACCCGGCCGCCACGCCGACTCGGCGTGTCGGCCTGGTGTTCCACTCGATCACGGGGATGGGGGGCGCGGTCTCGAAGGGCCGCGGCGGGACGCCGTACGCTGTCCCGCATGTCCGGTCCGGACGACGGCAGCGCCTGCCATAGTCGCCCCCGCCCTGGATGCGCTGAGGCGCAGCGGTGAGCTCCACGTGGGCCAACGTCCTGCTCGTCCTCCTCTTCGTGCTCGTCGGCGGGGTCTTCGCGGCCGCCGAGATCGCGCTGGTGTCTCTGCGGGAGAGCCAGCTCCGCTCCCTCGGCCAGCAGGGCGGCCGGGGTGCCCGGGTGGCCGCCCTCGCCCAGAACCCCAACCGCTTCCTTGCCGCCGTGCAGATCGGCGTGACGCTGGCCGGATTCTTCTCCGCCGCGTACGGCGCGACGACGTTCGCCGACCAGCTGGCGCCGGTCATCGAGGGCTGGGGCGTCAGCAAGGGGCTGGCGCAGACCCTGGCCCTGGTGGCGATCACGCTGATCGTGTCCTACGTTGCCCTCGTCCTCGGCGAGCTCGCGCCCAAGCGGCTCGGGCTGCAGCGCTCGGAGGCCTACGCGCTGGCGCTCGCACCCGGGGTCGACCGGGTCGCGAGAATCTTCCGACCGCTCATCTGGCTGCTGTCGCACTCGACCGACCTCGTGGTCCGGATCCTCGGTGGCGACCCGGGCGCCCAGCGCGAGCAGATCAGCGAGGAGGAGCTGCGCGAGCTGGTCTCCAGCCATGACGACCTGTCCGAGGAGGAGCGCCGCATCGTCGAGGATGTGTTCGAGGCAGGCGACCGGCACCTGCGCGAGGTGATGCTCCCGCGCACCGAGGTCGACTTCCTCGACGCCGCCACGCCGGTCTTCAAGGCGGTCGCCTACGCCGCGGACCGGCCGCACTCGCGCTACCCGGTGATCCGTGGCTCTGCCGACGACGTTGCCGGGTTCGTGCACGTGCGCGACCTGTTCGACCCCAAGGTGGCCGGTCGCTCCGTGCGGGTCGGTGAGCTCGTGCGCGAGGTGTCCTTTTTGCCCGGCACCAAGCGGCTGCTGTCCGCGCTCACCGACATGCGCCGGCAGGGGGCCCACCTCGCGATCGTGGTCGACGAGTACGGCGGGACCGACGGGATCGTGACGCTCGAGGACCTCGTCGAGGAGCTCATCGGCGACATCCGGGACGAGTACGACGAGCGTGCGGCCAGCAAGGTGGCGGGGCACCCCGGGGACCCGATCGACGTGGACGGACTGCTCAACCTCGAGGACTTCGCCGAGCTCACCGGCGTCGAGCTCGCCGACGGTCCGTACGAGACCGTCGCCGGCTACGTCATGGCACGGCTCGGCCAGCTGCCGATGCCGGGCGACCGAGTCGAGGTCGCTGAGGCGCCCGGCCACCGCCTCCTCGTCGTGGGACTGGACGGGAGGAGGGTCGCGAGGCTGCGCCTGGAGCTGCCACATGCCGAGCAGCAGGCGGAGGAGGGGGCGACCGCCCCGGCGCCCGCCGAGCCGACCGGGCAGCCGGCCACCCCCAGCTAGCGACAGCCTCGGCTGTTCCCCGCCGGGGTGCTCGCCCGGTCTGAGCGTTCGTGTCCGGGCCCGGTAGGTTCCCGTCATGACCGCGCCTCCGACCGGGTCTGACGGGGTCCCCCGGCGCAGCCCGCTGCACGCGGAGCACGAGCGGCTCGGCGCACGCTTCGTCGACTTCGCCGGCTGGACGATGCCGGTGCGCTACGGCTCCGACGTCGCCGAGCACACCGCCGTCCGCACCGGTGCGGGCATCTTCGACCTATCCCACATGGGCGAGCTCGAGGTCGCGGGTGCTCAGGCAGCTGCCGCGCTCGACCGGGCGCTGGTGGGCAACCTGTCCGCCCTGCGCGTAGGCGGGGCCCGCTACTCGATGATCTGCGCCGACGACGGCGGTGTGATCGACGACCTCGTCGTCTATCGGCTGGCCGACGACCGTTTCCTCGTCGTCGCCAACGCCTCCAACGCCGGTGTCGTCGCCGCGGAGTTGTCCGGGCGGGCCGACGGGTTGGACGCCACGGTCGACGACGCGTCGGCGCGCTGGGCGCTCATCGCGGTGCAGGGGCCGCGCTCGGCGCGGATCCTGGCCGAGGTCGTCGAGGGCGGCGCGGACGAGGTCGACCCCCTGCGCTACTACTCCTGGCACGCGGCGCGCGGCGCCGGCGTCGACGTACTGCTCGCCCGAACCGGCTACACCGGCGAGGACGGGTTCGAGGTCTTCGCCGACGCCGAGCGGGCCGCTGACGTGTGGCGGGCGCTGATGGCGGCCGGGCAGGGGCACGGCCTCGTGCCGTGCGGGCTGGCGGCGCGCGACACGCTGCGCCTCGAGGCCGGCATGCCGCTGTACGGAAACGAGCTCAGCCGCGAGGTGACGCCGTACGAGGCGGGGCTCGGCCGGGTCGTAAAGCTCGACAAGGCCGGCGACTTCGTCGGGCGCGCGGCCCTCGCGGCACGGGCCGACCGACCGCTCGAGCGCACCCTGATCGGGCTCACCAGCGACGGCCGACGCAGCCCCCGGGCCGGCCAGGACGTCATCGCCGATGGCGAACCGGTCGGCCGGGTGACCAGCGGCGCGCCCTCGCCGACGCTGGGCCACCCGGTCGCGATGGCCTACGTGCCGCCAGACCTGGCGACGCCGGGCACCTCGCTGACGGTCGACGTTCGCGGCAGCGCCGAGCCGGTCCGGGTGGTCGAGCTGCCGTTCTACCGCCGGGCCCGCTGAAGACTCGCCACGACCCCGCCGCCGATCCTGGAAGGAGAGCCCGTGAGCAACTATCCCGACGACCGCTCGTACACCGCCGAGCACGAGTGGGCCAGCGGCGAGGGGACGGTGACCGTGGGCATCACGGCGTACGCCGCCGACGCCCTCGGCGATATCGTCTTCGTGCAGCTACCGCAGGTCGGCAGCACCGTCGCTGCCGGTGAGGCGTGCGGCGAGCTCGAGTCGACGAAGTCGGTCAGCGACCTGTTCTCTCCGGTGGGCGGCGAGGTCGTCGAGGTCAACGACGCCGTGACGAACGACCCGGCCGTGGTCAACTCCGACCCCTACGAGGCGGGCTGGATGTTCAAGGTGAGAGTCGACGGGACCATGGACCTCATGACGGCCGAGGAGTACGCCGCGCACGTGGCCGGCTCCTGAGCCCGGCCGTCCCGCGGGCCGCGCGCGGCAGCAGCGTCGGCCGATGACGAACCTGGCCGGCTCGTGAGACGGCTGGCGCCGCTGACAGGATGAGACCCGTGCCCGACACCCCCGCCCGCCCACGCGTGTTCTCCGGCATGCAGCCGACCTCGGGCTCGCTGCACCTGGGCAACTACCTCGGGGCGCTGCGGCAGTGGGTGGCGCTGCAGGATCGCCACGACGCGTTCTACTGCGTCGTCGACATGCACGCCATCACGATGGGACACGACCCGCAGACGCTGCGCCAGCGCACCCGGGTAACGGCGGCGCAGTACCTGGCCGCCGGCGTCGACCCGGAGCGGTCGACCCTGTTCGTGCAGTCGCACGTGCCCGAGCACGCCCAGCTGGCCTGGGTGCTGGGCTGCCTCACCGGATTCGGCGAGGCGAGCCGGATGACGCAGTTCAAGGACAAGGTGGCCCGGCAGGGCAAGGACAGCGCGTCAGTCGGGCTGTTCACCTATCCCGCTCTGATGGCGGCCGACATCCTGCTCTACCGTGCCGACCTCGTCCCCGTCGGGGAGGACCAGCGCCAGCACCTCGAGCTGACCCGCACCCTGGCCCAGCGCTTCAACTCCCGCTTCGGGGAGACGTTTCTCGGGCCTGCCCCCTACATCCTCGAGGAGACCGCCAAGATCTACGACCTGCAAGAACCGACGGCGAAGATGAGCAAGTCGGTCGGCGGCGCCGGCATCGTCGACCTGCTCGACGATCCCGCGCGCATCGGCAAGCGCATCCGCAGTGCGGTGACCGACACCGGCCGCGACGTGGTCTACGACCCCGAGCACAAGCCAGGCGTGTCCAACCTGTTGAGCATCCTCGCCGCCCTCACCGACCAGACGGTGCCAGAGTGGGAGGCCGAGCTCGCCGGACGCGGCTACGGCGACCTCAAGAAGGTCGTCGCCGAGTCCGTCCTCGACCTCGTCGTGCCGTTCCAGCAGCGGGTCAACGCGCTGCTCGACGACCCCGCGGAGCTCGACGGGCTGCTGCGCCGAGGCGCCGACAAGGCGCGGTCCGTGGCCGCCCCGACGCTGGCCCGTGTCTACGACCGGGTCGGCTTCCTCCCCGGCGCGCGATGAACGGGCAACGGACCGTCGGGGTGGCGCTGCCGATCCCCGAGCCGTGGGGCAGCGAGCTGCAGCACTGCCGCGCGCAGTTCGGGGACCCGGTGGCCCGGGCGATACCGCCGCACGTGACGCTGCTGCCCCCGACACCGATCGACCCGTCCGCGCTGGATGCCGCTGAGTCGCACCTGCGCGCCGTGGCCCGCTCGGCGCGGCCGTTCCGCATGGTGCTGCGCGGCACCGGCTCGTTCCGCCCGGTCTCCCCGGTGGTGTTCGTGGCTGTCGCCGAGGGCATCTCCTCGTGCGAACAGCTCGAGCGCGCCGTCCGCAGCGGGCCCTTGCTGCGGGCCGTGGCTTTCACCTACCACCCACACGTCACGGTGGCGCACCAGCTGCCCGAGGACGCGCTCGACCGGGCGTCGAAGCAGCTCGCCGACTACTCGGCGACCTTCGAGGTCCTCGGCTTCACGCTCTACGAGCACGGGCCGGACGGCGTGTGGCGCCCGCAGCGCGACTACGTGTTCGGTGGGCCGCTCCCCAAGCCCGTGCCGAGCGGCTGAAGCGGCGAGCTCACCCGGCTGGCGGCGCCGACTGGCGCCGTCGCAGCCGCGACCGCACCACGGCGAGGCCCGCACCCAGTGCGGCCAGTGGAGCGATGCCCCAGGCAAGCGTCCGGGCCGGTCCGGCTTCACCGGGCTCGGGACCGGCGGCGACCGGCAGCGAGCCTGCTGCCGCGGCCAGCGTGGGGGCGGGGTCCGCTCCCCGGCCATGCAGCACTGGCCGCCCGGACAGGTCGGTCCGAGCGGTCGCCGCGAGCTCGCCCGGCGCCACCAACCGACCCACCGGCTCGCCCACCCGTGCCTCCGCGCGGAAACCCCAGTCCAGCAGGGCGCGGGCCTCGGCCCAGGCATGGTGGCCGCCTGCCGGCCGGAGCACCACGACGACGAGGCGGTGCCCGGCCCGTCGCGCCGCCGCGACGAAGGTGTTGCCGGCCAGCGTCGTGTAGCCGGTCTTACCGGCGAGCACGCCGCGGTAGCGGCCGAGCAGGCGGTTCTGCGACTGGACCTGGTAGCGCTTCCACCGCGGCTTGCCCGGGAAGAGGAAGCTCTGCTTAGCCTCGTACGCCAGGAAACTCCGGTCCCCGAGCAGCGCCGCCGTCACTAGCGCGAGGTCGTAGGCCGAGCTCACCTGGCCGGGGGCGTCCAGCCCGCTGGGGTTGACCACCCGCGTGTCGAAGGCGCCGAGGTCGACCGCCCGCTGGCGCATCGCGGCCACCGTTGCCGGGACCCCGCCGGCCTCGCCAGCGAGCGCGTGGGCGGCGTCGTTGCCGGACTGCATGAGCAGACCACGCCACAGCTCGCCGACGCGGTAGCGCACCCCCGGCACGATGCCGACACGGCTGCCTTCGACTGCGGCGTCGGCGACGGTGCCGATGTGCCAGGCGCGCGGGTCCAGCCGCGGGAGCAGGACGAGCGCGGTGAGCAGCTTGAGCGTGCTCGCCGGGCGCATCCGCCGGTGCGGATCTCGCGCGGCCAGCACCGCACCGGTGTCGGCATCGGCGACCAGCCAGGACCGCGCCGTCACCCGCGGCACGGCCGCCGTGCCGGTCGCACGGACGGGTGCCGTCCCCGTGAGCAGCGGACCGCCCACCGGGCCACCGCCCTGGCCAGCCGCGGGAGCGGCGGCGACGGCGAGCAGGGCGGCGGCAGCCGCGGTGACGGCCGCGGCCGCACGGACGAAGGCGAGGGGCATGACGGCGCCAGGGTAGAGGGCGGCGACGACATGCGACGATCGGCGGCATGTCGACACGTGCGCCCGGGCTGGCCGAGCTCCAGGCCGCAGCGGTGCGCACCGGCCGGCACCTGCGTCGAACCCCGCTGCTCGAGCTGCACGGCGGCGAGCTGGACGTGCCCGCCCGCGTGGTGCTCAAGCTGGAGTCGCTGCAGCACACCGGGTCGTTCAAGGCTCGGGGCGCGCTCAACGCCCTGCTGAGCCGCGAGCTCCCGGCCGGGGGAGTCGTCGCGGCCAGCGGCGGCAACCACGGCGCCGCGCTGGCCTGGGCCGCCGCCGAGGTGGGCGCCGCGGCCACGGTGTTCGTCCCGAGCACGTCGCCGCCGGCGAAGGCCGCCCGCGTGGCGTCGTACGGCGCCGACGTGCGGATCGTGGAGGGCTACTACGCCGAGGCGCTCGACGCCGCGCGAGCCTGGGCCGCCGGCCAGGACGTGTTTGCTGTGCACGCCTACGACGTGCCGGACGTCGTGGCCGGCCAGGGCACGCTGGGGCTCGAGCTGCGCGAGCAGGTGCCCGAAGCGGATGCCATCCTCGTCGCCGTGGGCGGTGGCGGACTGGTCGCGGGGCTGACGATCGCGTGTGCGGGCGGGTCACCAGTCGTGCCCGTCGAGACGACCGGTTGCCCGACGCTGCACTCGGCGCTGGCGGTCGGCGCTCCGGTGGACGTCGAGGTCGGCGGCCTGGCCGCCGACAGCCTCGGTGCCCGGCGAATCGGATCGATCGCGTACGACGTCATGGCCGCGGCGGAACAGCCGGTGCTGCTCGTCTCCGACGAGGATGTGGAGGACGCCCGCGCGTGGCTGTGGTCGCGCTGCCGAGTGCTGGCCGAGCCGGGCGGCGCCGCCGCCCTGGCCGCGCTGCGCACCGGCGCGTATCGACCCGAGCCCGGCTCGGTCGTCGTGGTCGTCGTGTGCGGCGGCAACACCGACACCCTGCCGGCGCCATGACCGCCATGGCCCAGCGCGAACGTCCCGGCAGCGTGGTCGTCGTCGCCGGCGGTCTGGTCGCCGGCTGCTGCACCGGCGGGTGGCGTCGCCAGCGGACGCGCCGTACGGCTGCACTTTGGCGAACGTGCGTGGGCTCGGCCCATCGGCGTGGGCGTCGTCCGCGCCAGACATCAACCAGGCCCGTCCCCCTGACCCCGTCGATCTAGGAGATATCCACGTTCAGGCGTCGGCTGAACGTGGATATCTCCTAGATCAACTGGGGATGGGCCGGCCGGCACCTGCTGAACCTGATCGACATCCACGGACGCCGGTCGGCCCGGGCGGGTTAGACGCGCCGGAACAGCAGCGCCCGCTTGACCTCCTGGATCGCCTTGGTCACCTCGATGCCGCGCGGACAGGCATCTGTGCAGTTGAAGATGGTGCGGCAGCGCCAGACGCCCTCACGGTCGTTGAGGATCTCCAGGCGCTCCTCGGTGCCCTCGTCGCGGGAGTCGAAGATGAAGCGGTGGGCCCCGACGATGGCCTGCGGCCCGAAGTACTGACCGTCGGCCCAGTAGACCGGGCACGATGCCGTGCAAGCCGCGCACAGGATGCACTTGGTCGTGTCGTCGAAACGCAGGCGGTCCTCCGGCGACTGCAGCCGCTCCCGGGTCGGCTCGTTGCCGCCGGCGACGAGGAACGGCATGACCGAGCGGTACGCGGCGAAGAACGGCTCCATGTCGACGACCAGGTCCTTGAGCACGGTCAGGGCCTTGATCGGCTCCACAGTGATCGGCTTGGCCGGGTCGAGGTCCTTGACCAGGCTCTTGCAGGCCAGCCGGTTGCGTCCGTTGACCCGCACGGCGTCGGAGCCGCAGACGCCGTGCCCGCAGGAGCGGCGGAAGGTCAGCGAGCCGTCCTGCTCCCACTTGACCTTGTGCAGCGCGTCGAGCAGCCGATCGGTCGGCTCGGCGGTCACCGCGTAGGACTCCCAGTGCGGCTCGGTGTCGCGTTCCGGGTCGTACCGGCGGATCTTGAGCGTGATGTCCATCAGTACTTGCGCTCCATCGGCTTGTAGCGCGTCATCGCCACCGGCTTGTAGTCCAGGCGCCCTGTCTCGGTGCCGTCCTCGCCGACGACCCGGTAGGCCATCGTGTGACGCATGAAGTTGACGTCGTCGCGCTGGGCGTAGTCCTCGCGGAAGTGCCCGCCGCGGGACTCTTTGCGTTCCAACGCCGAGACGACGAGCACCTCGGCCAGGTCGAGCAGGAAGCCCAGCTCCACGGCCTCGAGGAGGTCGGTGTTGAAGCGGCGGCCCTTGTCCTGGACGGTGACGTTGCGGTATCGCGCCTTGAGGTCCTGCAGGTCGGCCAGTGCCTCCTTCAGCGACGCTTCGGTGCGGTAGACCTGCGCGTTGACGTCCATCGTGGCCTGCATCGCGCTGCGCACCGCGGCGATCCGCTCGCCGCCGTCACCGTCGCGCAGCCCCTCGATGAGGGCGGCCACACCCGACTCGGCGCCGGCGGGCAGCTCGAGATGCGACACGGTGGAGGCGTACGCGGCGGCGTAGCTGCCCGCGCGACGGCCGAACACGTTGATGTCGAGCAGGGAGTTGGTGCCGAGCCGGTTGGCTCCGTGCACCGACACGCAGGCAACCTCACCCGCGGCGTACAGGCCCCGGACGACGGACGTGTTGTCGGCGAGCACCTCCGCCTTGATGTTGGTGGGTACGCCGCCCATCGCGTAGTGCGCGGTGGGGTAGACCGGCACCGGCTCGGTGTAAGGCTCGACGCCGAGGTAGGTGCGCGCGAACTCGGTGATGTCGGGCAGCTTGGCGTCGATCTGCTCGCGCGGGAGGTGGGTGAGATCGAGGTAGACGTAGGCCTTCTCCGGCCCGCAGCCGCGTCCCTCGCGCACCTCGTTGGCCATCGCCCGGGCGACCATGTCGCGGGGGGCCAGGTCCTTGATGGTGGGTGCGTAGCGCTCCATGAAGCGTTCGCCGTCGGAGTTGCGCAGGATGCCGCCCTCGCCACGGGCCGCCTCCGAGAGGAGCACGCCGAGCCCGGCCAAGCCGGTGGGGTGGAACTGGAAGAACTCCATGTCCTCCAGTGGCAGGCCCTTGCGCCACACGATGCCCATCCCGTCGCCGGTGAGGGTGTGCGCGTTGGAGGTGGTGCGGAAGACCTTGCCGAAGCCGCCCGTGGCTAGGATGACGGCCTTGGCGGAGAAGACGTGGAGCTCGCCGGTGGCCAGCTCGTAGGCCACCACCCCGGCGGCACGGCCGTCGACGAGGACCAGGTCGAGGACGTAGAACTCGTTGAAGAAGTCGACTTCGTGCTTGATGCACTGCTGGTAGAGCGTCTGCAGGATCATGTGCCCGGTGCGGTCGGCGGCGTAGCAGGACCGGCGTACGGCGGCCTCGCCGTGGTTGCGCGTGTGTCCGCCGAAGCGGCGCTGGTCGATGCGGCCCTCCGGCGTGCGGTTGAACGGCAGCCCCATCTTCTCCAGGTCGAGGACCGCCTCGATGGCCTCCCGGCACATCACCTCGGCCGCGTCCTGGTCGACGAGGTAGTCGCCACCCTTGACGGTGTCGAAGGTGTGCCACTCCCAGTTGTCGTCCTCGACGTTGGCCAGCGCCGCGCACATGCCGCCCTGGGCGGCTCCGGTGTGCGAGCGCGTCGGGTAGAGCTTGGTGAGGACCGCCGTGCGCACCTGCTGCCCCGACTCGAGCGCCGCACGCATACCGGCCCCGCCGGCGCCGACGATGACGACGTCGTACCGGTGCTGCTGCATGCTCAAGCCCTCACTTCGTACAGATCGGCAGCGTCGACGCCGGGTCGATGCACGGGTCGAAGGTGAAGATGGTCAGCGTGCCGACGACGATGACGACCACGGACGCGGTGTAGAGCAGCATCTTGAGCCAGAAGCGGGTCTGGTCGTGCTCGGCGTAGTCGTTGATGATCGTGCGCAGCCCGTTGGTGCCGTGCAGCTGCGCCAGCCAGAGCAGCAGCAGGTCCCAGACCTGCCAGAACGGGCTGCTCCACTTGCCGGCCACGAAGGCGAAGTCGACGCCCTTGATGCCCTCGCCGAGCACCAGGTTGACGAGCAGGTGCCCGAGCACGAGGACGACGAGCAGCAGTCCGGACACGCGCATGAACAGCCACGCGTACAGCTCGACGTTGGTCCGCGATGAGCGCCCGCTGCGTCGGCTGCGCGGAGCGGCGATCGTGGAGGCCATGCTCACTCCCCGAAAACGCTGATCAGGTGGCGGACCGTGAACGGAACCATGACCACGACCCACAGCCCGACGACGGCCCAGAGCATCTGCCGCTGCACCCGCGGCCCGCGGGCCCAGAAGTCGATGAGCACGACCCGGATCCCGTTGAACGCGTGGAAGACGACCGCGGCAACGAGGCCGACCTCCATGAGTCCGACGATCGGGTTCTTGTAGGTGGCGATCACCGTGTTGTAGGTCTCCGGCGAGACCCGGACGAGAGCCGTGTCCAGCACGTGGGCGAAGAGGAAGAAGAAGACGAGGACACCGGTGACCCGGTGCGCCACCCACGACCACATGCCCTCGCGGCCGCGGGAAAGAGTGCCTGCCGGTGCCTGCGGCACAGCCACCCTCCGTACGGTGTGGCAGGAGGGTTCCGCCGAGCGGACGGGCTGGGCGGGACCCGGCCCGGGCGTGCGTGCCGAGGGCCGGCTCGATGGTATCCGCGGGCGAGTGGGCACTCCTGTCGAGGGGCATCAGTCACAGCGCCGGGCGGCCCGCACGGCGGTGACATCGGTCACCTCGCGGACCGGGAGGTCGGCGGGGGTGTGCCAGGATCCGCGCCATGGAGCGGGTCGCCGGGCTGTGGGCCGTCGTCCCGGCCGGTGGGGCCGGCACCCGGCTCTGGCCGCTGTCCCGCCGCGCCGCGCCGAAGTTCCTGCTCGACCTCACCGGTGGCGGCCGCACGCTCCTGCAGTCGACGTGGGACCGGCTGGTCCCGCTGGCCGGCCAGGACGGCGTGCTCGTCGTCACCGGGGAGGCGCACGCCGACGCCGTACGCCGGCAGCTGCCGGAGCTGGCCGCGGCCGACCTCCTGCTCGAGCCGTCGCCCCGTGACTCGATGCCCGCCATCGGGCTGGCCGCCGCAGTGCTGCGGGAGCGCCAGCCCGACGCGCTGCTCGGCTCGTTCGCCGCCGACCACGTGGTGCGCGACGAGGTCGCGTTCGGCGAGGCCGTACGGCAGGCGGCGGTCGCCGCCCGCGACGGGTTGGTCGCCACCATCGGCATCGAGCCGACCGGCCCGGCGACCGGGTTCGGCTACATCCGCACCGGTGAGCCGCTCGGCCTGCCCGCCGCGCCCGCTGCCCACCGGGCCGCGGCGTTCGTGGAGAAGCCGGACGCGGCGACCGCCGCGGGCTACCTGGCCGACGGCGGCTACCGCTGGAACGCCGGCATGTTCGTCGTCCGCGCGGCGGTGCTGCTCGAGCGCCTCGAGGCCGAGCACCCTCGGCTGCACGCCGGGCTGGTGCGCATCGGCCGCGCGTGGGACGGCGCCGAGCACGGCAAGGTGCTCGGCGAGGTGTGGCCGACGCTGACCCGCATCTCGATCGACCACGCCGTCGCGGAGCCGGCGGCAGCAGACGGCGCCGTTGCCGTCGTACCGGCCGACCTCGGCTGGGACGACGTGGGCGATTTCGCCGCCCTGGCCGCGCTGACCGGCGGCGAGGGGCCGGTGCGCGTCCTCGGGCCGGGCTCGGACGTCGTGGCGGTCGACTCCGCCGGGCTGCTCGTCCCCGGGTCCGGCCGGCTGGTCGCCGTGGCCGGCGTACCCGACGTCGTGATAGTGGACACCCCCGACGCCGTCCTCGTCACCACCCTGGCTGCCGCCCAGCAGGTCAAAGCCGTCGTCGAGGCGCTCTCCGCCGCCGGCCGCACCGACCTGCTCTGACCCCCGGCCTCCCTCCAACCCCGGCCCCCCCAACCCCGGCCCCCCCAACCCCGACGTCACTGTCCTGGTGGCGGTCTATCGGCACGTTGCGGCCGGATTCTCGACCACCAGGACAGTGACGTCGGGGTCGGGGGAGGGGAGCGGGGGGCGGGGGGGCGCTCACTACGGTGGGGAGCAGGCGGCGAGGGAGGACGGCATCATGAGCAGCGGCAGCACCGAGTCGGGAACCCCCTTCGAGCCGGTCTACGGGCCGGAGGCGCTCGCCGGGTGGGATCCCGCGGACAAGCTCGGCGCCCCCGGCGGGTACCCCTTCACCCGCGGCGTCTACCCCACGATGTACACCGGCCGACCGTGGACGATGCGGCAGTACGCCGGCTTCGGCACGGCCAAGGAGTCCAACGAGCGCTACCACCAGCTCGTCGCCGCTGGCACCGGCGGGCTCAGCGTGGCCTTCGACCTCCCGACGCAGATGGGCTACGACTCCGACGCGCCGATCGCGCACGGCGAGGTCGGCAAGGTGGGCGTGGCCATCGACTCCCTGGACGACATGCGCATCCTGTTCGGCGGCATCCCGCTCGGCGAGGTGTCGACATCGATGACGATCAACGCACCGGCGGCGCTGCTGCTCCTGCTCTACCAGCTGGTCGCCGAGGAGCAGGGCGTCGACCCGGCCAAGCTCAACGGCACGATCCAGAACGACGTGCTCAAGGAGTACGTCGCCCGCGGCACCTACATCTACCCCCCGCAGCAGTCCCTGCGCCTGGTCAGCGACATCTTCGGCTACTGCCGTACGGAGCTGCCGCGCTGGAACACGATCTCGATCTCCGGCTACCACATGGCCGAGGCCGGGGCGACGCCCGCACAGGAGGTGGCGTTCACGCTCGCCAACGGCCGGGCGTACATCCGCGCGGCCCTGGCCGCCGGACTCGGCGTCGACGAGATCGGCCCACGGCTGTCGTTCTTCTTCGTCTCGCGCACCACGCTGCTGGAAGAGGTCGCGAAGTTCCGGGCGGCCCGGCGGGTCTGGGCGCGGGTCATGCGCGACGAGTTCGGCGCGCAGGACCCCAAGTCGCAGATGCTGCGCTTCCACACCCAGACGGCGGGCGTGCAACTCACCGCGCAGCAGCCGGAGGTCAACCTCGTCCGGGTGACGGTGCAGGGTCTCGCCGCGGCGCTCGGCGGCACGCAGTCCCTGCACACCAACTCCTACGACGAGGCGATCGCGCTGCCGTCGCAGAAGGCGGCCAGGCTCGCGCTGCGGACGCAGCAGGTGCTGGCGTACGAGACCGACGTGACCCGCACGGTCGACCCGTTCGCCGGCTCGTACGTGGTGGAGTCGCTCACCGACGACCTCGAGCGGGCCGTCGACGACCTGATGACCCGGGTCGAAGACCTCGGTGGGGCGGTCGCCGCGATCGAGGCCGGCTTCCAGAAGGGCGAGATCGAGCTGGCGGCCTACCAGGTGGCCCGTGAGATCGACGACGGCGAGCGCACGGTCGTGGGGCTCAACCGGTTCCAGGCCGAGTCCGAGGAGACGTACGAGTCGCTGCGCGTCAACCCAGCCATCGAGGAGGAGCAGGCCGCCCGGCTGGCTCTGCTGCGAGCCGAGCGCGACGGCGCGGCGGTCTCCGAAGCACTCGCCGCGGTGCGCGCCGCCGCCGAGGGCACTGACAACGTGCTCGTGCCGATGAAGCGCGCGCTCGCCGCCCGGGCGACCGTCGGCGAGGTCTGCGACACGCTGCGCGAGGTGTGGGGCGTCTACGTGCCGACCGACGCCTTCTGACCCGGTCGTCGGGGGGAGGCTGCCACAATGGGCGGACCGTGAGCCATCCCGCCCCCCTTCCCGCCGCCGGCGACGAGCTGCCCGAGGCGCTGCTCGTCGAGCTCGAGCGCAGCCTCAAGACCCACCTCGACGAGGCGGTGGCGATCCGCCGTGACCTGCACGCGCACCCCGAGCTCGGCCACGACGAGGTCCGCACCACCCGCCTGGTCCGCGACCGGCTGGTGGGCGCCGGGTTGGCCCCGCGGGTGCTGGCCAGCGGCACCGGCCTGCTCTGCGACGTCGGCGAGGGCGCCCAGACCGTCGCGCTGCGGGCCGACATCGACGCGCTGCCGGTCCAGGACGAGACCCGGCGGCCCTATCGTTCCGCCGTGCCGGGCGTTGCCCATGCGTGTGGGCACGATGTGCACACCGCTGTCGTGACGTGCGCCGGCCTGATGCTCGCCGACCTGCACGCCGCCGGACTGCTGCCCGGTCGCGTGCGCCTGGTGTTCCAGCCGGCCGAGGAGCTGATGCCCGGCGGGTCCCACGATGTGATGGCCTCCGGCGGCCTCGACGGAGTGTCACGCATCTTCTGCGTCCACTGCGATCCCCGGCTCACGACCGGTCAGGTCGGCATGCGGGTCGGTCCGATCACCTCGGCGTGCGACTTGGTGTCGGTGGTGCTCACCGGGCCGGGCGGCCACACCGCGCGCCCGCACCTGTCCGCAGACCTCGCCCACGCCCTCGGCACGCTGGTGAGCGAGCTGCCGGCCGCGCTGTCGCGCCGGCTCGACCCGCGGGCGGGGGTGAGCCTGGTGTGGGGCCGGATGCACGCCGGCCAGGCCGCCAACACCATCCCGAGCCGCGGGGAGGCCGCCGGCACCCTGCGCTGCCTCGACGCGCGGGCGTGGCTCGAGGCACCAGGGCTGGTCGACGCGCTGGCGCGGGAGATCGTCGCGCCGTACGGCGTCACGGCCGACGTGCAGTGCGAGCGTGGCGTGCCGCCGCTGGTCAACGACGAGACCTCGACCGCCCTGCTGCGGGCGGCCACCGAGGCGGTGCTGGGCAGCGACGCCGTCGCCGACACCGAGCAGAGCCTCGGCGCGGAGGACTTCGCGTGGTATCTCGACCACGTTCCCGGCGCCCTGGCCCGACTGGGGGTCCGCCGCCCGGGCCGGCCGGACATGCCCGACCTGCACCGCGGCGGGTTCGACCCCGATGAGGACGCCATCACGGTCGGTGCGCGTCTGCTCACGGCAACGGCCCTGCTGACGCTTCGCCAAGGGCACAGCTTGGTTACAGACCGCTAGAACTGTTGCCCAAAGCCGATCCGACGCCGGACGGAGCCTAGGATCGGCCGACACCGCCGCACGTCCGGCGTCACCGTGAGGAACCATGGAGGGTCAGTGAAGAAGTCCATTCGTGTCGCTGCGCTGATCGGCGCGGTCGCCCTGGCCGCCGCCGGGTGTGGCAAGGCGCCTGGCACTGCCGGCTCATCCGGCGGCTCGACAGCGTCCAGCAACCCCAACGCCAACTTCCTCGCCTGCGAGGTCACCGACCAGGGCGGGATCGACGACCGCTCGTTCAACGCCAGCGCTGCCAAGGGCCTGACCGACGCCAAGGACCAGCTCGGCGTCCAGACGAAGGTCATCGAGTCCAACGCGGCGACCGACTACACGCCCAACGTCCAGTCGGCGGTCCAGCAGGACTGCGGCATCATCGTCACCGTCGGCTTCCTGCTCGGCGACGCGACCAAGGCGGCTGCCGCGGCCAAGCCGGCGCAGAAGTTCGCCATCGTCGACTTCGGCTACGACAAGCCGATCAAGAACATCAAGCCGCTCATCTTCGACACCGCGCAGGCCGCCTACCTGGCCGGCTACGCGGCGGCGGCGGCCAGCAAGACCGGCAAGGTGGCCACCTTCGGTGGCATCAAGATCCCGACTGTCACCATCTTCATGGACGGCTTCGCCGACGGCATCGCCGAGTACAACAAGGAGAAGGGCAAGAACGTCAAGCTGCTCGGCTGGGACGTCGCCAAGCAGAACGGCTCGTTCACCGGTGACTTCCAGGACCAGAACAAGGGCAAGCAGCTCACCCAGAACTTCATCGACCAGGGCGCCGACATCGTCATGCCGGTGGCCGGTCCGGTCGGGCTGGGCGCCGCGGCTGCCGCCAAGGCGGCCGGCGATGTGATGATCATCGGCGTCGACACCGACTGGTACGAGTCCGTGCCCAACTACAAGGACATCGTGCTCACCAGTGTGGTGAAGCGCATCGACAACGCCGTCTTCGACGTCGTCAAGACCACCGCGGCGGGCAACTTCAGTGCCGACCCCTACGTCGGCACCCTGGAGAACGAGGGCGTGGGCCTCGCCCCCTTCCACTCGTTCGAGTCGACGGTGCCGTCGGACCTGTCCGGGGAGATCGACGCGCTGCGCCAGAAGATCGTGTCCGGCGACATCAAGGTGGAGTCGCCCAGCTCGCCGAAGACGAGCTGAACCTCTGGCATCATCCCGAGCGTGCGCACGGGGGAGGGAGCTCGCGGGCTCCCTCCCCCGCACCGTTCGTCGGCACGACCGGCTCTCGTGCGGGCTCGCCGGAGCGCCCGCCGCTGGAGGAGGCGACTTCGCTGAAGCTCGAGCTGCGCGGCATCACCAAGAAGTTCGGCAGCTTCACCGCCAACGACGCCATCGACCTCACCATCGAGCCGGGTGAGATCCACTGCCTGCTCGGTGAGAACGGCGCCGGCAAGAGCACGTTGATGAACGTCCTTTACGGCCTGTTGTCCCCGACCGCCGGTGAGATCCTGGTCGACGGCAAGCCTGTCGCGTTCGGCGGCCCCGGCGACGCCGTTGCCGCCGGCATCGGCATGGTCCACCAGCACTTCATGCTGGTGCCGGTCTTCACCGTCGCCGACAACGTCATGCTCGGCTTCGAGCATGTGCGCGGCGGCACCTTCCTCGACCACGCGGCAGCGCGCGAAGAGGTACGCCGGCTCTCCGCACGCTTCGGCTTCGATGTCGACCCGGACGCGCTCGTCGAGGACATCCCGGTGGGCGTCCAGCAGCGGGTCGAGATCATCAAGGCGCTGGCCCGCGACGCGCAGGTCGTCATCCTCGACGAGCCGACCGCGGTGCTGACGCCGCAGGAGACCGACGAGCTCATGGGGATCATGCGGGAGCTCAAGTCGGCCGGCACGTCCATCGTCTTCATCACCCACAAGCTGCGTGAGGTCCGCGCCGTCGCCGACCGGATCACCGTCATCCGGCGCGGCAAGGTGGTCGGGACCGCCCTGCCGACGGCGAGCGAGACCGAGCTCGCCTCGCTCATGGTCGGCCGGGCGGTGCAGCTCACCGTTGACAAGGCCGACACCGAGCCGGGTGCCGCCGCGCTCGCGGTGAGCGGACTGCGGGTCGTCGACGACGTGGGTCACGTCCGCGTCGACGACGTGTCCTTCGACGTGCGGCGCGGCGAGATCGTCGCCGTCGCGGGAGTCCAGGGCAACGGGCAGACCGAGCTGGTGGAGGCGCTGCTCGGCCTGCAGGACGGCATCGCCACCGGCTCTGCGACGCTGTCCGGCAGCGAGCTGATCGGCATGCCGACAAAGGAGATCCTCGAGCTCGGTGTGGGCTACGTTCCCGAGGACCGGTCGCACGACGGGCTCATCGACTCCTTCACCGTGGCCGAGAACCTCGTCCTCGACCAGCACGACAAGGCGCCGTTCGCGGCGGGAATCCGCATGTCGCCGAGCCGCGTACGCGCGCGGGCCGCCGAGCTGGTCGAGGAGTTCGACGTCCGCACGCAGGGCGTCGGCGCGCCGGCCGGCTCGCTGTCCGGCGGCAACCAGCAGAAGCTCGTCGTGGCGCGCGAGCTCTCCCGGCCGCTGACCCTTTTCGTCGCGGCGCAACCCACCCGAGGGGTCGACGTCGGCTCGGTCGAGTTCCTGCACAACCGGATCGTCGCCGAGCGGGACCGCGGCACTGCTGTGCTGCTGGTGTCCACCGAGCTGGACGAGGTCAGCGCGCTGGCCGACCGGACCGCGGTCATGTACCGCGGGCGCGTGGTGGGCATCGTCGGCGGCGACACACCCCGCGACGTGCTCGGCCTCATGATGGCCGGCATCCCGCTCGACGAGGCAGCCGAGGCTGCCGCGCACGCCCGGCCAGGCGGGCCCGCGGCAGAGGCATCCCCCGTCGCCGACACACCCTCCGGAGGTGCGGCATGAGCGCCCCCACCGTCGACGCTCCGGCTCCGCCACCGGCGCCCCAGGAGCCCGCCCCGCCGCCCGGCGGGGGCGCGCTGCGCGACACGATCGTGCTCACGCTGCTCTCGGTGCTGCTCGCCCTCGTCGTCGGTGCCGTCCTCATCGCGATCGCCTCGCCCGACGTGCAGAACAGCGCCGGCTACTTCTTCTCGCGGCCGCAGGACATGCTCGGCGACGCGTGGACGGCGATCGCCGACGCCTACAAGGCCCTCGTGCAGGGCGCCTTGTTCGACTGGACGGCCGACAGCGCCCGCGGTGCGTTGCGGCCGCTGTCGGAGTCCCTCGTCTTCGCCGTGCCGCTCATCTCCGCCGGTCTCGCGGTGGCCTTGGCGTTCAAGGCCGGGCTGTTCAACATCGGCGCGGAGGGCCAGATCATTCTCGGGGCCATCGGCGCCGCGTACGTCGGCTTCTCCTGGAGCCTGCCCTGGGGCGGCCACACGCTCGTCGCGCTGGCCGCGGGGCTGCTCGGCGGCGCGATCTGGGGCGGCATCCCCGGCCTGCTCAAGGCACGCACCGGGGCGCACGAGGTGATCACGACGATCATGCTCAACTACATCGCACGCTACCTCTTGGCGTTCCTGCTCACCACCTCGGCCTTCCACCGGCCGGGCCGCAGCGACCCGATCAGCCCCGCCGTCGACTCCACCGCCGAGCTGCCGCGGCTGTTCGGCAGCTCGTTCCGCATCCACGCCGGGTTGGTCGTCGTGCTGCTCGCCGCGTGGGGCGTGTGGTGGCTGCTCGAGCGGAGCACGATCGGCTTCCGCTTCCGCGCCGTCGGCGCCAACCCCTCGGCCGCGCGCACGGCCGGCATCAGCGTCGCGCGCTCGACGTTCGGGGTCATGGCCATCGCCGGAAGCCTCGCCGGCCTCGCCGGTGCGTTCCAGATCCTCGGCACCGAGAAGTCGCTGACCGGCGGTGTCTCCGCCGGCATCGGCTTCGATGCGATCACCGTCGCGCTGCTGGGCCGTGGCAGTCCTCTCGGCACAGTGCTCGCCGGACTGCTCTTCGGCGCGCTCCGTGCCGGCGGCGTGACCATGCAGGCCCGCACCGGCACGCCGATCGACATCGTGCTCGTCGTGCAGTCGCTCATCGTGCTGTTCATCGCGGCGCCGCCCCTCGTCCGCTCGATCTTCCGGATCAGAGCCGCCGGCGTCGAGACGATGCAGGTGTCGAAGGGGTGGAACGCATGAGCGCCACGATCACCCCGTCGGCCGCGCCGCTCGCCCCGCCGGATCGCGAGGCGGTCCTGCAGGTGCGTCCGCCGAGCTGGCGTACGCCGATCATCCTCGGGGTGCTCGGCCTGCTGGCCCTCGTCGCGTTCGGGTTCGGTGCGAAGTCGGGGACGAAGAGCACGTTCGGGCTCTCCCGCGGCAGCGACGCCATCCGCATCGACCCGGTGGCCCTGCCGACGCGGACGACGGCGATCGTGCTGTCGGTGCTGGCGCTCGCCCTCGCCGGGCAGGCCGCGTGGTACGTCTCGCGTCGCCGGCCGGTCCCGGCCTGGTTGTCCGGCGTCTTCGCCGCGGTATGGCTGCTGGCGTTCCTGGTCTGGGCCATCGAGGGCAAGTCGATCTCGTTCGTGGGACTGCTGGCCGGCTCGCTCGCCCTTGCCGTACCCCTCATCTTCGGGTCGTTGTCCGGCGTGCTGTGCGAGCGCTCCGGCGTCATCAACATCGCCATCGAGGGCGAGCTGCTCGCGGGCGCGTTCCTCGCCGCCGTGGTCGCCAGCCTCTCCGGCAACCTCTGGTTGGGGTTGCTGGCCGCGCCGATCGCCGGCCTGCTGGTGGCCCTGCTGCTGGCGCTGTTCGCGCTGCGCTACGTCGTCGACCAGATCATCGTCGGCGTCGTGCTCAACGTCCTCGTCATCGGCGTCACCGGCTTCCTGTACGGGCGGATCCTGGTACAGCAGCAGGACACCTGGAACTCGCCCGGCACCTTCCAGCCGATCAAGATCCCGCTGCTGGGCGACATCCCGCTGATCGGCCCGGTGCTGTTCAACCAGACCGTCATCGTCTACCTCATGTACGTCGTCGTGGCCGTCGTGCAGGTCGCCCTGTTCCGCACCCGCTGGGGGCTGCGCGTGCGGGCGGTCGGTGAGCACCCGGCCGCGGCCGACACGGTGGGCATCAAGGTCAACCGCATCCGCTTCCAGAACGTCCTGCTCGGCGGCCTGGTCGCCGGCCTCGGCGGGGCCTTCTTCACCATCGGCAACGTCGGCGCCTTCGCCCGCGAGATGACCGCCGGGCAGGGCTTTATCGCGCTGGCAGCCATGATCTTCGGGCGCTGGACGCCGTTGGGGGCGCTGTTCGCCGCCCTGCTCTTCGGTTTCGCCAACAACCTGCAGAGCATCCTCGGCATCGTGGGCACGCCGATCCCCAGCGAGTTCATGCTGATGGCGCCCTACCTCGCGACGATCTTCGCGGTAGCCGGGCTGGTCGGGCGCGTGCGGGCGCCGGCTGCCGACGGCCAGCCGTACGTGAAGTCGTGACCGGCCGTCATGCCGGCCGTGACAGCGGCCCCGACGTCGGCCGTGACAGCGGCCCCGACATCGACTGGGCGGCGCTGCGTGCCGAGGCGCAGCGGGTGATGCGCCACGCCTACGCCCCGTACTCCCGCTTCAAGGTCGGCGCGGCCGCCTTGGTCACCGACGGCCGCGTCGTGAGCGGCTGCAACGTGGAGAACGCCGCCTACGGCGTCGTGCTCTGCGCCGAGTGCGGGCTGGTGTCCTCGCTGCACGCCACGGGCGGCGGCCGGCTGGTCGCGTTCACCTGCGTGGACGGGCATGGCGACGTGCTCATGCCGTGCGGGCGATGCCGCCAGCTGCTGTGGGAGCACGGGGGGCCGGAGCTCCTGGTCGAGACGCCGCGGGGCGTCCGGATCCTCGCCGAGGTGCTGCCCGACGCGTTCGGGCCGGAGGACCTCGCCCGCCGCCGCTGACGCCAGCCCTCCAACAAGATCGAGTGGAACACCAGGCAGGACACGCCGATCGGCGTGTCTGCCTGCCGTCACACTCGATCTTGGAGGCCGGGGAGCCCGGCTCGTTCGCGTGCAGCGCAGCGGGCGACCGGCCCGTACGGGGTATCCGGGCGGGATACTCGCGGCCATGAGTGAAGCCTTCGAGGCTGTGGAGGTCATCCGCACCAAGCGCGACGGCGCCCGGCTGGCCGACACGCAGATCGACTGGGTGGTCGACGCCTACACGCGCGGTGTCGTGGCCGAAGAGCAGATGGCGGCGCTGGCGATGGCGATCCTGCTGCGGGGGATGGACCGCGCGGAGGTCGCCCGCTGGACCGACGCGATGATCCGCTCCGGCGAGCGGATGGACTTCTCCCGGCTGTCGCGACCAACCGCCGACAAGCACTCGACCGGCGGGGTCGGCGACAAGGTCACCCTGCCGTTGGCGCCGCTCGTCGCCGCCTGCGGAGTCGCGGTGCCGCAGCTGTCCGGGCGCGGGCTCGGCCACACGGGCGGTACGTTGGACAAGCTCGAGTCGATCGCCGGCTGGCGCGCCGACCTGACCAGCGAGGCGATGCTCGCCCAGCTCGAAGCCGTCGGGGCCGTCGTGTGCGCGGCGGGCGCGGGGCTCGCGCCCGCCGACAAGAAGCTCTACGCGCTACGCGATGTCACCGGCACCGTCGAGGCGATCCCGCTCATCGCCAGCTCGATCATGAGCAAGAAGATCGCCGAGGGCACCGGCGCGCTCGTGCTCGACGTCAAGGTCGGCTCCGGGGCCTTCATGAAGGACGTCGAGTCCGCGCGCGAACTGGCCCGCACCATGGTCGACCTCGGCAGCGACGCGGGAGTCACAACGGTCGCGCTGCTCACCAACATGCAGACGCCGCTGGGGCTGACCGCCGGCAACGCCCTCGAGGTGCGCGAGTCGGTCGAGATCCTCGCCGGCGGGGGCCCCCAGGACGTCATCGAGCTCACCCTCGCACTGGCTCGCGAGATGCTCGCCGCAGCCGGGGTCGGCGGGGTGGACCCGGCGGACCGGCTGCACGACGGCTCCGCGATGGACGTCTGGCGGCGCATGGTCGCCGCGCAGGGCGGCGACCCCGACGCGGCGCTGCCGACCGCGCGGGAGACCCATGACCTGCTGGCGCCGGCCGACGGCGTGCTCACCTCTCTGGACGCGTACGCCGTCGGGCTCGCGGCCTGGCGGCTCGGGGCCGGCCGGGCCCGCAAGGAGGACCCCGTGCAGGCCGGCGCCGGCGTGCAGCTGCACGCCAAGCCGGGTGCCTACGTGCGCGGCGGCGAGCCGCTGCTGACGCTGCACACCGACACCCCCGAGCGCTTCGATCGGGCCCTCGAGGCGCTCGAGGGGGCGTATGTCATCGCCCCTGCCGGCAACCGCCCCGGCCTGCTGCCGCTCGTCATCGACCGGATCGCTGCCAGCTGAGCCGGTGCCAGCCGGCCCGACTGCCTAGGGTGGTCGGCATGCCGCAGCTGATCGAGGAGCCGACCCGCATCCCGGTGCCCGGCGGCAAGGTGATCGACGAGTACGTCGGTCGCGTCCGCTGCGGGACCTCCGCCGTGAGCGTGGCGGTGATGACGGCTCCGCCCGGCTGGGACGAGCCGGCCCAGGCACCGGATTTCGACGAGGTGACGGTGGTGCTGCGCGGGCTCGTGCTCGTCGAGCACGACGGCGGCACGCTCGCGGTGGCAGCCGGCCAGGCGGTGCTCAGCTCTGCGGGGGAGCGGGTGCGCTACTCCGTCGGCGACGAGGGCGCCGACTACGTGGCGGTCTGCATGCCGGCGTTCGCCCCCGAGGCCGCGCACCGCGAGGAGTGAGGTGCCCCCTTCTCGGGCTCGTTGCCCGGTCCGACCTGGCCCAGCCCGGCCCAGTGTCGGGCGGGTTCCACCCCACCCCGCAGTTGATCCAGGAGAAATCCACGTTCTGCCGACGCGTGAACGTGGATTTCTCCTTGATCGCCGGGGCTGGGAAGGGGTGGAAGGGGTGGAGGGGCCGGGCAGGTGGCTGGGAGGCGGCGGCAGCGGAGCGAACGCGGCCGGCGTTAGCGTTCAGCCATGATCCCGACGCCCGAGGAGATCGCCCGCGCGCCGAAGGCGCTGCTGCACGACCACCTCGACGGCGGGCTGCGGCCGCAGACCGTGGTGGACCTGGCCGCCGACGCCGGTCACGAGCTGCCTACCGAGGACGCCGCCGAGCTGGAGCAGTGGTTCCGCGAGTCGGCCGACTCCGGGTCGCTCGAGCGCTACCTCGAGACGTTCGAGCACACCGTCGCCGTCATGCAGACCCCGGAGGCGCTCGAGCGCGTCGCCGCGGAGTGCGCCGAGGACCTCGCCGACGACGGCGTGGTCTACGCGGAGGTGCGCTACGCCCCGGAGCAGCACCTCGAGCAGGGGCTGACTCTCGAGCAGGTGGTCGAGGCGGTCGAGCTCGGCTTGGCCCAGGGGCGTGAGCGGGCCGCGGCGGCCGGGCGGCCCATCCGTACCGGCACCCTGCTCACGGCCATGCGCCACGCCGCGCGCTCGACGGAGATCGCCGAGCTGTCCATCGCCTACCGCGACGCCGGCGTCGTCGGTTTCGACATCGCCGGCGCGGAGGCCGGCTTCCCCCCGAGCCGGCACCTCGACGCGTTCGAGTACCTCCGGCGGCAGAACTCCCACTTCACCATCCACGCCGGGGAGGCGTTCGGACTGCCGAGCATCTGGGAGGCGATCCAGTGGTGCGGCGCCGACCGGCTCGGGCACGGCGTCCGCATCGTCGACGACATCCAGGGCGGCGAGGACGACGACGAGCCGCTGCGGCTGGGGCGCCTCGCGGCGTACGTCCGCGACAAGCGCATCCCGCTGGAGATGTGCCCCTCGTCCAACGTCCAGACCGGCGCCGTCGACTCGATCGCCGAGCACCCGATCGGGTTGCTGACCCGGCTGCGCTTCCGGGTGACGGTCAACACCGACAACCGGCTGATGAGCGGCACGTCGGTGTCGCGGGAGCTCGCCGGCCTGTCCGACGCGTTCGGCTACGACCTGGCCGACTACCAGTGGTTCACCGTCAACGCGATGAAGAGCGCGTTCATCCCGTTCGACGAGCGTCTCGCCGTCATCAACGGGGTGATCAAGCCGGGGTACTCGGCACTGACCGCCGCCCGCGAGTTCGCCGAGGTCCGCACGGGCCACCGCTGAGCGGCCCTCGCGGGCCACGGCGGGTGCCGGTCCGGCCGGCCCGGCCGGCAATCGCGGTCAGCGGGAGAGTTGCCGGCGTGCGTGGGCGTAGCCCCACGCCGGCCGGTGGCGGTGCCGCAGCACGAGCAGGAGGGCCAGCCCGAACCACAGCAGCGGTACGGGCGGGTGGCTGTGCGACAGCGCGCCGATGCTCGCCACCAGGGCGAACAGTCCCAGGACCGCGAGCACCGGAAACGGCGGCCCGACCGTCCGCCGACGCCGGGCTGGCGTCTGCGGGAGCTCCCGGCGGGCGACGGCCCGGGAGCCCGGCAGGTCAGCGGTGAGGGCCGGCAGATCGTCGAGGAAGCGGGCGGAGTACGCCGCCCCGGTACGCTCGCCGAGCTCGGCCTCGTCGAGCCGGCCTTTCGACGTGGGCCACCCGGAGCAGCTCCACGACGCGTTCGCGGTCGTCGTCGCCGGCGCGCAGCCGGGCGGTCTCGGTCATGGCTCGTCCTCTCGCGTCTCGTCGTCTCCGGCGAGCAGCCGGTACAGGTCGCGGCGGGTGCGTTCGAGCAGCTCTCCGGCCCGCCGCCGCTGGTCGTCGGTGCCGGCGCTGGCCACCTGGACCGCGGCCGCACCCACCTGCACCACGAGCGCGCCGAGCTCGCGGACCGCGTCGCCGTCGGGGTCGGCCGGCCGCTGCCACAACGCGTTGTACTCAGCCCGGCGCTCCGCCGCCTGCGCGCGACCCGTATCGGTAAGGGTGAAGACCCGGCGGCCTTCCTCGTCGCCGGCCCGGACCAGCCCCTCGTCCTCCAGCTGCGACAGCGTGGGGTAGATCGAGCCGGGGCTGGGCCGCCAGTCGCCTTCGCTGCGGGAGGTGATCTCCTGGATGAGCTGGTAGCCGTGCATCGGCGACTCGGCCAACAGCCCGAGGATGGCGAGCCGTACGTCGCCGCGCCCGCGCGGTCCGCGACGCCACGGGCCGCCCACCCAGCCCGGCCCGGCGGGGCCACCCGGCCCTGCCCACTTCCCGTGCGGGCCGCCAGGGACGAAGCCGCCGGCCCACGGCGGCGGTCCGTGGCGCCGCCGCCGTCCGCGCCCGCGGTCACCTTCCGAGCGCAGGTAGTCGCGCAATGCCCGCCGGGCCCACGTACCCGCGTCCCAGGGCTCGGGGCCGGCCCATGCCGTCGTCATGTCGTCTCCTTGCGGTTGTGCTATCGGGACATGTCGAAGATATATCGTCCCACTCCGATGTCAAGGGTTGCGCGACGCGACGCCGCCCGGTGGGCTCGCGGAGGTCTCTCACACCTGCCTCACGGAGCGCGCGTGAGCTCCGTCGCGCCCCCCACCTCGACAAACCCGAGCCGGACGTAGAGCAGACGCGGCCAGTCCCGCGCGTCCGCGACGAGCCAGCAAAGATCCGCCCCCGAGTCGCTGGCGGCCGCGGCGGCCGCCAGCACGATCTCGCGCGCGTAGCCGCGTCCGCGGTACGCCTCGACGGTCTCAACGTCCTCAACCTGGCCGGTGCGACCGCTCAGCCGCAGCTCAGCACGTGCGACCACCTTGCCGTCGACAACCACGGCGAAGTGGCGCAGTAGGCAGGCCCGCGCGGTCTCGTCCCGGCGGTCGGCGAGCTGGCGCCAGACCTCAGGCCCGGCGGCTGGCAGGCTGCGCCGCCACGACGCGACGTACGACTCGCGCACGTCGGGCCAGCTCAGCTCGACCGCCTGGCCGCGCGCTGGGCGGTCGGGTTCGCCGGCCAGCGCCATGAGCACCTCGTCGCCGCGCTCCCAGCCGGCGCCGAGTCCGGCCACCCAGACGGCGCCGACCTGAGGCGACTGGACCGTCATCCGCCGGTGTCGCAGCCCCGCGCCGCCCATGACTTCGTCGAGCCGGGCAACGAGCGCGCCCGGGTCGGGTGTCGGCTCGACCAGCCACGCGGAGTTGTGGTCGTACGACGCGGGGACGGCGTCGTTGAGCGCCACGAACCCGCCCTCGATGTCGACCACCCGGGAGGACTGCCCCCGCGCGACGAGCCGCTGCGTCGCGGTGATGCGCTCCAGGGCTGATCCGAGGGGCACCACAGGGTCGCCTCAGGCGCCCTTGGTGTGCCAGACGGTCTTGGTCTCGAGGCACCAGGTGAGCCGGTCGAGCGCCGGCTCGGCCATCCAGTCCTCGTCCGCGGGGCGGCGTACGCGCTTGAGGTTGTCGGCGGCGGCGAGCTCGAGTTCGCCCCAGCCCTCACCGGCGCCGGTGAGGTCGATCGCGTTGACGTCCATGTGCGAGGCCAGCCACGGCGCCACCTCGCCGACCCGCCCGGTGAGCACGTTGACCACGCCACCGGGGACGTCACTGGTGGCAAGAACCTCGCCCAGGCTGATGGCCGGCAGTGGGTGGGCCTCGCTCGCGAGCACCACGGCGGTGTTGCCGCCGGCGAGCACCGGCGCCACCACGGACACCAACCCGAGCAGTGAGGAGTCCTGGGGCGCCAGGACGGCGACGACTCCGGTCGGCTCTGGCGCGGAGACGTTGAAGTACGGTCCGGCGACCGGGTTGGCGTTGCCGACGACCTGGGCGATCTTGTCGGTCCAGCCGGCGTACCAGACCCAGCGGTCGATGGCGGCGCCGACCACCGCAGCGGCCCGCCGCGCGGGCAGGCCCTCGGTGCGGGCCACCTCGTCGGCGAACTGCGCCCGCCGGCCCTCGAGCACCTCCGCGACCCGGTAGAGCACCTGGCCACGGTTGTAGGCGGTCGCCCCCGACCAGCCGGGAAAGGCCTTGCGCGCCGCGACAACGGCGTCACGGGCGTCCTTGCGGCTGGCCAGCGCGGCGTTGGCGAGGAAGCCGCCCTTGGCGTCGCGTGCCCCGTAGGTGCGCCCGGACTCGCTGCGCGGAAACGCGCCGCCGATGTAGAGCTTGTAGGTCTTGGCGACCGGGATCCGGCTCATCGCGACGCCTCGACGTGGGCGGCCAGGTAGGCGGCCAGGCCGTGACGGCCGCCCTCACGTCCGTACCCGGACTCCTTGTACCCGCCGAACGGGCTGGTCGGGTCGAACTTGTTGAACGTGTTGGCCCACACCACGCCGGCGCGCAGCTGGTCGGCGGTCCAGAGGATGCGGCTGCCCTTGTCGGTCCAGACGCCGGCCGACAGCCCGTACGGGGTGTTGTTGGCCTTCTCGACCGCCTCGGCCGGCGTGCGGAACGTCAGCACCGACAGGACCGGGCCGAAGATCTCCTCGCGGGCGATCCGGTGGGCCTGGCTGACGCCGGTGAAGATGGTGGGGGCGAACCAGTAGCCGCGGTCGGGCAGGTCGCAGGCCGGCGACCAGCGCTCGGCACCCTCGGCCTCGCCGACCTCGGACAGCTCGCGGATGCGGGCCAGCTGCTCGGCGGAGTTGATGGCGCCGACGTCGGTGTTCTTGTCGAGCGGGTCGCCCAGACGCAGGGTCGCCAGGCGCCGTTTGAGCCGAGCCATGACGTCGTCGGCGACGCTCTCCTGCACCAGCAGGCGCGAGCCGGCACAGCAGACGTGGCCCTGGTTGAAGGAGATCCCGTCGACGATGCCCTCGACTGCCTGGTCGATCGGCGCGTCGTCGAAGACGATGTTGGCGGCCTTGCCGCCGAGCTCGAGCGTGGCCTTCTTGGCGCTGCCGGCGATCGTGCGGGCGATCTGCTTGCCGACCTCGGTGGAGCCGGTGAAGGCGACCTTGTCGACGTCGGGGTGGGCGACGAGCAGGCGGCCGGTCTCGCCGGCGCCGGTGAGGATGTTGACCACGCCCGGCGGCAGGTCGGCCTGCTGGACGATCTGCGCGAACAGCAGCGCGGTGAGCGGCGTGGTCTCCGCCGGTTTGAGGACCACGGTGTTGCCGGCGGCCAGCGCGGGCGCGACCTTCCACGCCAGCATGAGCAGCGGGAAGTTCCAGGGGATGACCTGGCCGGCGACCCCGAGCGGACGCGGGTCAGGGCCCAGGCCCACGTAGCGCAGCTTGTCGGCCCAGCCGGCGTGGTAGAAGAAGTGCGCCGCGGCCAGCGGGACGTCGACGTCGCGGGACTCCCGGATCGGCTTGCCGTTGTCGATCGACTCGAGCACCGCGAGCTCGCGGGAACGCTCCTGCAGCAGGCGGGCGATGCGAAACAGGTACTTGCCGCGTTCGCGGCCGGGCATGCGGGACCACGTACGGGACCAGGCGCGGTGCGCGGCCTTCACGGCGCGGTCGACGTCCTGCGGGCCGGCCGCAGTGACCTCGGCGAGCACCTCCTCGGTGGCCGGGTTGACGGTCTTGAACGGGGTTCCGTCGACCGGGTCGACGAACTCGCCGTCGATGAACAGGCCGTAGGAGCTGGCGATGTCGACGATGGCGCGCGACTCCGGGGCCGGCGCGTAGGAGAGGTCCATGGCCGTCCTCAGTCGAGGGTGAAGTAGTCGGGACCGGAGTAGCGGCCGCTGCTCGCCTTGGCCTGCTGCATCAGCAAGTCGTTGAGCAGCGAGGAGGCGCCGAAGCGGAACCACGCCGGGTCGAGCCAGTCGCTGCCCACCGTCTCGTTCACGGTCACGAGGTGGCGGATCGCGTCCTTGGTGGAGCGGATGCCGCCCGCAGGCTTCACACCCACCTGCCGTCCGGTCGCCTCGCGGAAGTCGCGCACGGCTTCGAGCATGACGAGCAGCACGGGCAGCGTGGCGGCCGGCGAGGTCTTGCCGGTGCTCGTCTTGATGAAGTCGCCGCCGGCGAGCATCCCGATCCAGGAGGCGCGGCGCACGTTGTCGTACGTCGCGAGCTCGCCCGTCTCGAGGATCACCTTGAGGTGCGTGTCGCCGCAGGCCTCCTTGACGGCCACGACCTCCTCGTAGACCTCCAGGTAGCGACCGGACAGGAACGCGCCGCGGTCGATCACCATGTCGATCTCGTCGGCACCGGCGGCCAACGCGTCGCGGGTGTCACGCAGCTTGACCTCGAGGCTGGCCCGGCCGCTGGGGAATGCGGTGGCCACGCTGGCAACGCGTACGCCGCTGGTCCCCAGCGCCTGCTTCGCGGTCGCCACCAGGTCGGGGTAGACGCAGACCGCGGCGACCGGGGGCACGGTGCGGTCGGACGGGTCAGGGCGCATCGCCTTGGCGCACAGTGCGCGGACCTTCCCGGGGGTGTCGGCGCCCTCCAGGGTGGTGAGGTCGACCATGCGGATGGCCAGGTCGATCGCCGCCGCCTTGGCCGTTGTCTTGATCGACCGGGTCGACAGCATGGCCGCGCGGGCCTCAGCTCCCACCTGGTCGACGCCGGGCAAGCCGTGCAGGAAGCGGCGCAGCGACGCGTCGGAGCTGGTCGCCTCGGCGACGCCGGCGCTGACGTCGAGGAGGGTCATCCCGTCACTGTAACGGCGGGTACGTAGGCGCCCGGCCCGCTCGGCGTGGTCGGCTCCGGGGCTCAGTCGGGCAGCCCGAGGGCGGCGGCGACGTCGCGGCGCAGCGCGGCGAGGACCTGCGCGGCGCGGGCCCGGGCCGCGGGGAGGTCGCCGCCGGTGACCGGCTCCACGACCTCGAGGTAGGCCTTGAGCTTGGGCTCGGTGCCGCTCGGCCGCACGATCACCCGGGCGTCGTCGGACAGCCGGCAGCGCAGACCGTCCGTCGGTGGCAGCCCGTCGACGCCGTCCTCGAGGTCCTGCAGCTCCTCGACCGGACGCCCGCCGAGGGCTGCGGGCGGAGCGGAGCGCAGCCGGGCCATCGCTATGGCGATCTCGCCGAGGTCTTCCACCCGCACCGAGAGCTGGTCGGTGGCGTGCACGCCGTACGTCCGCGCCAGGTCGTCGAGGGCATCCGCTAGCGTGCGCCCCTCCGCCTTGAGCCGGGCGGCCAGCTCGGCGACGAGCACAGTGGTCGCGATGCCGTCCTTGTCACGGACGGCATCTGGGTCGACGCAGTAGCCGAGCGCCTCCTCGTAGCCGAAGCGCAGCCCGTCGACCCGCGAGATCCACTTGAACCCGGTGAGCGTCTCGGCGAAGCCCAGGCCGTGCCGCTCGGCGATGCGCGCCAGCAGCGACGAGGACACGATCGAGCAGGCCAGCACGCCGCCACGGGAAGGGTCGCGACGGACGAGGTGCTCGGCGAGCAGCCCGCCGAGCTCGTCGCCGCGCAGCATGCGCCAGCCGTCGGGGAACGGCGCCCCCACCGCGCAGCGGTCGGCATCCGGGTCGTTGGCCACGATGAGATCGGCATCGCGCTCGGCGGCCAGCGCGAGCGCGAGGTCCATCGCGCCGGGCTCCTCGGGATTGGGGAAGGCGACGGTCGGGAAGTCCGGGTCCGGCTCCGCCTGCTGGCTCACCACGTCCGGGGCCGGGAAACCGGCCCGGGCCAGGGCCGCGAGCACCACGTCGCCGCCGACGCCGTGCATCGGCGTGTAGACCACGCGGACGTCACGCGGGCCTCCCGGGACGGCGACCTCGGCGACCCGGTCGAGGTAGCCGTCGAGGACCTCGTCGCCGAGCGTGACCCAACCGTCGTCGGCGCGCGGCAGCGAGGCGACCGGTCCGACGGCCGCGATCGCGGCGGAGATGTCCGCATCGGCCGGCGGCACGATCTGCGAGCCGTCGCCGAGGTAGACCTTGTAGCCGTTGTCGGCCGGCGGGTTGTGCGAGGCGGTGACGACGACGCCGGCGTCGCAGCCCAGCGGGCGGATGGCGTACGCCAGCACCGGCGTCGGCAGCGGATGGTCCAGCACCGACGCGGCGATCCCCGCCGCCGTCATCACCGCGCAGGTGTCGCGGGCGAACACGTCGGACTTGTGCCGGGCGTCGTATCCGACGACGACCGAGGCGCCGCCGTGAGCACGCAGGTAGGCAGCCAGCCCGGCAGCGGCGCGCTGCACGACGACGCGGTTCATCCGGTGCGGTCCGGCCCCCATCTCGCCGCGCATTCCCGCCGTGCCGAACTCCAGTGGCCCACTGAAGCGCTCGGCGATGTCGGCCAGTGCGACGGCATCCCCGGCCTCCGCCCGGGCGACCAGGTGCGCCAGCTCGGCACGGGTTTCCGCGTCGGGATCGTCGGCGATCCAGGCCTGGGCGCGGCCGAGCAGGTCGGGGTCCGCGGGCGGCCCGTTCACGCCGCCACCCGCCGGGTGACCTCGGCGAGCAGCGAGCCGCACCGGTCGGCGGCGGCCCGCCCGGCGGCGATGACCTCGGCGTGGGCCAGCGGCGTACGGCTGATCCCGGCGGCCAGGTTGGTGACCAGCGAGACGCCGAGCACCTCCAGGCCGGCTTCGCGGGCGGCGATCGCCTCCAGCGCCGTCGACATGCCGACCAGGTCGCCACCGAGGACGCGCGCCATCCGCACCTCCGCCGGCGTCTCGTACTGCGGCCCGGGGAACTGTACGTAGACGCCCTCGTCGAGCGTCGGGTCCACCTCGCGCGCCACCGCGCGCAACCGGGCCGAGTACAGGTCGGTGCAGTCCACGAACGTCGCACCCTCGACGGGGGAGCGGGCGGTCAGGTTGATGTGGTCGCCGATCAGCACCGGTGTGCCGGGCGCCCACTCGGGCCGCAGCCCGCCGCAGCCGTTGGTGAGCACGACGGCGGCGCAGCCTGCCGCGGCGGCGGTGCGCACGCCGTGCACCACCGGGCGTACCCCGCGGCCCTCGTAGAGGTGGGTGCGGCTGAGGAACACCATGGCCCGGCGGTCCGAGTCGCCGATCCGTACCGACCGGACGTGCCCGACGTGACCTTCGACAGCGGCGGCGGTGAAGCCGGGAAGCTCGCCGATCGCCACCTCGGCCAGCGTCTCGCCGAGCAGGTCGGCGGCCGGCGCCCAGCCGGAGCCGAGCACGAGGGCGACGTCGTGACGCGGCGCGCCACTCCGCTCGGCGAACACCGTCGCCGCAGCCCGCGCCACCAGCGCTGGATCGGTCGCCGGATCGGCGAGGTCACCGGCCGCGTCGGGAGCCTCCTCGTCGCCGCAGACGTGGTCGGCGGTCACGGCGGCGACCCTAGTGCGGCGGCGAACTCACCGGCAGGGCCGGGCGCGCAGGGCGGCGACGTAGTCGTCCGGGGCCCCGGACGCCTCGGCGGCGTCCGCGACGAGGCCCAGGTAGCGGGCGAATGGCAGCCCGCCCTCGTACCCGTCGAGCACGTAGGTCCAGGCCACCGCCTCCCCCTCCAGCGTGTGGACCCGCACGTGCACCTTGCGGTAGAGCTCGAGCTCCTCGCCCTCCCAGCTGTCGAGCACCCGCTCGTCGGAAGGGGTGAGGTCGTAGAGCGCGACGAAGACCTGCTCGAGCGGGTCCTCGACCACGGTCGCCAGCGCGCCCTGCAGCGAGCGGTCCTCACCGCCGAACGTCAGCCGCCAGCCGACCAGCCAGCCGGTGCCCCGCAGCGGCGAGTGCGGGCAGCGCAGGGCCATCAGTGCCGGGTCGAGGTTCGAGGCGTAGGCGGCATAGACACTCACGGCGGGAGGGTAGCGACGGCGTGCGCAAGGATGGCCGCTGTGACGCGCGTCGTGGTCGTCGGCGGGGGGCCGGGCGGCTACGAGGCGGCGCTCGTCGCCGCCCAGCTCGGCGCCGAGGTCACGGTGGTCGAGCGCGCCGGGCTCGGCGGGGCGGCCGTGCTGACCGACTGCGTGCCCAGCAAGACCCTGATCGCGACCGCCGAGGTCATGACCGACGTCGACGGCGCCGTCGAGCTGGGCGTGGTGCTCGCGGCGGGGTCGGGGGCGGTCGGTGTGGACCTGGCCGCGGTCAACGAGCGGGTCAAGGCACTGGCCGCGGCCCAGTCCGAGGACGTGGCTGCCCGCCTGACGGCGGAGGGCGTACGGATCGTGGCCGGCACCGGCCGACTCGACGGTCCCGAGCGGGTCGTGGCGACGACGGCGCCCGGCACGGAGGAGGCGCTGGCGGCCGACGTCGTGCTGCTCGCCACCGGTGCGCACCCGCGGGTGCTGGACACGGCGTGCCCCGACGGCGAGCGCATCCTCACCTGGACCCAGCTCTACGACCTCGCGGAGCTGCCCGCGCGGCTCGTCGTGGTGGGGTCGGGGGTGACGGGGGCGGAGTTCGCCAGCGCCTACCACGCCCTCGGCAGCGACGTCGTGCTCGTGTCCTCACGTGAGCGCGTGCTGCCGGGCGAGGACGCCGACGCGGCCGAGGTCCTCGAGGGGGTCTTCCGGCGGGGCGGGATGACGGTCCTGTCGCGCAGCCGGGCCGCCGCGGTCGAGCGGTCCGGCGACGCGGTGGTTGTCACCCTCGCCGACGGCCGCACGGTCGAGGGTTCGCACTGCCTGATGGCGGTCGGGTCGCTGCCCCACACCGGCGGCATCGGGCTCGCCGACGCCGGGGTCGCGCTGAGCCCGGCCGGCTACGTCGAGGTCGACCGGGTGTCCCGGACGACCGCGCGTGGGGTCTACGCGGCCGGCGACTGCACCGGCGTGCTGCCGCTCGCATCAGTGGCCGCCATGCAGGGTCGGATCGCGATGTGGCACGCGCTCGGCGACGCGGTGGCGCCGCTCGACCTGCGCAGCGTCGCGGGCAACGTCTTCACGGCGCCGGAGATCGCGACCGTGGGCTGGAGCCAGGCGGCGGTCGATGCCGGCGAGATCGACGCGCGGGTGGTGAAACTGCCGCTCGCCACCAATGCGCGGGCGAAGATGCAGGGGCTGCACGACGGGTTCGTCAAGGTGTTGTGCCGGCCGGCCACCGGCGTCGTGGTCGGCGGGGTGGTGGTGGCGCCGCGCGCGAGCGAACTCGTCCACGCGCTGTCGGTCGCCGTGTCGGCGCGGCTCACCGTCGACACGTTGGCTCAGGCGTTCACCGTCTACCCGTCGCTGTCGGGGTCGCTGGCCGAGGCGGCCCGCCAGCTTCACCCGGCGGGCTGACGGCGCCCGGTCTCGCGGCCCTTGGGGCGGGTCAGCCGAATCCCCCGCCTCCGTCGAACCCGCCTCCGCCGTCGAACGCGCCTCCGCCGTCGAACCCGCCCCCGCCGTCGAACCCGCCTCCGCCGCCGAACCCGCCCCCGTCGCCGTACCCCCATCCGCCGCCGAGGTGGGCCCACCCACCGCCGGAGGCGAGCATCGTGCCCAGCAGGAACGCCGGCACCGCGGCGCCGAAGTAGCCGCCGGCCCATCCGCCGTACGCCGGGCCGGCCTCCCAGTACGGCCGGCGCGTGCCGCCGACCGGGACGGTGCGGACGTCGGGTTCGCCGCCGTCGGCGAGCCGCGCGAAGCACGCGGCGCACACCGGCACCTCGCGGGGCGAGCCGCCCGGGGGGGCCCACCTGGCATCGCCGGTGGACGGCCCGTGGCGCGGGTCGAAGAAGCAGGGCGGCCGGCGCTGGGGAAGCTCGCTGCCGTCGCGCCGGGCGAGCACCCGGGCCAGCCGCCACCGGCCGTCGTCGAGTGCCTCGCTGACAACCCGGGCGTCCTCGGGGGCGCGGATCGCGGCGGCACCGGCCTTGGCCTGCTCGTAGTCGTCGAGAGCGGCCTGCAGGTCGGTCCGGCTGTGCTCGGGCACATCGGGGGAGCGCGGGTCGACGTCCAGCCGGTCGAGCTCCTCGCCGAAGGAGGTGACGTCCTCGTCGACGGCCCGGCGCAGGTCCCGAACGCTTGCGGCGGGTGGGGTCGTCGCGTCGCGGCGGCGGGCCAGGTGGCGCAGCAGCAGGAAGCCCACGCCCCCGACGAGCAGGATCGGCAGGATGCCGATGCCGAAGCGGCCGCCCGAGGATTCGCTGGCGTACGGCGCGCCGTTGTCGCCGTACGCGCCGGTGTCCTCCGCCACGCCGGTGCCCGGGGCGGCGCCGACCGTGTCGACGTTGGTGACGAACTGGGTGAGGAAGGCGTTGAGGTCGCGGCCGGCCGCCTGCCAGGCGTCGTCGGCGGCCTGCCGCGCCTCGGCGGTGGTGACCGACAGCCCGGGGCTCGCCCCCGCCGAGAACGTGGCGTCGCTGATGACGACGAGGTAGACGCCGGGACGCTGGTCGCTCGCCTGGTAGAGCAGCTGAGGTGCGTTCTCGACCTTGGCGACCTCGGGGAGCACCGCCACGTACACCGTGGGTTCCGCGGCGCGGGCCTGGTCCTGCAGCGCCGACAGCTGCTGGTCGCTGAGCCGGGCGCCCATCGGCAGCTCGTCCTGGGCGGCGGGTGAGACGTAGACCGGCTCGTCGCGCAGGGACAGCGCGGCCTCGCCGAGCGTGTCAGCCGCGTCCTGCGCGGGAGCGGCGGCTGCAGTGCCGACGAGTCCGACCAGGCCCAGCAGCAGCACCGCAAGCATGCGGCGTACGGCGGCGGCAGACTTCATGCGTCCCATTGTGCGCGACGACCACGCGGGGCAGGCCGTGCCGAGCAGGCAGCCTCAGTCGCTGATCGAGCAGATCACCGCACCGCTGGCCACGGTCTCGCCGACGTCAGACGTCAGCCCGCTGACGGTGCCGGCCTTGTGCGCGTTGAGCGGCTGTTCCATCTTCATCGCCTCGAGGACGACGACCAGGTCGCCCGCGGCGACCTGCTGTCCTTCCTCGACGGCGACCTTGACGATGGTGCCCTGCATGGGGCTGGTGAGCGCGTCTCCGCCGGCGGCCGCCGCGCCGCCCGAGCCGCTGCTGCGCCGCGGAGGCTTGCGGCGTCCGGCGGCCGCAGCAGAGCTGCCGCCGGCAGCCCCCAGACCGGCCGGCAGGACGACCTCGAGCCGGCGCCCGCCGACCTCGACGACGTAGCGCTCGCCCGGCTCCGCGTCGGCGGGAGCCTCGCCCGCACCGGCGTACGGCTCCACCGCATTGTCGAACTCGGTCTCGATCCAGCGGGTGTGCACGGTGAACGGCTTGTCCGGGTCCTCGGGTGCGAAGGCGGCGTCGCTGACGACCGCCCGGTGGAACGGGATGACCGTCGGCAGGCCGTCGACGTCGAACTCGGCGAGCGCGCGGCGCGCCCGCTGCAGCGCCTGCGTCCGGTCGTGGCCGGTGATGACGAGCTTGGCGAGCATGGAGTCGAAGGCCCCGCTGATGACGTCTCCCGCCTCGACCCCGGAGTCGACCCGTACGCCGGGTCCGCTCGGCGGCCGGAACGTCGTCACCGGACCCGGCTGGGGCAGGAAGTTGCGGCCGGCGTCCTCGCCGTTGATCCGGAACTCGATGGAGTGACCCCGCAGCGGCGGGTCGTCGTAGCCGAGCGGTTCGCCGTCGGCGATGCGGAACATCTCGCGGACGAGGTCGATCCCGCTGACCTCCTCGGTCACCGGGTGCTCGACCTGCAGGCGGGTGTTGACCTCGAGGAAGGAGATCGTCCCGTCCTGGCCGACGAGGAACTCGCAGGTGCCGGCGCCGACATAGCCCGCCCCGCGCAGGATCGCCTTGGAGGCACGGTAGAGCTGGGTCTCCTGCTCCGCGGACAGGAACGGCGCCGGTGCCTCCTCGACCAGCTTCTGGTGCCGGCGCTGCAGCGAGCAGTCGCGAGTGGAGACGACGACTACGCCTCCGTGCTGGTCGGCCAGGCACTGGGTCTCCACGTGGCGAGGCCGATCGAGGTAGCGCTCGACGAAGCACTCGCCGCGCCCGAACGCGGCCACCGCCTCGCGGGTCGCGGAGTCGAAGAGCTCCGGCACCTCCTCGCGGGTGCGCGCCACCTTCAGGCCGCGCCCGCCGCCACCGTAGGCGGCCTTGATCGCCACCGGCAGCCCGTGCTCGTCGACGAAGGCGAGGATCTCGGCGGCCCCGCTCACCGGGTCGGCTGTGCCGGGCACCAGCGGAGCCCCGGCGCGCTCGGCGATGTGGCGCGCCTTGACCTTGTCGCCGAGCGCGTCGATCGCCTCCGGCGGCGGACCGATCCAGGTGAGACCGGCATCGATGACGGCCTGGGCGAACGACGCGTTCTCGGCGAGGAAGCCGTAGCCAGGGTGGACGCCGTCCGCACCGGCCTGCGCGGCGATCGCCAGCAGCTTGTCCTGGCGCAGGTACGACTCGCCCGGAGTGGCCCCGCCGAGCGCGTACGCCTCGTCGGCGACCTTGACGTGCAGTGCGTCGCGGTCGGACTCGGCGTAGACCGCCACCGAGGCGATGCCGGCGTCGCGACAGGCGCGCGCGATGCGCACGGCGATCTCGCCGCGGTTGGCGATGAGGACCTTGCGCACGCTGCTCCCTCCGGCCGGCCTCTGCTCGAGGCTGCGCCGACTCTATCGGCGGGCATCCAATCAGCATGCGGGCTGGGCCGCGGCCGGCTGACGGCCTTCAGGTGGCGAGCCAGCCGGCGACCTGGCGGGCGTACGCCTCGAGGTCCGACGGGTCGTCCAGCCGCGCCAGCACGACGGCGTCGTCCACGACCGCGTACTCGTGCACCAGCACGTTGCGGAACCCCACCGCGCGGCGCATCCGGCCGGCGAGCGCGTCGTCGAGGACGCCGTGCCGTCCGAGCAACGCCATCGCGTCCCCGTTGTCCTGGGGCGGGCCCCAGCCCTCGGCGGCACACACGTGCTGCGCGACGTCGATGCAGGACTCGATCGCGGTGACGAAGGTGTACTTGACCCCGCGCAGCCACAGCGGATCGACGCGGCGCTCGGCGGTCGCCGCGGACGCCGATCGGAGGACGGCGAGGTCGTCGCCTGCCGAGCGGAGCAGCCGCAGTACGCGGGTCTCATCGACCACGGCGCAGGCCCTCGGCGAACTCCCGGTGGCTGCGGTCGAGGCGCGGCTTCTCGTCCGCGTAGATCTTGCGGGTCTGGGCCACCCACCGCACCCGAGCGACGGGGTCGTCGTCGAAGAGCAGCTGGCCATCGAGCGCGACCCGGCCGGCGAGCTCCAGCGGCGCCCCGTTCAGGACGAGCAGGTCGACCCCGGCGGGCAGCAGGACGTCGTACGACTGCGGCGGGTCGCTCGGCCACCAGGCGGCGACGTCGAGGTCGGAATCTGACCGCGCCGTTCCCTGTGCGGTGCTTCCATGGATC
Source organism: Jiangellales bacterium (assembly GCA_038246785.1). Taxonomy (GTDB): domain Bacteria; phylum Actinomycetota; class Actinomycetes; order Jiangellales; family Jiangellaceae; genus JBBRVP01. The sequence continues at coordinate 98,425 of JBBRVP010000007.1, forward strand.
ATCGCAAAGGCCGCGCCGGCCTCGCGAAGCGCGGCGGTCACCGTCGCGCGCGCGCGGTCGTCCGGCTCGGGCACGGCGATCAGTCTCGCACGCAACCGCCTGGCCGGTTCCCGCCGGCATGGGGTGAGAACGAGCGGCAGCCGGGTCAGCAGAAGGTAAAGAAGCCCAGGAAACCGTGCTGCGTTACCCCTCCACCGGCGGGCGACCCCGCGCCCGCCGCATGCTCACCGAGATGACCCCCACCCAACAGCGCCTCTACGACCTCTTCGGCCTGCACCGCCACGCCCCCACCCGCTGACCGGCTTAGGTACTACACCCGCCGGCCGCAGAAACAGCCCTTGAGCAGCGCAAACGCAGCCAAGATCGAGATAAGGGGGAAGGTCCCGCTAGGCCGTGCGGGAACCAGCTCTGCCGGTACGTCAGCACGGCTCCGACCGCCGGCTGGGCTAGGGGGTCGCCACGACGAGGCCGGCGACGTGAGTATCGCCGGTGTTACGCCGGCGGCGAGCGTCACTGCGGTGCCGTCGTCGCCGCCAGCAGCCGGCGAGCCCGGCGGCCGAGATCGCCGAGGTCGACCCGGCCGGCCTCGGCGGCGGCGGCCAGCCGTTCGGCGAGGTCGAGTGCCTCGTCCACGAGAGGCGCATCGGCCGCGGCTCCCTGACCCATGTCGTGCAGGATCGTCCGCTCGGTGCGCGAGGCGATGACCGGGTCGGCGATGCCCTCGATCCATACCCGCGTACGTCGGCCGTCGCCGCGCTCGCTCCCGCGCAGCGGCTCCATGGCGTAGATCCGGTCAGCGCGCGCGTACTTGCCGAATCCCAGCGAGATCATGCGCGGCTCAGGCGGCACCATCGGATGATGTCAGAGCCGGGGCAGCCGCCGCGCCCGCCCGGCCATCGTTGTGGGCTACTCGGTCCCGACGAGCGGGAACGGCTCGAAGATCCACGAGACCTGCGGACGGGCGAGCATGTCGTCGACCTCGCTGCGGGCACGCTCGACACCCTCGCTCCCGAGGTCCTCCTCGAGCAGCCGCCAGAGGTCCCAGTCGGCCGGCTGGCCGCCCTCGAAGAGGAACGCGAAGACCACCACGCCGTCGGCTGCCTGCGTGTCGCGCAGCACCCGCCAGCGCTCGCTGTGATGCGCTCGCAGGCGTTCCACGGCCGGGGCCACACTGCCGGTGAGCCATGCGGCGAAGTCGTCGGCTCGGTCCTCCTTCACCGCGTTGATCGCGATCGTCGTGTTGCTCGGCTCCGGCATCGCTCCGCCTCTCGGGCTCGGGGTCTCACCGTGCGCCATCGAGCCGCTCTGGTCAACAACGGTCCCCGCGACGGGACCTATCGCAGCTCAGCGGCCTCCGACGACCTCGAGCGCCTGCCTGGCCATCTCCCGCTCCTCGTCGGTCGGCACGACGAGCACGGCGACCGGCGCGCCGTCGGGGCTGATCCACCTGGCGGCCGCGGCGTCGGACTCGTTGCGCGCACGGTCGATCGCGATGCCGAGCAACCCCAGCCCGGCCATCGCCTGCTCGCGTACGGCGGCCGCGTGCTCCCCGACGCCCGCGGTGAACACGACGGCGTCCAGGCGGCCGAGCGCGGCGGCGTAGGCGCCGACGTACTTGCGCAGCCGATAGCAGTAGACGTCGAGCGCCAGCCGAGCCTCCGGATCGCCCGCGGCTGCGCGGGCCAGCACCTCCCGCACGTCGTTGCTGCCAGCGAGCCCCCGAAGGCCGCTGTCGCGGTTGAGCGCCTGCTCGACCTGCTCGGCGCTCAGACCCGCGGTACGGGACAGGTGGGCCGCCAGCGCGGGGTCCACGTCGCCGCTGCGGGTGCCCATGACCAGCCCCTCCAGCGGAGTCAGGCCCATCGAGGTGTCGACGCTGCGACCGGCCCGGACGGCGGTGGCGCTCGCGCCGTTGCCGAGGTGGAGCACGACGAGATCGACCTCGTCCGGGCGACGGCCGAGCAGCCGCGCGGCCTCGCGGGTCACCCACGCCACCGACGTGCCGTGGAAGCCGTAGCGCCGTACGCCGTGCTCGGCGGCCCACTCCCGCGGGACGGCGTAGCTGAACGCGTGCGGCGGCAGCGTCCGGTGGAACGCGGTGTCGAAGACGGCGACGTGCGGGAGAGCCGGCAGGGCGCGGCGGGCGACCCGGATGCCCTCGACGCTGGGCGGGTTGTGCAGGGGTGCCAGCACCGACAGGTCCGCGATGGCCGCCACGATCTCGTCGTCGAGCAGGGTGGGCGCGACGAAGCGCTCGCCGCCGTGCACGACCCGATGGGCCACCGCGCGGATCCCGGCGTCGCGCAGCCTTGGGCCCTGCTGGTCGAAGGCGTCGAGGACGGCGGCCAACGCGGCCTCGTGATCGTCGATCCGGCCTTCGACGACGTGCGGCGCAGCGCCGCCGACGCGGTGCTCGAGGCGGCCCACCTGTTCGCCGATGCGCTCGACGAGCCCGCTGGCGAGCACAGCGCCGTCGCTCGGGTCGAGCAGGCGGTACTTCACCGAGGAGGAGCCGGCGTTGAGCACGAGCACGGGCTCGGTCACGGCGACGGCTCGTGCTCGGCCTCCGCCGCCTGCACGGCGGTGACCGCGATCGTCGTGACGATGTCGGCCACCGTGGCGCCGCGTGACAGGTCGTTGACCGGCATGTTCAGCCCTTGCAGCACGGGGCCGACCGCGACCGCGTTGGCGCTGCGCTGGACGGCCTTGTAGGTGTTGTTGCCGGTGTTGAGGTCGGGGAAGACCAGCACGGTCGCGGTCCCGGCGACCGGGCTGCCGGGGGCCTTGCTGCGTGCCACCTCGGGCTCGATCGCCGCGTCGTACTGGATGGGGCCGTCGACCAGCAGCTCGGGCGCGCGTTCGCGGACGAGCTCGGTGGCCCGACGCACCTTCTCGACCTCGGCCCCGGTCCCGGACTGGCCCGTCGAATAGGACAGCATCGCCACGCGGGGCTCGACTCCGAACGCCTCGGCGGTCGCCGCGGAGCTCACGGCGATGTCGGCCAGCTGTTCGGCGGTGGGGTCCGGGTTGATGGCACAGTGAGGTTTTCTCACCGGACTGGCCGCTGAAGGTGGAGTAGGACGAGAGCGGCGGCGGTGATGGCGCCGATTCTCCACGGGTCGAGGGTGACGCGTTCGAGCGCTTTCCAGCTGCGTTTGAGCAGCGCGTTGGCCCGTTC
>JBBRVP010000008.1:0-101501 GCA_038246785.1 Jiangellales bacterium
GAACGGGCCAACGCGCTGCTCAAACGCAGCTGGAAAGCGCTCGAACGCGTCACCCTCGACCCGTGGAGAATCGGCGCCATCACCGCCGCCGCTCTCGTCCTACTCCACCTTCAGCGGCCAGTCCGGTGAGAAAACCTCACTACACCGGTTCCTCCTCGACGGCCTCGCGGGGGTTCCGCTCGAGGTTGACCCAGGGACACCCTCGCTGTCGGCCGGCCGGGGTACTTGACAAGTGGATTGGCCGTGCCGTTGGGTACCACTTCAGCAACACCATCCAGAGCGGTGGAGGGACAGGCCCGACGAAGCCGCGGCAACCCTGGTACGCAGGGTGCCAATGCCTGATGCGATGGGAGCTAGTACATGCGGCGCGACGGGTTTGAGATGTGTGGTCGCTCTCGGGTGTTTCGCCCGGGCGCGACGATGCGCTGACGGGGGACGCCAGCACCCGAGAGGTCGTCTGCGGCGTTCGACCCCTCCGCCCTCTCGATCTTGGAGTTCCGCATGTCGGTTCCCACTGCACCCACCAGCAACGCCGTCGATGCCCTGAACGGCGTCGACCTGGCCGCAATCACCGCGCTCGTCGACGATGTCCAGACCACTCCCGAGGCAGGGGCAACGACCTGGCAGGCCAGCGTCACCTGGTCCGGAGCCTTCCGCTCCCAGGCCAACGTCCGCGGGTTCGACCCGATCGCCTCCGACGAGCCGCCCGCGCTCGGCGGGGACGACACGGCACCGAACCCGGTCGAGCAGCTGCTCGCGGCGCTAGGCAACTGCCTGGCGGTGGGGTACGCGGCCAATGCCAGCGCGGACGGCATCGCCATCCGCAGCCTGCGCATCGACGTGGCCGGCGACCTGGACCTCGGCGCTTTCCTCGGCCTGCGCCCGGGGCACGCGGGCTTCGACGCCATCGCTGCGACGGTGCGCCTCGACACCGACGCCGACCCCGAGCAGGTTCAGCGCCTGCACGAGGCGGTCGTCGGGACCTCCCCGGTGGGCCACACCCTGCAGGCGGCCATCCCGGTCGCCATCACCCTCGACGACGCTGCCGCCGGTTGAGCGTCACCACGATCGGCGGAGCCGCCACGCCGCTCCTACGCTGGCGACCCCAGGCGACGCTGCGTGGACCATTCACGCGCTCTCCCATCGCCGCAGGCTGAACAGGTCGAGCGGCAGGGAGGGCTTGCCGTCGAGGAGCAGCTCGGCGACGAGCTCACCGACGACCGGCACGAACTTGAAACCGTGCCCGGAGAAGCCCCCGACCACGACCACCTCGGGGTGCTCCGGCATGGTGTCGATGACGAAGTGCTGGTCCGGGGTGGTGGTGTAGAGGCACGGTTCACCGCGCAGGTAGTCACCGGACAGGCCCGGCACCCGGCCGTGTAGGTAGGCCCGCATGTCGGCGATCTCGTCGGGGTGCACCTGGGTGTCCAACGTGTCCGGGTCGGCGGGCGCGCCCCTGCGGAAGAATGCGACCTTCACCCCGTCGGGTGGGTCGCCCGTCGCGGGGAAGCCGTAGAACTGGACTCCGTCGGCGCACTCCCAGATGTACACCGGGTGCCCGGAGGAGAACGCGCTGATCCCGCCAGCCGGCCGGAACCAGTGCTGGACCTGGCGCTCGACGAGCAGGGGCACCCGCAGTCGCTGCAGGAGACGCGGCGCCCAGGGGCCGACGCTCAGCACGAGCCGGCTGCCTCGGTGGACGTCGGTCCGGGTGCGGACGCGTACGCCACCGGCGTCCACCTCCCAGTCGAGCACGGCCGTGTCGAAGCGCAGGTCGGCTCCGGCCGCTCGGGCCAGGTCCAGGTGCGCCCGCACGGTCTGCTCGGGCGGCACCCATCCGGCGGCCGGTTCGTAGACGGCCATCTCCTCGGGAGACAGCGTCAACGTCGGGAACAGGGCGGTCGTCTGCGCGGCATCGAGCGTCTCGTGCGGCAGGTCCCACGTCTGGGCGCTGCGCAGGGTGCCCGCCACGGTGCTGCTCGTGGGGAGGCCGATCATCAACCCACCCGTGTCGTGGATCAGCGGCTGCCCGACGGTGCGGCTCAGCTCCTCCCACAGCTCGTAGGACCGCAGCAGCAGCGGGACGTAGGCGGGGTCCTCGAAGTACGCCTGCCGGATCATGCGGGTGGAGCCGTGACTCGAACCCCGGGCATGTGCTGGTCCGAACTGCTCGAGGCCGAGGACCCGCTGACCGCGGCGTGCCAGGCGCCACGCCGCAGCAGAGCCCATACCGCCGAGTCCCACGACGATGACGTCGACGCTCTGAGTTGCCACGCGGTCCTCCCCTTGTCCCGCCCAGTGGTAGACGTTCCACCCCGCCGGGGCGGCGGTCGAACGGTGCCTGGGCGACGTCTCAGATGTGCAGGGTTACGCATCAGTCCGGACGCCTGTTCCGCGGCTCGACCGGCCAGGAGCGCGGAGGGCATGGGCGATCGCTTCGGCGCGCGTGGACAGGCCCAGCTTGGTGAGGACCGCACCGACGTGGTGCTCGACGGTCCGCTTGCTCAAGCAGAGCCGCTCGGCGATGGCAGCGTTGGACAACCCCTCGGCAACCAGCCCGAGCACTTCCCGCTCGCGCACGGTGAGCGCACCCTCGGCGCGGGGGACTCGACGACCGCCGGCCCCCAGCCCCCGCAGAAGGGCCGCAGCGGCGTCGGCGTCCGGGCCGGCGCCCAGCCGCTGGCACATGTCCAGCGCCCGGCTGGCTTCCTCGACGGCCACCGGCGGCGACGTCGCGGCGAGCTCACGGGCGATCGCGAGCCGGGTGCGCGCGGCCTCGAGCGGGAGGCCGGCAGTCTCGAAGCCGGCCAGCGCGGCCTCGAGGTGGCCGAGCGCGCTCGGATCCTCCACGGCTGCAGCCACCCCGCCGGCCACCAGCTGAGACCACGCGTTCGTCATCGGGAGTGCGCAGCGCGCGGCGAGGCTCTGCAGCCTGTCGCGGACCGCGGCGGCTTGCTCCCACCGGCCTGCGGCGAGATCCACCTCGGCGAGCATCGCCAGGTCAGGGACCTGTAGGACGCCTGGGGTGCCGGCGCCGAGGTGGCGATGTAGCGTCGTCGCCGCAACCTCGGTGGCGCCGCGCGCCAGCTGGAGTCGAGCGAGCGGACGGACGGCGTACGGATCGAGCTCGTGGCCATCCAGCAACCGGCCGGCCTCCTCGTAGCGACCCTGGCGCACTCGCAGGTCGGCGAGCCGGACCAGCGCGGCCGAGCGGAGTGCGCGGTAGCCGGCGTCGTACAGCCGCACTGCCGTGGACAGCTCTCGCTCGGCGTCGGGCCACCTGCCGGCGGCGGTGAGGATGCCGCCGTAGTGCATACGACAGATCGCCGACACCCACATCGCGTTGCTGTCGGTGCCGAACCGCGCCCCTACGGCCATCCACTGCTCGGCCCGCCGCACGTCGAGCGTGAGCTCGCAGCACAGCAGCATCTTGCAGTAGATCTCCCCGACGGTGATGTAGTCGCTGACCTCCCCACCACTGGCCGCCGCCGCCGCCTCGTCGACGCAGCGCATCCCTTCGTCGACGTCTCCGGCCAGCACCAGGCACAAGCCCTGGTGACCGAGAGCGCAAAAGGCGAGGTCGTCGTCCCCGACGGCGGCCGCCAACCGGGACGCAGCGCCGATGTGGGCGCGCTTGCGGTCCGGGTCGTCGGTGACCATCGCCTCGGCCAGCTCGACCCAGCCACGTTCGACGCAGTCCCCCGCGCCCGTGGCCAGCCGGCGGGCCCGGGAAAGCCAGCCGGCGGCCACCGCGTCGTCACCGCGGACGGCGGCATGCAAGAAGCACAGCTCCCGGGCGGCGATCAGCGCCGGCCGGAGCACCTCACCCCGGCCGCGGAAGCCGGCGTACGCCCGCTCGTAGTGGGCGATCGCCGCGTCGTAGTCGCCCGCCTGCTCGACCGCCCGGGCCAGCCCGTACTGGGCCTCCGGACCGTCGTGCTGCTCGAGCACCTGCGCGAACGCCGCGATGGCCGCCGCATGGTCCCCCCGCGCCAGGGCCGACCTTCCATGGCTCAGCAGTTCGGTGGTCGCCTGCACCGTCCCAGCGTCCCACCCGGTCCGTCGAATGGGCACGGACGTGGGTGCGCGCACCCAGGCATCTGCGTTGAAGGCGCTTCATCGTTGCAGGAGCGCAGAGGAGGATGCGATGGCCTCGGAGACCTTCCAGATCACACCGATCGCGGCGGAGACCTACGAGACGCAGTTCGTGCCGGGAATCTTCGCCGAATGGGCGACGCTGCTCGTCGACGCTGCCGGGATCGGGACCCAACGTAGCGTGCTCGACGTGGCCTGCGGCACCGGCATCGTCGCTCGCACGGCCGCGGACCGGCTCGGTGGCGACGCCAGAGTCGTCGGGCTGGACCTCAACGAGGCGATGCTGGACGTCGCGCGCCGGGTCCGACCCGAGATCGAGTGGCGACAGGGTGACGCGGCCGACCTGCCGTTCCCGGACGACTCATTCGACGTGGTGCTGTGCCAGATGGCGCTGATGTTCTTCCGCGACCGGCTGGCGGCGGTGCGGGAGATGGCGCGCGTGGTCGCCGCAGACGGTGTCGTCGGACTCGTCGTCCCGGACACCCTGTCGGCGCAGCCGGCCTACGGCCCGTTCGTCGACGTGGCCGTCCGACACGCCGGCCCGAAGGCGGCGACGCTGCTGGGCGCCTACTGGGAGTGCGGAGACCCGGATGAGCTGCGGGGGCTGGTCACCTCGGCCGGGCTCGGGCCGATCGGCGTCGTGACCCGTCTCGGTACAGCCAGGTTCCCGACCGTCGATGCGTTCGTCGCCACCGAGGTCGAGGGCAGTCCGTTGCGGGACCGGATCAGCGACGCGGAGTACGCGGGCATCCGCGCCGACTCGCGTACGGTCCTGGCACCGTTCACCGCCCCGGACGGCTCCATTGCGGCACCTCTGTCCGGCCACGTCGTCCTGGGCCGGCCGTCGGCTGATTGATCGTCCGCCGGCCGTCAGCCCTGCTGATCGGGACCGGCCCGCTCGGGGGTCAGGCGCAGCAGCACCCGGCGTTGGGCGCGCATGCCCTCGCGGTACTCGTCCCAGTCGGGGTGCTCGCCGGCAACCAGCCGGTAGTAGTCGACCAGCGGCTCCATGGCATCCGGCAGCGAGACCACCTCCACGCTGCCCTCGACCCAGGCCCAAGCCCCGAAGAAGCCGTCGTTCAGCACGCACACCTGGGCCCATGGATCGCGCCGCAGGTTCCGCGTCTTGTACGCCGCTTCCCGGGTGCTGATCACCAGGTGTCCGTCGCCGTCGACCCCTACCAGCACGGGGCTCTGCTGCAGCCGACCATCCGCGGCGCGGGTGGCGAGCACGGCCCGGTGGTTGTCCCGCACGAAGCTGCGTGCTTGATCGACGTCCATCTCACCAGTCTGCCGTGTACGTATCCGGCCGGGGCACTTCCCAGGTCCGGGAACGGGAACGGTTGGTGACCAACCCGATCGATGGTATGCGCGCGGTGTCCACCGGGTTCGATCCGATCAAGGACCGGGTCTCTCGCCGGTCGAGCAGGCGTGGCGTGAGCCACGCCAGCCGGCGCGTCTAGGCTGGGCCGAACAGGTAGCCCGCTCGTACCCGCGGGCACATCAGCGGAGGGTCGGTCATGTCCGAGACCTCCGCCCGACGCTCTGCCGCACTCCCTTTCGCTGCGATCGGCGTCGGCTGCATCGTCGCCGGTGGTCTCGTCGCCGCCGTCACCGCGCCGGCACCGACCGAACACGGCACCTGGGCCGCCGCCTACCTCGTGCTCGTCGCCGGCGTGGCTCAGGTGGCGCTGGGCGTCGGTCAGGCGCTGATCGCGACGCGAGCACCGTCGCCGCGGACCGTCTTGGCGCAGGTGATCGCCTGGAACCTCAGCAGTGTCGCCGTGGTGGCCGGCACCTTCGCGGACCTGACCACGCTGGTCTACGCCGGCGGAGCCCTGCTGGTGGCGGCGCTGCTCCTGCTGTTGCGCAGCGTGCACGACAGCGCGGTGCCGCGTTGGCAGCTCGCCGCCTTCTGGTTGCTTGCCGTGGTGCTGCTGGTGAGCATCCCGATCGGGCTGGTACTCGCCCGCATCCGATCCGGCTGACGCTGAGCCGATCCGTGCCGGACAGTGTCAGTCGCGCGGGCCGACCCCGCGCGGGGGCGGTCCCGGTCGACGCAGAAGTACGGTGTGTCGTACGAGCCCGAGGGCTGCTCCAAACCGCTTGAGAGGCCGACGACGATGGACGACGAAGCCAAGGCAATGAACGGATCGAGCAAATCGAACCGTTCACCGGCAGACGCGGGCGTCGTCCTGCGCTCGGCGATGACACCGGCCACCCGGACCGTCGGCTACTACGCGCGGTCGTGGCGGCGGTATCTCAGGGGAGACAACCCAGGCGACCTGCCGGTGGCCCGGCCGACCATGTCCCTCGCCCGCGAGGCGTTCCGCGACGAGATCGTGCTGGGCGTCTTCCGGATGCTCCGGCCGGGGGCGCAGCCCGAGGTCCTCGACCGCGTGGAGCGCGAGGTGGCCCAGGCGCTCGAGCTCTACCAGCGATCCGGCTGGTGTGGCGATCCACGCGGCTTTTTCACCACACCTTTGCCGTTGCACGAGGTGGACGTCGAGCACGTCGGTGGGCGACGCCCCCACGAACGGATCTCGTTCAACAGCGAATACCGTCCGCACCCGGGAGAGCCCGGCGGCGAGCGTTGGTCGAGCTACACCGCGAATCGACGTGAGTACGCCTGGATGCTGCGGCACCCGGAGCCGCGCCCGTGGCTGGTGGATGTGCACGGGGCGGGCATGGGAAGCCGGGCGACCCTCGATATGGCGCTGTTCCGGGCTCGGGACATTCACCGGCGGCTCGGGCTCAACGTGATTCTTCCGGTCCTGCCGCTGCACGGACCACGGCGAGCGGGTCTCGACCGCGAGGTCGGCTTCGCCACGCAGGACATGCTGGACAACGTGCACGGCGCCGCTCAGGCGGTGTGGGACATCCGGCGTCTCATCTCCTGGATCCGGTTCGAGGATGGGGAAGACATCTCGATCGGGCTCAACAGCATCTCGCTCGGCGGCTACATCACTGCGTTGGTGGCCAGCCTCGAGCGGGACCTGACGTGCGCGATCCTCGGCGTCCCGGTGGCGGACTTGGTCGACCTGGTGGACCGGCACGCCGGGCCGGCGCCCACGTCCCAACAGTGGCGCGCTGTCGACCTCGCCAGGCAGCTCGGCGCGGTCGTGTCCCCCCTGAATCTGAGCCCGCAGGTTCCGCTGCGCGGTCGGTTCATCTATGCCGGCCTGGCCGACCGAGTCGTGCACCCGCGCTATCAGGTGGCGAGACTGTGGGAGCACTGGGACCGACCGCAGATCGAGTGGTACCAGGGTGGACACTCCGGGTTCTTCCGGTCCCGCCCGGTCCAGGACTTCATTGAGAACGCACTGAGGCACTCGGGGCTCGTTCCGTAGGACTGTTCTATGCGACTGGGGACCGGTCCGGCAGCGCAGCGAGAGGGAGCATCGACATGGAGCGGCTCGGCGTCCAGGACACCCTGAACATCTACGGCGAGACAAGCGGATCGCCGATGCAGATGGGAACGGTGCAGATTCTCGAGTCGACTGCCTCCGGGGCACCGCTCGACCTCGCCACCATCCGTGAGTTCTACCGGCAGCGCCTTCCCCACCTGCCCATGTTCCGCCACCGCATGGAGCGGGTGCTGGGGGGGATCGACCGACCGGTGTGGATCGAGGTGCCCGACCTCGACGTCGCGGACCACATCCTCGGCGCGGAGCTCCCGTCGCCGGGCACGGATCGGCAGCTCGCGGAACTGGTGAGCGCGCTGTTCCCGACCCCCCTCGACATGTCCCGCCCGCTGTGGGACATGTGGGTCATCGAGGGGCTGAACCGGGGACGGACCGCCATCTTCTCCCGCATGCATCATGCGGTCATCGACGGTGTGCGCGGCCAACAGGCGCAGAGGACGATCTTCGATCTCACCCCGGAGGCGCCGTTCACGCGAAGCGAGCCCGCCATACCGGGAGCAGGGTCCGAGGCATCCAACAAGCTCCGCCTCCTCGGGGGCGGCGTCGTGCGCCTGGCCGGGATCCCGGTGCGGCTGGGGCGCACGGCTTGGCACGCGTCCGAGGCGGCCGTCCGGCTGGCCCGCGCCAGGCGCCGGCATGAGTTGGAGGGCCTCACCGCGCCCGGCAACGCGCCGCACACCCCCTTCAACGCGCCGCTGACCGGCCGTCGAGGATTCGCCTTCTGCTCGCTTCCATTGGACCCCGTCAAACGGGCTGCCAGGAACGAGGCGGCGACCGTCAACGATGTGGTGATGGCCCTGGTCGGGGGAGTGCTGCGCCGGCACCTGCGCACCCGGGATGCGCTGCCCGACCAATCCCTGGTCGCCATCGTGCCGGTAGGGCGCTCCGGTTCCGAGGCACGCGCGGTGCCGGGCAACCAGTGGGAGATCATGATCGCCCAACTCGCCAGCGACGAGCCGGACCTGCCTCGGCGGATCCGTCGCATCTCACGATCGACCCAAGCCGGGAAGGCCGCTGCCGAGGCGATCGGGCCCGAGCTGTGGAGCGACCTGCTCGATGTCCCGCCCGCGCTGATCGGTGTCGCCGTCCGCGCGTTCGCCGCGTTGCCTCTGGCCGACCGGCAACCGCCGCCAGCCAACGTGACCATCTCCAACACGCGAGGACCGCAGACGTCGTTGTACATGGCCGGAGCCCGGTTGGAAGGCAGCTATGCCATGGGGCCGATCGCGGACGGACTCGGGCTCAACGTGACTGTCATGGGTTACCTCGACGCCCTCGACATCGGGCTGGCGATGTGCCTCGATCACATCGACGATCCGTGGTCGCTGGTCGATGAGTTGCGGGCCGAGCACACCGAGCTCACGCGCCGGTACGGCGAGGGCGCTCGGTCGGCGTAGAGCTCACCCAAATCCCGGCCGAGCACAGCCAACGGCGGCATGACCGCCATGCCCCGATGATCGGCCCTCCCTTTGCGCCGTGGAAGGCGATCTTGATCGACCGATCCGGCGGTGCGCCTCCCGCGCAGCGTCCTGCCACTATCCGTGGCCGCGATCACGACGGCAACTGCTGATGGGTCGTCACCGCCAGCCGGTTCCACACGTTGATGGTGGCTACCGCCATGAGTAGGGGCACAATCTCGGCCTCGTCGAACTGTGCGGCGACGTCGCTCCATACCGCGTCGGGCACCCCGGCGTCGCTGATCCAGGTGACCGCCTCGGTGAAGGCGAACGCCGCACGTTCTTGATCGGTGAACAGCTCGGATGCCTCGCGCCAGGCGGACAGCACGTCCAGGCGCCGCTGGTCCTCCCCGCCATTCCGGGCGTCGCGGCTGTGCATGTCCAGGCAGAACGCGCACCCGTTGAGTTGTGACGCCCGGATCTTGACCAGTTCGTATAGACGCCGGTCCAGGCGGCTTTCGCGCACGTAGCTCTCCATGGCGAGGACTGCCTGGTGCGCCTTCGGGTCGACGCTGTGGATGTCGAGACGCTGGTGTGCGGTCGCCATCTCGAATCTCCTTCTGGTGTCTGCTCGGCGGCTCGCCGCCGGTCGTGCCCTCGCGGCCCTACTTGCTGAGCTCGTTCAGGCAGAGCGTGGAGTGGGCGTACGCGCCGCCGGCACGCATCTCGGCGGCGACCCAGACGGCCTCCATGATTTGCTCGTCGGTGGCGCCCCTGCGGCGAGCGAGTCGCGTGTGGCCCTGGATGCAGAAGGGGCACTGGGTGGTGTGTGCGACCGCGACGGCGATCAGCTGCTTGGTCTTCTGCGGCAGGGCGCCCTCGGCGAACACGGCACGGCTGAACGCCTCGAACGCGTCGTGGGTATGCGGTGCGAGCTCCTTGCGCCGTGCGGCGATCTCCGGGGTGGTGGGGTGATACATGGCATCGGCCATGATGTGTCTCCTTCTTGTCGTGTGCGGTTGCCCGCAATAGCTGGGAGGCGCCGATCGAACGGCTCCTGGCTGTCGTACAGAACCGGGTAGGCGCCGCGGGTGGTACGCAGGTAGACGATCCCGAGGGTGTCGGCCATCGCGGCCGCCAGCTGCGGGGTGGAGGGGGCGTCGGCGGGGTAGCGCACCGTCGAGCCCGGGAACGCGCGCAGAGCCGCGGCCGTGCTCCATGCCGTCCAGGAACGCCGTCATGACCGCCTCGCTGACCTCGACGCCGCGTGCGGCCAGGTCCCGGAGCTGTTCGAGCCAGATCGACACACCGGCATCGGTGAGGGCGGTCAGTGGGTCCATGAGCAGCCCTCTCCAACTCCTTCTTCCCGGTCGAATACATATTTACTGCCACCCGGTTCGTCGTGGCTGAGGGGCTCCTCACGATCACCGGCGGCGTGCCGGGCCAGGACGAACAGCAGGTCGGACACCCGGTTGAGGTAGCTCAGCACGTGCGGGTGGGCCGGTAGCCGAGCGTGCGTGTCGCCGTGGTGGGTGACCAGGCGGCGCTCGGCGCGCCGCACGATCGTGCGGGCCAGGTCCAGGGCCGCCGACATGGGGTTCGCGCCGGGGACGACGAAGACCGGCCGCAACGGTCGCCGAGCGATCAACTGGTCGATGAGGCTCTCCACCCGGGCAGTCATAGCGGCGGTCACCAGCGATACCTCGGGCACCAGCCGGTCGCGGGCATGCGGGTTGGCCGCCAGGTCCGCGGCGGCCACGAACAGGTCCCGCTGGATCCGCAGGATCGTCGAGGTGAGCGTCTGGTCCGAGCCGCTGGCGCGGGCCAGGCCCAGCGCGGCGACCGCCTCGTCGATGCTGCCGAGCGTGTCGATGAGCGGATCGGCCTTGGAGGTACGACCGCCGAAGAGCAGGCCGGTGCTGCCGTCGTCGCCGAGCTTGGTGTAGATCCGGGACTCGCTCATCGGCGGACGCTCGGTTCGGTGCTTGCTGGCGGCTGGCCGGTCCAGGGCTGCGGCTCGGTGAAGAACTCCTCGGTGTGCACGGCGCCCGGATCGGTGCCGAGAGCGTGTACCGCCGCGGCGCAGCCGGTGACGAATCCGGGCGGCCCGGAGGCGAACACTTCCCACCCGGTCAGGTCACCGAGCGTGGCGGGGAGGAGGTCGGGGATCCGCGGACGGTCGGGGGCGTGTGGGGAACGGGTCAGGGTGAGCAGATACCGGAAGCCGCTACAGGCGTTCGCCCAGTCCAGGAACCGGGAGTGGTCGATCGCGTCGGCGATGGTGCGAGCGGAGAAGAACAGTGTCACCGGCCGTGGCGGGCGGCCGCCGAGCAAGGCTTCGGCGAGTGCGCGAGCCGGAGCGAGGCCCGACCCGGCGGCCAACAGCAACACCGGGCCTGACAGGTCAGGGTCGGGCACGAAGGTCCCGTAGGGGCCGGCGAGCATGACCCGCTCGCCGGGCCGCACCTGCTCGTGGACCCAGCGGCTGGTCGGACCATCCGGGACGTGGGTCACCAGCAGACTGACCTGCCCGTCCACGCGGGGCGCGTTGGCGACGGAGTAGGAGCGCGGCGGAACCTGATGGTCGAGGTCGCTGAGCAGCACGTACTGCCCTGGCCGGTACGGCAGCACGGTCGCCTCCGGGGCGAGCCACAGCTCCCGGATGACCGGTGTCACCAGCCGGCTGGCGCGCACCCGATGCGGGTAATCGTCCCAGGACATGTCGCTGGACATCGATGTGGCTTCCATCTGTGCCGTCAGGTTCGCCCAGGGGTGGGCTCAGCCACGAGCAGCCGCCGCAGCACGTACTGCAGGATGCCGCCGTGACGGTAGTAGTCCGCCTCGGCGGGTGTGTCGATGCGGACCCGCGCGTCGAACTCCGTGCCGCCGGCCTTCACGTGGACGGTCACCGGCATCTCGTCGGTCAGCTCGCTGACGCCGGTGATGTCGAAGTTCTCTTCGCCGGTCAGGCCGAGCGACTCTGCGTTCTGGCCGGCGGGGAACTGCAGCGGCAGCACGCCCATGCCGATCAGGTTCGAGCGGTGGATCCGCTCGTAGGACTCGGCGATCACCGCCCGGACCCCGAGCAGCGTGGTCCCCTTGGCGGCCCAGTCCCGGGAGGATCCGGAGCCGTACTCCTTGCCGGCCAGGATCACCAGCGGCGTACCCGCCGCGGCGTAGTTCACCGAAGCGTCGTAGATGGTGGTGACCGCGCCGCCGGCGGTGAAGTCGCGGGTGAAGCCGCCCTCGGTGCCGGGCGCGAGCTGGTTGCGCAGCCGGATGTTGGCGAACGTACCGCGGATCATCACCTCGTGGTTGCCGCGCCGGGACCCGTAGGAGTTGAAGTCCCTGCGCTCGACGCCGTGCTCGGTCAGGTACCTGCCGGCTGGTGAGTCGGCCTTGATCGCACCGGCCGGGGAGATGTGGTCGGTGGTGACCGAGTCACCGAGCTTGGCCAAGACCCGGGCGCCGGTGATATCGGTGACCGGTGCTGGGTCCGGGGTCATGCCATCGAAGTAGGGCGGCTGGCGTACGTAGGTCGAGGCGGTGTCCCACTCGAACGTGTCCCCTTCGGGCACGTCCAGGCCGCGCCAGCGCTCATCGCCGGTGAACACGTCCGCGTAGCTGTTGCTGAACATGTCCGCCTGCAGGCAGGCGTCGATCACCGAGGTGATGTCCGCGGTGGACGGCCAGATGTCACGCAGGTAGACCGGTCGGCCGTCGCTGCCGGTGCCCAGCGGGTCGCGCAGCAGGTCGGCGTGCAGGGTGCCGACCAGTGCGTACGCCACGACGAGCGGGGGAGAGGCCAGGAAGTTCATCCGGCACTCGGGGTGGATGCGGCCCTCGAAGTTGCGGTTGCCCGACAGCACCGAACAGACCGTCAAGTCGTGCTCGGTGACGGCCGCGCTCACCTCGGGGATCAGTGGGCCAGAGTTGCCGATGCAGGTCGTGCAGCCGTAGCCGACGAGGTTGAAGCCGAGCTTGTCCAGGTACGGTGTCAAGCCGGCGCGCTCGTAGTAGTCGGTGACCACCCGAGACCCTGGCGCCAGCGACGTCTTCACCCATGGCTTGCGGGACAGGCCCCTCTCCACCGCGTTCTTGGCCAACAGCGCTGCGCCGATCATCACCGACGGGTTGGAGGTGTTGGTGCACGACGTGATCGCCGCGATCACCACGTCACCGTTGTCGATCGTCGCCTGCCGCCCGTCCAGGCTGACCTCCACCGGCCGGCTCGGCCAGTCGTGATCGTCCTCGCAGGCGCAGGGGACGTGCGGGACGTCGCTGGCGTGACCGTGATCGACGGCGACCGGGTCACTGGCCGGGAAGGACTCGCCAGATGCCTCGTCCAAGCCGACGCCCACCGCCTCGGCCTGGCTCTGCCCCGACAGCAGGGACGCGACCGCGTGCGGCGCGATACGCAGCGGGATCCGGTCGTGCGGCCGCTTCGGGCCGGCGATCGACGGCTCTACGCTGCCCAGGTCCAGCTCGAGCGTCTGCGAATAGGTCGGCTCGTGCTCCGGGTCGTGCCACAGGCCCTGTTCCTTCGCGTAGGCCTCGACCAGCCGGATCTGGTGCTCGGAGCGGCCGGTCAGCCGCAAGTAGTCGAGCGTGACGGCGTCGATGGGGAAGATGGCGCACGTCGCCCCGTACTCGGGGCTCATGTTGCCGATGGTGGCGCGGTTGGCCAGCGGTACGTTCGCCACTCCCGGCCCGTAGAAGTCGACGAACTTCCCGACCACGCCGGTGCGCCGCAACAGCTCGGCGACGGTCAGCACCAGGTCGGTGGCGGTGGTACCGGGCGGCGGCTCGCCGGTGAGCTTGAGGCCGAGCACCGGCGGGATCAGCATGCTCATCGGCTGGCCTAGCATCGCGGCCTCGGCCTCGATGCCGCCCACCCCCCAGCCGAGGATGCCGAGCCCGTTGACCATCGGGGTGTGCGAGTCGGTGCCGACCAGGGTGTCCGGGTAGGCCACCGGCCCGTCCGGTGCCTCGCGGGTGAACACCACCCGGGACAGGTACTCCAGGTTGACCTGGTGGCAGATGCCGGTATCGGGTGGGACGACGCTGAAGTCGGTGAAGGCGTGCTGTGCCCAGCGCAGCAACTGGTAGCGCTCGGCATTGCGCTCGAACTCCAGCTCGGCGTTGATCCGGAAGGCGTCCGGCCGGCCGAAGGCGTCGACGATCACCGAGTGGTCGATGACCAGCTCGGTCGGGCACAGCGGGTTGATCAGCCCGGTGTCGCCTCCGAGGACGGTGATCGCATCGCGCATCGCCACCAGGTCCACCACGCACGGCACTCCGGTGAAGTCCTGCATCAACACCCGCGCAGGTGTGAAGGCCACCTCCCGGCCGTGCTCGGCCTCAGGCTGCCACTCCGCCAGCGCGCTGATCTGCTCCGCGGTGACCAGCCTGCCGTCCTCGTTGCGCAGCAGGTTCTCCAGCAGCACCTTCAGGCTGTACGGCAACCGGGCGGCACCGTCGACGCGGTCCAGACGGTGCAGGCTGAAGGTGGCGTCGTCGACGCTGAGCTGTCCGCGCGCACCGAAGCTGTCAAAGGCCATGGCAACCCCTTCGGCTGGACCTGTTTTTTCCAACCTACCGGGGAGAACCCGGGAAGGGGAAGGGTAGGGTGCCCCCATGAGTGCCGGCTCCGACGCTGTCGGTTCGTCCACCATGATCACCGCTGGTGAGATCATGAGTAGACCGGTGATCACCGTGTCTGCGCAGGCCACGCGGGCACAGATCGCCGAGACGCTCACGCAGCACCAGATCAGTGCGACACCAGTCGTCGACGATGCAGGCAAGGTGTTGGGCCTGGTGAGCGAGCGGGACCTGCTGGCCAAGCCGGGTGCCGACGCCGCGGAGTTGATGACGACCGCCGTGATCAGCATCACCGAGGACTGCCCCGTGAGCGATATCCGTCACCTGCTGGTGGAGCGCCGGATCGGTCGGGTCCTGGTCCTGCACGACGGAGGGCTCGTCGGCGTGGTGAGCCGTCGCGATGTCGTCGCGACGATGGCGATCGAATGGGTGTGCCAGGTCTGCGGTGAGCCCGCACGCGGCGACCAACCGCCCGCCGCCTGCCCCAAGTGCCATGCGGATCGGGAACGGTTCGTCCTCCAGGAGCAGTCACCGGGGGCATGACCGGAGACAGCCCGCAGCCCTGCAGTCCCGCAACGCTGCAGGTCAGTGCGCGGGCCGAGGCGGAGCAAGACGAGGAGCGTCATGGCAGTCCAGGGCAGCACCGCACAGGCAGGCATCGGGTCGGCGGGTGACGGCACGCTCCTCGAGGCGGAGCCCGATCAGACGTGGCGCGACTACTACCGTCAGATGGCGCTGATCCGCGCCTTCGAGCTACGGGCAGCAGAGCTGTACCAACGGGCCAAGATCGGCGGATACTGCCACCTCAACCTCGGCGAGGAGGCAACCGTCGTCGGGCTCATGGCAGCGCTGGAACCGCGTGACTATCTGTTCACGACGTATCGAGAGCACGGGTACGCCCTCGCGCGCGGTCTGGAACCCGGACCGGTGATGGCCGAGCTGTTCGGAAAGGCGACCGGGGTCTCCGGGGGGCGCGGCGGATCCATGCACCTGTTCGACGCCAAGCGAGGCCTGCTCGGCGGCTACGGCATCGTCGGCGGGCAGATCCCGCCGGCCACCGGCGTCGCCCTGGCGCTGACCTACCGTGGCGAGCCGGGGGACGATGCTGAGGCGGTCATGTGCCTGCTCGGTGACGGGGCCACGAACATCGGTGCGTTCCACGAATCGCTGAACCTGGCCGCACTGTGGCGCCTGCCGATCGTCTACGTGATCGTCAACAACGAGCTGGGCATGGGGACGCCGGTAGCACGGGCAGCTGCCGAACCGGACCTGTACAAGCGCGGCTGCTCCTACCGCATCCCCGGAGAGCGGGTGGACGGCGGCGATGTGGTCGCCGTACGCGATGCCGCCCGCGCCGCGCTGACCCGGGCCCGCACACAGCGCCGGCCCGGGCTGCTGGAGACCGTCAGCCACCGGCTGCGGGGTCACTCCGTTGTCGACCCGGCCAAGTACCGCTCCAAGGAGGAGGCCGACCGGCTGCGTAGCCTCGACCCAGTCCCGACCTTACGGTCCCGGCTGATCACAGCCGGGATTCTCGACGGGCAGACCGCACGTCGCATCGACGACGACGTCGAGGCTGAGGTCGATGCGGCGGTGGCCTTCGCCGAGGACAGCCCGGACCCGCAACCGGGCGCGTTGTTCGAGCACGCCTACGCCACCGCGGTACCGAACACCCCACACCACCTCCCCGGTGACCCCGTCATCCCGGTCCCGGGAGCGCAGCCATGACGGTGATGACCTACCGGCAGGCGCTGCACGACACGCTGCGTCAGGAGTTGCTGCGCGATGAGTCGGTGATCCTGCTCGGTGAGGAGATCGGCGTCTTCGAGGGTTCCTACAAGATCACCGCTGGTCTCCTGTCGGAGTTCGGCCCTGCCCGCGTGCGGGACACCCCGATCTGCGAGGAGGGGTTCGTCGGTGCGGCGATCGGCGCGGCGATGGTCGGCATGCGGCCGGTCGTGGAGATCATGACGATCAACTTCAGTCTGCTGGCGATCGACCAGATCGTGAACCACGCCGCGAAGATGCACGCGATGTTCGCGGGACAGGTCTCTGTACCGATGGTGATCCGCACCCCCGGTGGTGGGGGCCAGCAGCTGGCCGCGACCCACTCCCAGAACCTGGAGGTGTGGTACGCACACGTGCCCGGCATGAAGGTGGTGGCGCCCGCAACGCCCGCGGACGCGAAGGCGCTACTCAGCGCTGCCATCCGCGACGACGACCCGGTGCTGTTCCTGGAGAATCTGGCCCTGTACAACACCAAGGGCGAGGTCCCCGACGGCGAGCAGGTCGGCGAGATCGGGACCGCAGCCGTCGTCAAGCGGGGCAGGGACATCACCGTCGTCAGCTACTCCAGATCTACCGCGGTCGCCTTGGAGGTCGCGAACCAGCTCAAGCGGGACGGGGTATCCGTGGAGGTGGTCGATCTGCGCAGCCTGCGCCCGTTGGACCGCGAGACGGTCTGCGCGTCGGTGCGCAAGACCAACCGAGCGGTCGTGCTCGAGGACGACTGGCTCACCTACGGCGTGGGCGCCGAGATCGCGGCCACCATCCAGGAGGGCGCCTTCGACTATCTCGACGCTCCGGTCCGCCGGGTGGCCGCCGCGGAGATCCCCCTCCCGTACGCCAAGCCGCTGGAGCTGGCCGCGCTGCCCGCAGCCGAGGACCTTGTCAAGGTCATCGGCGAGATCCTCGACGCCACCCGGTTCGTCCGGTAGGAGTTCGCCATGCCCGACGTGCTCATGCCCCGCCTGTCCGACACGATGAGCGAAGGCATCCTCGTCCAGTGGCTCAAGCACGAAGGCGATCAGGTCCAGCGCGGTGACGTGCTGGCCGAGATCGAGACCGACAAGGCCACCATGGAACTAGAGGCCTACGACACCGGCGTGCTCACCCGCATCATCGCCAACCCGGGCACGACCGTCCCGATCGGCCAACCCATCGCCGTCATCGGCGACGGGTCCGTGGACAGTGAACCGCCTGCCACGACTCCGAGCACCGGCGATGGAGCGACCAACCGTCCCTCATCGCCGCCGGTTGGTACCTCGCCGCTAGCTCGTTCGATGGCTCGCAAGCATGGCCTGGACATGGCCAGCATCGTCGGCACCGGGCCGGGCGGGCGGATCGTGCGCGCCGACGTCGAAGCCGCCATCGCGGCACGGCCCGGTGCCAGCCGGCCTGCGTCACCCTCGGTGGCAGCTATCCCGGCCGCTCCGGCCGTTCGGCCGGTTCCGGTCAGTGCCCATACGCAGGACGATCTCCAGGTCCCGCTGTCATCGATTCGCCGGATCACAGCGCAGCGGCTCACCGAGAGCGCCGCAGCCCCGCACTTCTACCTCACCTCGGTTGTTGACGCCGAGGCACTGCTGGCGCTTCGCACGCAACTCAACGACCAACTCCCCGACCTGGGCTCGAAGGTCAGTGTCACCGACCTGTTGATCCGGGCCTGCGCCGTCGTCCTGCGTGCCCATCCCGAGGTCAACTCCTCCTGGGGCGGCGACCACCTGGTCCGGCACGCACGGATCAACGTAGGCTACGCGGTCGCGCTCCACGACGGACTGATCGTCCCGGTGATCCGCGACGCCGACCGCAAGAGCATCACTGAGATCGCCACAGCTGCGCACGAACTGACCGAGCGCGCCCGCTCCGGAAACCTGACGCCCGACCAGTTCTCTGGAGGTACGTTCACGATCAGCAACCTCGGCATGTACGGCATCGACCACTTCACCGCGGTCATCAACCCGCCGGAAGCGGGTATCCTCGCCGTCGGTGCCGCGCGGGCGGAGGCGGTCGTGCGCAACGGTCAACTGGCGGCGGGCATCACCATGAAGCTCACCCTGGCCATTGATCATCGGGTGCTCGACGGCGGCGCTGCCGCAGCGTTCCTGCACGATCTGGTCGGCCTGATCGAGGTACCACTGCGCGTCCTCGCGTGAAGCGACCCGGCCGGTGTCCACGCGCCGGCGTCTCGGCCTGGTGGATCATCCACTCAGCAGTGATCACGCTGCCACGGCTCGTCGGTGTGGTGTGGAGCAAGGACCTCGGCGGCCCTGGCTCATCAGCCGTACGTCAGGGTGACGCAGCAACGGCCGGCGGCCGGGTCGAGTCGCGCGGTCATCCTCCCGGCGGTGCCGCGCTCGACCATCTCCTCGATG
Source organism: Jiangellales bacterium (assembly GCA_038246785.1). Lineage (GTDB taxonomy): Bacteria > Actinomycetota > Actinomycetes > Jiangellales > Jiangellaceae > JBBRVP01. Next base: position 18,673 of record JBBRVP010000008.1, read on the forward strand.
AGGGCGAGGTTCATGCCGCAGACGAGATCCGTATGGTCGCGTGCCAAGGCCTGGAACGGGCAGTTGGCCAGCGTGACCGTGTCGCTGCTGTGGCGTGGTGAGTAGCCGTGTGCCGTCAGGGTGGCGCAGGCGGCGTCGATGACCCTGGCCCGGCTCGGGCGCGGGCCGGCTGCGTGCCGCGTCTGGTCGCCGAGGCTGCCTCCCGCCTCGGCCGCCGCCCGGTGGAGCGCATCGATCGCGTCCGTGCCGTCGGCCGCCGAGGCGTCGATGGCCGTGGCCAGCAACTGACCGGCGAGGTCGTAGCGGCGTTCGGGAACCGTCACCGACAGCTCACGTGTCGAGCGACGGTACAGCTTCGCGGGGCGACCCGCGCCAGGTCCCCGTCGTCCCGAGAGCCGCTTGAACTCCGTGTCGAGCAGCCCCGCGTCGACGAGCCGGTCGAGGTGGAACTTCGCGGTGTGCCGCGCGGTGTGGGTTCCGACGGATGCCTGGTCGCGGCTGACCGGCTCCTCCTGTGCGACGACGTAGCGGAAAAGCTCCCGCCGGGTCGGATCGGCCAGGGCGGCGACACCGGCCACCTGCTCGGCGAAGTCGTCGGCGAGCACCAGCCCTCCCTTCTAAGAGACAGAACACTTGACGAAACCGAGGAAACCACTCTAGCGTCGAGCGTACTGTCCCTTAGATTCGGAGGCAACGACATGACCGAAGACTCCCGCCACGAGCCGACGACGGGCACGAGCAGGCTGCACGACCCAGCCTTCCAGGCGTTCGCGCTGCTGCGGACCGTGTTCACGCTGGCGCCGATCGCCTTCGGGATCGACAAGTTCTTCGACGTCCTCACCGACTGGCAGCACTACCTTGCGCCGACCTTCAACGACATCCTGCCCGGCAGTGCGCACCAGGCGATGCTGGTGGTCGGCGTCGTGGAGATCGCGGCCGGCGTCCTGGTGGCCCTTCGCCCGGACATCGGCGGGTACGTCGTCGCCGCATGGCTGGCCGGGATCATCCTGAACCTGCTGCTCGTACCCGGCTTCTACGACGTCGCGTTGCGCGACTTCGGTCTGCTCGTCGCCGCTGTGGCGTTGGCTCGCCTGGCGGCCATGTTCCGCCCGGCACACGCCGCCCTGGTCGAACACGGAGCCACGGCATGACCTCCATGGCGGTCCCCGTAGCCGTGCCGGCACCGCCCGATGAACCCACGCCGCCACCAACGCCCCTGCACGTGGTGCACGACCCCGTCGTGGTCGACCTGGTCGCGGCCGAGGCGGCGGCAGCTGCGTTCCTGCGAGCCCTCGGTCTCGTGCTGGACGGCGAGAGCATGCGCGGGACCCCGCGGCGAATGGCGCGGGCGTACGCGGAGATGTTCGCGCCGCGACCCTTCGAGCTGACCACGTTTCCCAACGACGAGGGGTACGACGAGATGGTGGTCGCTCGGTCCCTGCCGGTGCAATCGGTGTGCGAACACCACCTGCTGCCCTTCGTCGGCGTTGCCCATGTCGGCTACCTGCCTGGTGAACGCATCCTTGGCCTGTCCAAGCTGGCACGCGTGGTGGAGTTGTTCGCACGACGCCCGCAGGTGCAGGAACGGCTGACCCGGCAGGTCGCGGACTGGCTGCAGGCCAACCTGGCTCCCCGCGGAGTCGGCGTGATCATCGAGGCCGAGCACTTGTGCATGACCGTACGGGGAGTACGCGCAGCCGGGGCGAGCACCCTGACCTCGGCGTTGCACGGCCAACTGCGCGAGGACGCGGCCTCGCGTGCCGAGTTCCTCGCGCTCACCGCGTGTCCGCCCAGCACCGGCGCTGGTCGCCACCTTGCCTGATGCCCGGCCGCCCTGTCTGCGACGGGCTCGCGATCTGACTGGCCGACCTCAGCCCGCCTGCAACAGCTTGTCCGCGACCGGCACGTGGTTGGCTTCAGCCGTGTTCGAGGGCTGGATCCGACACCACCGTGGCCCTGCCGTGGAGACCAGCCGTGCACGGTGATCGTCCCCCTCCCCGGGTCGGTGGCCATGGCAGTGAGCACCCCGCCAGCGTCGCGTTCAGCCTGCATCCGGTCGCACCGTTCCGGTTGGACCTGACCGTGTGGGCCCTGCGGCGCCGCCCACGCAACCTGTTCGACGCGTGGGAGGCAGGCCGCTATCGCCGTGCGTTGGTGGTCGACGGGCGACCGCTGAGCATCGAGGTCTCCCAATCCGAGGGGGTAGCGCCGGCCGTCCTGACCATGAACGTCACCGGTTGGCGGCTCGACCTCACGGAAGGCCGGGTCGCTGCCGCCCGTCGAGTCGTCGAGAGCACGCTCGGACTCGAGATCGACTTGACCGGCTTCTACGAGCTGGCCAGTCGCGATCGTCGGCTGGCCGAACTGGTCGCCCGCTACCGGGGCGTCAAGCCACCGCGCTTCCCGTCGCTGTTCGAGTCCCTCGCCAACGCGGTGGCCTGCCAGCAGCTCAGCCTCGAGGTCGGCATCGAACTGCTCAACCGGCTCACGAAGACGTACGGGCTGGTCGCCCCGGGTCCCGCCCGACCCCTGGCAGCATTCCCCGAGCCGGCCGCAGTTGCGGATCTTGCTCCTGCGGCGCTTCGACAGCTCGGGTTCAGCACCCAGAAGGCGCGGACTCTGATCCGGCTCGCAGCGGCGATCGCCGACGGCGAGCTCGACGTCCGCCGGCTGGAAGTCCTGTCGCGCACCCAGTCGGCCGCGGCCTTGCAGAGCCTGTCCGGGATCGGCCGATGGTCCGCCGAGTATGTCCTCCTGCGCGGGCTCGGCCGGCTCGAGGTCTACCCCGGCGACGACGTCGGTGCCCGCAACAAGCTGCGGAGCTTCCTCGACCTTCCGGTCGCCCCCGACTACGCCGCCATCCGTGACATCACCGCGGCGTGGGACCCGTTCGCCGGGATGCTGTACTTCCACCTGCTCCTGCAGGGGTTGGCTTCGCGTGGAGTGCTGCCTGCCGGGAGGCGCTTCGCCGAGGTGGATCCCGCGTGAGACGACGGCGAAGGTCACCCCGCCCGGGGCGTCACGCCGCGCGCTCGCGCACCACCCGAGCGATGTCCATCCGGCGCACCGCGCGCGCCGCCGGCCACTGCGACAGGGCTGCCGCGAGCAGCACGCCGACCGCGGCCGCCGGCAGCACCCACCAGTCCAGGTGCAGCTCGAAGCGGAACAGGTCGCTGGAGAACGAGGCGAGAAAGCCGCGCGCGGCGATCACGCCGAGGACGAGACCCAACGGCACGCCCAGCGCGGTGGCGACCAGGTTCTCGGTGGCGAGCGTGCCAGCGACGCGGCGCAGCGGGACGCCTGCCGTGCGCAGCGTCGCCAGCTCGTTGGTCCGTTCGACGACGTTGACGGCCATCGTCACGTAGATCACCGCGAGCGCGAGGATCGCCCCCAGCGCGATCATGACGACGATGAACGCCCAGAACAGGCCGAGGTACTGGTCGAGGGAGCGGGTGAGGGCATGCGAGTCGACGTAGGCGAGCACGCCGGGCAGTTGCGTGATCTGGCGTCGCATGGCGTCGCGGTCCGCGCCGTCGGCGAATCGCACCAGGTACGTCGCGGTGGTGGGGTCGGGCAGCACCCGCGCCGCGAGGTCGTTGTCCGCGTAGATCGCCGTGCCCATCGGTTCGTCGAGCAGCCCGGCGAGGCGGACCGGCGTGTCACCGTGGGCCGTGGCGAGCGTGATGGTGTCGCCCACCGAGACGTGCAGCATGTCCGCCAGGCTTGCACCGGCGAGGACGCCGTCGGAGGGCAGCGAGATCCAGCCACCGTTCACCGATCGGAACCCGTGCATCGTGGTGTCCGGGACGAAGCTGTTCAGCGTCGTGGGGTAGCTGTCGTTGCCCTTGACCGCGCTCACCTGCCCGGCGCGCGCAGGCTCGATCGCCGCCACGCCGCTGAGGGTGCGCAGGCGCCGGTCCGTACCGCTGACCTGGGCATCGGCGGTGACCGTGGCGTCTGCCCGCTGGATCCGCGAGAATTGCAGGTGCAGGGCATTGGTCATGCTGGTCAGCATGCCGGCGGAGGCCAGGACGAGGATCAACGCCAGGACCGTGCCCAGCATCGTCGCCGCGGTGCGCCGCCGGCTGCGGAACACGTCGCGCAGCGCCATCCGCCCGGAAACCGGCAGCCGGTGCAGCCGAGCCACCAAGCGGCTCCACGCGCCGGGCGGCCGGGACTGGGTCGCGTTGCGCATCGCTTCGGCCGGCACCGTGCGGGCCGCAGTGAGCGCCGGGGCCGCCGCCCCGAGCAGGCCGACCACGGCGCCGAACGCCAGGCCGGTCAACGTCAGGTCGAGGTGGCGGGCCACGATCGTGTCCGGGATGCCGAGCGCGGCGGTGTAGCCGCGGGTGACCACGCTGGTGGCGAGCACCCCGAGCACGACGCCGGCGGCGGCGCCGATCAGGCCGATCAGCAACCCTTGCAGCAGGTAGTGGCGGACCAGCCGGCCGCGGCGTGCACCGGAGGCCATCAGCGCGCCGATGATCGGCCGTTCGGCGAGGACCCGCCTGGCCAGCAGCACGTACGCGGCGACCGCCGCCGCGCTGAGGAACAGCAGCGGGAACGCGACCGACAGCTCGTTGAAGCCGTTGAGGTCCTCGCGCAGCGCCGCGTTGGACGGCTGGTCGGCGCGCGGGGTGACGTCCACCGCCCCGGCGTCCCGCATCGCCTGCGCCACCGCGTCCGAACGCTGTGCCGACGCGGCCGCCGGCAGCTCGGCCAGTGTCTGGTTGGGTCCCGAGCCGGCCCACCGGGCCACCGTGGTCTGCGGCGCGAACAGCACGGCGAACGCGTACGGATCGCTGATCACCTCCTGCCGGCTCCGGGCGGGCCACAGGTATTCAGCCGACTCGACGACGCCGCGCACCGTCACGGTGTGCCAGGCGCCCGCGGCGAACACCTGCAGGTGGTCGCCGACGCCGAGGCCGAAGGTCTCGGCCGCGTGCCGTTCGAGCAGGACGGCGTCGGCCGCCGACGGGCTCAGGTAGTCCCCGCTGCGCACGTCCACGTCGTCGACAGCGGGCCGGGAGCCCGCCGGCAGGCCGACCACGCGGCCGATGAGCTTGGTGCCCGCGACGAGCAGCGGCGGGTCGATCTGCGTGCGGGCGGTGACGGCTGCCGCGCCCGCCGAGCGCGCCGCGGCAGCCACCGCGCCGGTGTCCCCGCCGGTGGCGACGAGGTCGGCGAAGTGCAGCCGGTCGTAGGTGTAGGCGTAGGAACCGCCGAGGTTGCGGAACGCGCCGGCGGTGGCGATGTACAGCGCGACCCCGAGCATGATGGTGACGGCGACCGCCAGGACCTGCGGGGCTTGCCGACGCAGGTCGCGGACCGCCTTGTGCGTGGTGGCGTCCATGCCGGTCACCAGGTCACGTCGGCGACGTCGGCGGGAGCCTCGTTGCGCCGCTCCTCGGTGATCCGGCCGTCGACGACGGTGGTGACCCGGTCGGCGATGCGGGCCACCGACGCGTTGTGGGTCACGATGATGACGGTGCGGCCCTCGCGGTGCAGCCGTTGCAGCAGCCCGAGGATCTGACGGCCCGTGGCCAGGTCCAGCGCCCCCGTCGGTTCGTCGGCGAGCAGGATGTCGGGGTCGGTCGCGAGAGCCCGGGCCAGCGCGACCCGCTGCTGCTGGCCGCCGGACAGCTGTGCGGGGAAGCTGTCCATCCGGTCGGCGAGCCCGACCGCCTCGAGCAGCCCGGGCACCCGCGCCTTGTCGCCCTTGCCGGTCAGCTCGACGATGACCTCGACGTTCTCACGCGCGGTCAGCGTGGGGATCAGGTTGAAGAACTGGAACACGAAGCCGACGTGGTCACGGCGGAAGCCGGACAGGTCGGCGGGGCTGCGTCCGGAGATCTCCTCGCCGGCAACGTCGACCTGACCGCCAGTCACCGTCTCGATCCCGCCGATGATGTTGACCAGCGTCGTCTTGCCGGAGCCGCTGGGTCCCAGGACGACGACGAGCTCCCCGGACCCGATCTCGAGGTCGACCCCGCGCAGCGCGTGCACGGCGGCGTCGCCGGTGCCGTAGACCTTCGTCACATCACGCAGCGAGATGCCGCGGCGGTCGGTGGCAGCGGTTGTGGTGCTGGTGGTCATCGAGCCTCTCCTCGGAAGACGCCCTCGGCGTACGCCGGGACGACGTCGGCGGCCCAGCGCCGAATGCCGCGCGCGCTGAGCGGATCGAACCCGAGCACGTCGGCGAGGTGGTCGCGCAGCAGGAGCAGGGCGAGGTCATTGACCATGAGGAACGCGGCGCGGACCGCCGGGTCGGCGCTGGCTCGCAGGATCCCGGCCGCGACCAGCCGGTCGGTCATGACCTCGCTCAGCGCGAACCAGCGTCGGAACAGCTCGCGACCGGCGTCCTCACCGGACAGCAGCAGGCGGCGCAGGTACGCCGGAACCGGCGAGTCGGCCGGAATGAACGCGAGCATCAGCTCGGCGAAGCTCCCGACGGTCTGGGGTCCTCCGTCCCCGAGCTGGGCCGGGTCGTCGGTGACGGTGGCGGACATCTGGTCGAACAGGCCTGCCACGTGCGCGTCGACCGCATCGCGGAGGCCTTGCTTGGAGCCGTAGTGGTGGAGCACCAAGCCCGGCGACACGTCCGCGGCAGCCGCGATCTCGCGGATGGTGACCGCGTCCGGCCCTCGCTCGGCGAACAGGCCGAGGGCCCGGTCCCGGATCACCGCCCGGGCAGTGAGGTCGTCCTCGCTGAACATACGACCAAGTTACTGAATGAACGTTCAGCAGGCAAGGCCGGCGTGAGACCCACCGGAGGCCGGACGCGGCGGATGTGACACGGCGGCGGCTGGTGTGCTTGCCTGGGCAACTGCTGAGGAACTGGTGACGAGGGCGATGCGAAGGGCGGACGAGTGGCGACGGCACGACACAAGCGGGCAGCCGCGGTACAGCGGAGCAAGCGGGCCCGCACCGTCGGCGTACCCCTGCTCGTCCTCGCCGTTGGCACCACCGCGCTCGTGGCGACCCGATCGGAGCACGAGAGCGGGCCGACCGGCGCGACGACGTCGGTCGCCATGGGGGACCAGACCGCGCTCCAGCGACGTGACGTCGCAGGGAGCCGCAGCCTGCGGCGTCCGGCGCCGCCCGCGTCGATCGCCGGCCGCGCGCCGGCCCCGACGCCGCGGCCGAAGCCGACGGTCACCGCAACGCCACGGCCCAGCCCGATCGCCGAGCCCAAGCCCACCGCCACCGCCTCCGCCGAGCCGAAGCCGGTCGCCGTCGACCACCGGTACGCCACCGCCCTGCTCCGCTTGCGGACCACGCCCACGCAGCCATCCGGCTCGCGCGGCCTGCTCGGCGCCGGCGACCGGGTCGCCATCACCGGCAGGGACTCCGGTGCCTACACCCAGGTCCTCGTCGACGGGCGCGTGGCGTGGGTCACCGCCGACTACCTGGCCAGCACCCGCCCGGAGCCGGCGGCGGCGTCCCCGTCGTCGGCGGCTAGCTCGGCCGCTCCGAGCCGCAGCGGGGGCGTGTCCGCGGCGCCCTGCCCGTCGGGCTCGTCGGTAGAGGCCGGACTGACTGCGCACGCGGTGGCGGTCCACCGCGCGGTGTGCGCGGCTTTCCCGTCGGTGCGGGCGTACGGAGGTGTCGGTGGCGGCGGCGAGCACGCATCCGGCCACGCCGTCGACATCATGGTCAGTGGCAGCACCGGCGACTCCATCGCCGCCTGGGTGCGCTCGCACGCGGCACAGCTCGGCGTCAGCGAAGTGATCTGGTCGCAGCGCATCTGGACGGTGCAGCGCGGCAGCGAGGGCTGGCGCCCGATGGAGGACCGTGGCTCGCCGACGGCCAACCACTACGACCACGTGCACGTGACGGTGTACTGAGCGTCGGCCCCGGTCAGGCGGTAGACCGCCCGACCGGGGCACTGCGGCTGCTGCCCGCTCAGCGCACGACCGCGTAGGACGCCAGGTTGCCGCCGCGGTTGTCGCGCCAGCCCGCCCATGCGCGGGCGCCGTCGGACAGCGCCCGATCAAGCCGCACGGTGAGCGTCGTGCGCCCGGTCCCTGGGAGCCGGACCACTCGGGTGCCGGCCGTGCCGAGGGCGTCGCGCACGATCAGGTGCGCCACGCCGGAGGCGTTATGGCGCACCGTCACCCGAGCCCGGGTGCCGACGGCCGACGCTCTGGTCACCCAGCCGCTGCGGCGCACCTTGGAGCCGGGGTCCCCGGCGAGCGGCACGTCGATCCGCACCGCCTGGGCCAACGACTGCGGAGAGTCCAGGCTGGACAGCGCGTCGCGCGGCACGATCGGCTCCGGGGCGGTCGTCGGTCGGCCGGCCGGAGGCTCGTACCCGGGAAGCCGGACGATGCCCCACCGGTACGGGTCGCCCTGCACGCCTCCCCAGGTGGACCAGCCGAGGCGGGTCTGCCCGGTCTTGTCCTGGGTATCGGAGTCGTAGACCAGGATGTTGAGGCCCATGTGCTCCGGGTCGACCGCGCCCGGCAGCTCGTCCATCGGGATCGACATCTCCACCGTGTATCCGGTGTAGGGCGAGCTGACCGTCGAGGCGATCCGCATGCCCGGCGCTGTCTCGGCACCCGGGCCTTGGTGGTTGTCGGCGTCGCGCTCGTAGCACGGCGGCCCTTCGGCGGTCACGGGCAGCACGCCGGTCTTGAACGTCGTGCTCGTGTTCTCCGACGTCCCGCGCGGGTCGATCGCGACCTCGACGGAGTCGGTGCGCCAGTGCCGCTTGCAGTCCGACTTGTCGAGCTTCGTGCCGAGCACGTCGTCGGTCACGGTGACGAGCACGTAGAGCGTGTCGTCGCGCCAGGTCACCTTCGCGGTCGCCGAGCAGTCCGCGGCGGAGTCGCAGGCTGCGCCCTCCCAGCGCCGGGAGATGTCGAGCGCTGGACCGGCGTACTCGCCCGGGCTCTCGATCCCGTCCACGGTCGGCGCTGTCGCGGCCTGCGGCACCGTGGCGGCCGGGACGAGCTCCAGCGCCGGGGTGGTCGTGCTGTCGACGCCGCCGTTGCTGGTGGTGGTGATCGTGTAGGAGTAGTTGCCTGAGTTGCTCGGGTCGCCGCCGTTGGACGTCGGCAGGGTGGTGTCGGTGTTGGTGACGGTGAACGACACGGTCGCCGTGTCGCCCGGCGCGAGGCCGGCGTACGGCTTGGTCGCCTCGTCGGCGCTGAACCCGGCCGGGAGGTCCACCGTGACCGTCCCGGACTGGGTCGTCGAGCTGTGGTTGGTCACGGTGACCCCCACCGTGCGCGAGCCACCCGAGGGCAGCGTGAGCACCGGCAGGACGGAGCCGGTGAGCTGCGGTACGCCGACGGAGTCCGCCCAGTGCTCGAACTGAGCCACCTGCGGCAGCAGCTGCTGGCGTCCCTCGACCGCGGGCGTCACCTGGACCTGGGTGTCGCTGTGACCGGTGCCCTTCGCGGTGGTGAGCTGTGCGTCGATGCGCGCGCGGCTGCCGGCGACGGCGCCGGCAGCCGGCCGGACGAGGAAGGTGGTCGTGGCCGAGCGCCCGGCCCTGACGTGACCGAGCCGGCCGTTGCCGAACACCCGCCAGCCGGCCGGTGCGGACAGCTGGACGCGGCTGGCTCCCAGACCGGTCCGCCGGGGCGCGGTGACCGTGGCGGTCAGCGCGAACGCGCTGCCGGCGCGGACGTCGAAGGTCGGCCGGCCGAGCCGGAACCCGGTGCCGAGCGGGACGGTGCCCGGCGAGCGGGTCAGGGCCCCGTCGAGCAGGCCGGTCTGCGCGGCGGCGGCCGGGGTGCCCGGTGCCGGGAACGGCACCCGGGAGTCGACCTGGGTGAAGAAGTTGCAGCCGAGCTGGTTGGGGTCGCTCGGCACGTCCGGGAAGCCTGCCCAGCCCTGGGAGGCGTACTTGCGCTGGGCGATCCGGGCGAGTTGGGCCCAGGTCTGACCGCTCGGCGCCTGCCGGCCGGTCCACACGCCGTAGACGTCGGAGGTGGGGACGGTTGGCGTGAACACGCTGCTGCACTGGGGGCCGGGGGCCGAGCTCGCCCCGCCGCCGAGGAGGATCCGCGACGGAGCCCAGGTGTGGAGATGCTCGCGGGCCAGCTGCTCGGGAAAGGCGGTCGGGTCGGCTGCGGCGTAGAACGCCTCGATCGCCAACCGGGCGGCCTCCTGGTGGTTGCCGTGGTTGCCCGGCGACGGAGCCGGGTTCATGGTGAACAGCAGCTCCGGGCGCGTCTGCCGGACGATGCGGACGACCTTGGCCAGGGTCTCGTCGTGACCCCAGATCTGGCGGGTGAGCGGCTCGCTCACCGTGTAGTAAAAGTCGACCTTGTCGAGGTTGAAGACGTCCTTCAGCCCGACGGTGCCGACGGCGGCCCGCTCCTCGGCCTCGCGGATCAGGCCGAGGGCCGGCCCCTCCTCGGGGCCGACCGCGTTGCCGCCGCCCTCGCCGCGGGTCACGGTGATGACGCCAGTGCGCACGCGCTGGTCGGCGCGCAGCTGTCCGAACGTGGCCAGCGTGAAGGCCTCGTCGTCGGGGTGGGCGCCGATGAACAGCGCGTCGAGGTCGACGGGTGCGCCGCGGCTCGTGGTCGCGTCCGGCGGTCGGGGGAGTGTCGGAGCGGCCGCGGCCGAGGGGACGATCGGCGTCGCGACCAGCAGGGCCAGTCCGGCGCCGAGCGCCACCGCGCGGCGGCGAAGGGCAGCAGGTGGTGTCATGCGAGCTCCCGGGGGGTGAGGAGGGTGGGGGCGGGACGGCTGCGGGAGCGGCTCACTCGCGTACCGAGCCCTCGAGCATGCCGCGGATGAAGTGTCGCTGAAGGAACAGGTAGACGATCACCACCGGTGCCGCGACGATGACCGCGCCCGCGGCCAGCAGCGTGAACCCCGATGTGTACTGGCCCTGGAAGAACGCCAGCCCGAGCGGCGCGGTGCGCAGCGACTCGTCGACGACCATGACGAGCGGGATGAGGAACTCGTTCCAGGTCCACATGAACACCAGCACGGTCAGCGTGACCAGTGCCGGCCGGGCCAGCGGCACGAGCACCTGCCAGAGGATGCGCCGGTTGCTGGCGCCGTCGATGCGCGCGGCCTCGATGACGCTGCGACTGCTGGTACGGAACCATGCCCGCATCCAGAACGTGCCGAATGCCACCGACTGGGCGACCTGGGGAAGTGCGACCGCCCAGAACGTGTCGGTGAGTCCGAGCGAACGCAGGTCGAAGTAGAGCGGGACCACGATCGCCTCGCTGGGCATCATGATGCCGAGCAGGAACAGGTAGAACAGCGCGGTATCGCCCCGAAAGTGCATGGTGCCGAAGGCGAAGCCGGTGAGCACCGAGAGCACGATGCTGACCGCGACCACGAAGGTCGACACCAGCAGGCTGGTGCGCAGGTATGTGCCGAAGTGCCCCACGTCCCAGGCCTGGGCGAAGTTGCCGACGTGCAGGCCGGCGACCGTGAGCGCGCTGGTGTCACCGCTGTCGTCGGGGCCGAGCGCCGCCGAGAGGATCGCCGCGATCGGGTACAGCGCGAAGAGCGCGAACGCGACCAGGACGACGTAGTTGGCCGTGCGCTCAGCGCGCGAGATCACGACGTCGACCGGTCCGCGATCCGGTTGACCACGAACGTGATGCAGAAGATCACGATGGTCAGACTGACGCCGACCGCCGCCGCCGAGCCGACCTGACCGAGCTCGAACGCGCGGTGGTAGACCTCGTAGGAGGGGACGGACGTCGAGTTGCCCGGGCCGCCGCCGGTGGTGACGTAGACGAGGTCGAACGTCCGCAGCGCGGCGATGATCGTGAGGGTGAGCGCGACGGCGACCTCGCCGCGGATCGACGGCAGGGTGACCGCGAAGAACTCCCGCACCGCACCGGCACCGTCGAGCCGGGCCGCCTCGTACAGCTCGCCGGAGATCCTCCCCATGCCGGCGAGCAGCAGCACGGTGACCAGCCCCGTCTCGAACCAAGTCCCAACCACCCCGACCGCCGGCAGGGCGAACGTGTAGTCGCCTAGCCAGCCCCGCGTCCACGAGTCGAGCCCGACGGCACTGAGCAGGGAGTTGAGGCCGCCGTCGGGTGCGTAGATTCGCCGCCAGGCCACCGCCACGACGACCATGGCCACGACCTGGGGGAGGAACACCACGGTGCGGAAGAACGACAGGCCGCGCACCTTCGCCCGGTTGAGCACGGCGGCGATGAGCAGCCCGGCCGCCAGCGGGATCACGGCGTAGAACACCATCAGCACGAGCGCGTGCACGAAAGACGCCCGCAGCCCCTCGTCCTGCACGACTGCCACGTAGTTGTCCACGCCGACCCAGGTCCCGAGCGAGAGGCCGTCCCAGTCGTAGAACGACAGCTGGACCGCGCGCAGGAGCGGGTAGAGCAGGAACGCGGCGTAGACGAGGAAGCCCGGCAGCAGGTAGAGGTAGGCGACCGAGCGCGGCTCGCCCGGCGCACGCCCGGTGCCACGCCCGCGGCGGGGCGCGGCGCGGGTGTCCTCGACCTGCTGCCGCGGGGCGACCTGGACCATGGCGGACGGTCAGTCGCCGGACTTGGCGAAGCTGCTGTAGTCCTTCTGCAAGGTCTCCAGGAACTGCTGCGGCGACTGCTTCTTGGCCAGCAGGTCCTGCAGCGCGGCCGTGATGGTGTCGTACATCGTCGGCGTCGCGTAGTCGAGGTAGGGCACCAGCGCGTCCTTGTCGACCACCGTCCCGAACGCGCCGAAGACGTCCTTCCCCAGCCCCGCTGGCGCCTGCTGCTGCGCCGTGTCGACGATCGGCAGATTGCCCGTCTTCGCCAGCACGGACATGGCCTGCTGGTCGGTGATGAAGTCCAGGTAGGCAGCGGCAGCGTCGGGGTGGGCGCTCTTGCTGGTGACGGCGAATGGCAAGCCGGTCCCGCCGGTCGCGACCGGCTTGCCGGCGGTCTCACCCGGGGGCAGCATGAAGCCGACGTTGCTGCCCATCGCCTTCTGCAGGTCGGCCTGCAGCCACGTGCCACCGATGAGGAAAACGCCCTGGCCCTTGCTGAAGGCTTGCCAGGCCGGGTCGTAGCCCAGCCCGTTCAACCCCTTGTTGAAGTAGCCCTTGTCGACCCAGTCGACGAGGGTCTGCGCGGCCTTGGTGTTCTCCGGGGTCGTCCACGTGGCGCCCGGACGGCCGAAGGCCAACTCGGTGATCTGATCCTGTGGGGTCGTGCGGGCCTGCACGCTGCCGAAGACGTGGATCGCCGGCCACTTGTCGAGGTTGCCGAGCATCAACGGCACCTCACCGGCGGCCTTGGCCTTGGCGAGGGCCGCCTCGAAGTCGGCCCAGGTCTGTGGCTGTTGCAGGCCGAGCTGGCTGAGCTTGGCCTTGTTGTAGAAGACGCCGACGACCTCGCCCACCTGCGGGACGCCGTACAGGTTGCCCTTGCCGAACGTCTTGCCGTCCGCGCTGTACTGGGAGTACTGCAGCACCGACTGCGGGAACCGTTCACCCCACTTGTAGGCGTCCGCGTAGGCGTCGAGCGGGCGCAGCTCGCCGGCCTTGACGAACTCACCCATGTCTGAGCGACCGTTGTTGGCCTGCACCACGTCGGGGGGGTTGTTGCCGCTCAGCGCGAGCCGCTGTGTGGTCTTGAGATCGTCGAACGACCGGGAGACGCGCTTGATCGTGATGTTGGGGTACTTCTTCTGGAACGCATCGTTGAGCTGCTTCATCTGCGCCGCCTGGCCTCCGCGCACCTCCTGGTCCCACACCGTGAGCGTGAGGTCGCCGAGGGAGGCCGCGTCGGTGTTCACGCTCGCCGCCGGGGAGGGTGTCGACCCTCCGCTGCTGGACGAGCCGGGGGCGCAGGCGGCGAGCATGAGCAGGCTCAGGGCGCCGGCGAGGACTGCGCTGCGCGGAGCGCGGTGTGGCATCGGGTCTCCTTGGTCGAAGGGGGACGTGGCGGTCAAGGTTCGTTGACGTCGGCCAGGCGGGCGATGGTGGCGGCCGCCCGCCGTACCGCACCCACCGGGTTCGTCGGCACGAGCTCGTCGAGGAAGGCGTAGCGGCGGGCCAGCGAGCACCGGTACGAGCCGCCCCCGTCATCATCGCGGACCCCGTGCCACCAGTCGGCGATGTCTCCCCATCCGGGCGCCGCCAGTGAGCCGCCGAACTGCTGGACGGCCAGCGCAGCGCACAGCCCGGCGAAGGCGAGCCGATGCTCCAGCGGCCAACCGCACAGCGTCCCGAGCACCAGCCCGGCGCCGAAGACGTCACCGGCCCCCGTGGGGTCCAGTGACGGGACGCGCGGGACGGGCACCACGGCTTCCTCCCCGGAGCGGGAGTCGATGCCGAGCGACCCGTCGGCGCCGTTGGTCACGACGGCCAGCGGGACGAGGTCGGCCAGTGCGTACAGCGCCTCCCGCGGGCTGTCGGTGCGCGTGTAGGCCATCGCCTCGGTCGCGTTGGGCATGAAGGCGTGGCAGCTGCTCAGCTGCTCGAGCACGTTGGACGACCAGGTGCCCGACGGGTCCCAGCCGACGTCGGCGAAGACGAGCGCCCCGGCGCCGTGGGCGTGCGTCGCCCAGGCGAGGTCGCTCTCGTCGCACGGGCCGCCGAGGTCGATGAGCACGGCGCGTGACCGGGGCGGCCGCCCGACGAGCTCGGCCGCCGGCACCGGCGCGTCGTGGCGGTGCGTCACCATGCTCCGGTCGCGTTCGACCGCCATCGAGACCGTCACCGGCGAGTGCCAGTGGTCGAACCGGCGCGAGCGCGAGAGGTCGACCGCCTCCTGGTCCTCCAGCGTCCGCCAGCAGAAGTCCGCGTAGTCGTCATCGCCGAACGCGGCGGCGAGGGAGGTGCGCAGCCCGAGCCGGCTCGTCGCGATGGCGAGGTTGGCGATGCCGCCCGGGCAGGACCCCATGCCGTCGGCGAGGACCTCGGTGCCGGCCGTCGGCATGGCCGGCAGTCCGGTGAAGATGATGTCCAGGAACACCGTGCCGGCCAGGAAGACGTCGAACTCGGGGGACGCCGGCGTGCGCTGGCTCGCGAGCGGGTCGTACGGCGACGGCACGGGGGCCCTCCTGCCTGAGTCGACTCGGCACATCTTGCGCGGACGCGCCATCCGCGACAAGGGCGATGCGACGATCTTGACCGTTCCGTGTCCGGCCGCGGTCGAGCGTGGCCGGGACCGGCTGTTAGCCTCCCGCGGTGCGAGCAGCCGGGACCCGGGCGTATCCGGCGTGAGGCTCACGGTGCTGGGCGGCGGGGGCTTCCGCGTGCCCCTGGTGCACGATGCCCTGCTTGCTGACCGCGGCGAGCTGCGCGTCGAGGAGATGGTGCTGCACGATGTCGACGAGGCGCGCCTGGCGGCGGTCGGACACGTGCTCTCCCAGCAGGCGGCCGGCCACGACCACGCCCCGGCGGTGCGGACCACGACGGTTCTCGACGACGCGGTGCGCGACGCCGACGTGGTGTTCTCCGCCGTCCGGGTGGGCGGGCTGGCCGGGCGCACGGCCGACGAGCGGGTTGCCCTGGATGTGGGGCTGCTCGGGCAGGAGACGACCGGACCGGGTGGGGTCGCCTACGGCCTGCGCACCGTACCCGTCGCCGTGCACGTCGCAGAGCGCGTCGCGGCCCTGGCGGCACGGGCCTGGGTGATCAACTTCAGCAACCCGGCGGGCATGGTCACCGAGGCGATGCAGCGGGTGCTCGGCGCGCGGGTGATCGGCATCTGCGACACCCCCACCGCGCTGATCCGCCACGCCGCGCGCGCCGCCGGCCTCGACCCGGCGCGCGCCTGCCCGGACTACGCCGGGCTCAACCACCTGGGCTGGCTGCGTGGCCTGTCCGCCGGCGGGCGTGACGTCCTGCCGGACCTGCTTGCCGACGACGACGCCCTGGCCACGATCGAGGAGGCGCGGCTGCTCGGCATGGACTGGGTACGCGCGCTGCGTGCGCTGCCCAACGAGTACCTCTACTACTACTACCGCACGCGCGAGGCGGTGTCGGCCATCCGGGGCGGAGCGGCCACGCGCGGGGAGTTCCTGCTCGCCCAGCAGCAGGCGTTCTACGCGGCGGTGGCCGGTGAGCCGGCGAGCGCGCTCTCGCTGTGGCGCGCGGTCCGTGCGGAGCGCGACGCGACGTACATGGCCGAGAGCCGCGGCGGCGGGCAGCCGGCACGCGACGCCGCCGACCTCCTCGACGGTGGATACGAGGGCGTGGCGCTGGCCGTCATGGCCGCCCTCACGCGCAACGAGCGGGCCACCCTCGTCCTCGACGTCCGCAACGGCACCAGCCTTTCCGGCCTGCCGGCCGACGCCGTGGTCGAGGTGCCCTGCCTCGTCGACGCCGACGGGGCGCACCCGCTCGCCGTCGCCCCGCTGACCGGCCACATGCTCGGACTGGTCGCCCAGGTCAAGGAGGTCGAGCAGCTCACCATCGAGGCGGCGCTGACCGGCTCGGCGCGGACGGCGCTGTCGGCGCTGGCGCTGCACCCGCTGGTGGACTCGGTGGCGACCGCACGCGTGCTGCTCGACGGCTACCGTTCACGGGTGCCGGAGATCGCGCGGATCCTGCGCTGAGCGCACGAGGCTGAGCAAGCCATGACGAGCCCACCCCCACCCGGACGAGCGGGCGGCCACATGGCCGCGGAGATCGCCGAACAGCCGCAGGTCTGGCGCCGGCTGCTGCGTGACGGGGCGCCGCAGGTGTCCGACGCCGCCGGTCGGGTCGGCCAGCGGGCTCCACGCTTCGTGCTGTTCGTGGCCCGCGGCACCAGCGAGCACGCCGCGCTGTACGCCAAATACCTCGTCGAAGTCCTGCTCGGGCTCCCCGCTGGCATGGTCTCGCCGTCGACGTTGACGGCGTACGGAGCCCGGCCGGACCTGCGCGACGTCCTCGTGATCGCGGTCAGTCAGTCCGGAGAGTCCCCCGACCTCGTGCAGTCGGTCGAGGTGGCCCGCGCCCTCGGCGCCCTCACCCTTGCGGTCACCAACAGCGCCGGCTCGGACCTGGACGCTGCGGCGGAGCTGCATCTCGACGTCCTCGCCGGGACGGAGCGGGCCGTCGCCGCGACCAAGTCCTACACCGCCCAGCTGCTCACGCTGTACCTGCTGGTCTGCCGGCTGGGCGGACGGGACAGTCGGGCCGCCGATCCGTTGCCGGACCTCGGCGAGCAGGTCCTGGGGGGCAGCGACGCCGTCGTCGAGCTGGTGCGGCGCTACCGCTTCGCCTCCCGCCTGGTGGCCACCGGCCGTGGCTACTCCTATCCGACCGTGCGAGAGGCGGCGCTCAAGCTCATGGAGACCTCCTACGTCTCCGCACAGGCCTTCTCCGGTGCCGAACTGATGCACGGGCCGCTGGCGATGGTCGGCGCGGCGGTGCCCGTGCTGGCCGTCGTCTCCGAGGGGGTGGGGGGGCGCCTCATGCGGCCGGTGCTGGCGCGCCTGGCCGACACCGCGGCCGAGGTCTGCGTGATCGGTGCGGCCGACGTGGTGGCCGGCGCCGCAGCCGGGATCGCGCTGCCCGGCGGAGTCCCGGAGGAGTTGTCGCCGCTGCTGGAGATCCTGCCGGTGCAGCAGCTGGCGCTGCGCCTGGCGGTGGCCCGTGGCGGTGATCCCGACGCACCGCGCGGCCTGCACAAGATCACGGAGACGTGGTAGGCCGGCCACCATCCGGATGCGCTGCCGGCTTGTGGGGAGGTGCAGCCCATTCCCGCACCGGGGCTGGGGACCCCCACCCCGGACCTATCGGGGTGGGGGTCCCCCGCCGTGGTTGGGAAGCGGCGGCGCTCCCGCCGGAGCCGGGCTCGGCCCGCGCGTCCGGTCAGTCCAGCGGCTCGAAGGTGGCGGTGAAGTGGCGCAGCGTCGGCGGTTCGTCGACGATCCGGTAGCCGGTGAGGCTGTCCGCGTGGGCGGCGACGTGCCGGCACACCTCGATGACGTAGTCGATGTGGCTCTGCGTGTACGTGCGCCGCGGGATGGCAAGCCGCACCAGGTCACGCGGTGCTGGGTGCTCCGACCCGTCGTGGTGGCGACCGAACATGACGGTCCCGATCTCGCACGAGCGCACGCCGCCGGCCTCGTAGAGCGCGACCGCGAGCGCCTGCCCGGGGTACTGCAGCGGAGGGATGTGGGGCAGCATCGCCCGCGCGTCGACGTAGACCGCATGCCCGCCGACGGGGGTGAGGATCGGGATGCCGGACTCGACGAGCGAGTCACCGAGGTAGGCCGTAGAGCGGATGCGGTAGCGCAGGTAGTCGTGCGCGACGACCTCGCGCAGTCCCTGGGCGACCGCCTCGAGGTCGCGCCCGGCAAGGCCGCCGTAGGTCGGGAACCCCTCGGTGAGCACGAGCAGGTCGCGGCAGCGGCGGGCGAGGTCGTCGTCGTCCATCGCCAGCCAGCCGCCGATGTTGCCCATCGGGTCCTTCTTCGCGCTCATGGTCATGCCGTCGGCGAGCGCAGCGAACTCGCGTGCGATGTCGGCCACGTCGCGCCCCGACTGGCCCGGCTCGCGCTCGCGCACGAACCATGCGTTCTCGGCGAAGCGGCAGGCGTCGAGGAACAGCGGCTTGCCGTACGTGTTGCAGACCTCGCGGACGCGGCGCAGGTTCGCCAGCGACACGGGCTGGCCGCCACCGCTGTTGTTGGTGATGGTGACCATGACGAGCGGGACGTCGGCACCGCGCTCGCGGAGCAGGCGCTCCAGCGCGGCGACGTCCAGGTCGCCCTTGAACGCGAGCTCGGACGCCGGGTCGGCCGGGTCGCTCGGCCCGGCCGGCAGGTCGATGGCCTCGGCGCCGGTGTACTCCACGTTGGCGCGTGTGGTGTCGAAGTGCGTGTTGTTCGGGACGACCTTCCCGGGGCCGCCGACGACGCTGAACAGGATGCGCTCGGCCGCGCGGCCCTGGTGAGTGGGGATCACGTGCTCGTACGGGAACAGCTCGCGCACCGCGTCGCGAAAGACGTAGTACGACGGGGAGCCGGCGTATGACTCGTCACCGTGCTGGAGGGCGGCCCACTGGTCGCGGCTCATCGCGCCGGTGCCGGAGTCGGTGAGCAAGTCGATGAGGACGTCCAGCGCATCCACCTGGAACAGGTTGAAGCCGGCGCGGCGCACCGCCTCCCGCCGGTGGTCGAGCGTGGTCATCCGCAGCGGCTCGACCGAGTGGATGCGGAACGGCTCGATGATGGTGCGGTACGTGGGTGCGTCCATGGCGGACATCGTGGCGAAGTCTGCGGCCGGCGGGAACGGCACTCCGGCACTGATCGGCGAGCGCGGCTACACCGACGGCCGCTCCCACACCTGCCGGTGCTGCGCCGCCCACGGTCCGAACGCCGCCCGGCGGCCGCCCGGTCACGGTGCGGAAGTCGTCGGTGAGCCCGGCCGCGCGGCCGATCCTGCTGCGGGCGCGCGAGTCCCGCACCGACTACCTCGCCGACGTGCTCGCGGGCTGGTCGCGCACCGACGTCGAGGCGTTCGCCGAGCTGCTCGACCGCTTCGCCGACAACGTCGCCGACGGACCTGCCACCATGACCGTCTCCGAGTCGTCGGAGAAGGAGGGAAGCCGGCCGTGAACGTCCTGCTGTGGATCCTGCAGGTGCTGCTCGCCCTCGCCTTCGTGGGCGCGGCGGTGACGAAGCTCAAGGACGACCGGCTGACCTACGCCGCGGCGCGGCCGCCCAGCACGTCCTACGCCGAGGACCTCAGCGACCGGACGTTCAAGACCATCGGCGTGCTGGAGCTGCTCGGCGCGGTCGGCGTGGTGCTGCCATGGGCGACGGGTATCGCCCGCTGGCTCACCCCGCTGGCCGCCCTGGGTTTCGTCCTGCTCATGGTCGGCGCCGCGGTCGTGCACCTGCGCCGCGGTGAGCGCCAGCTGCTCGTCGTCAACGCGACCCTGCTCGCCGTGGCGCTGGTCGTGGCCATCGGCCGCGGGGTCGACGCGCTCGGCTGAGGGAAGGAACGTACGGCCATGGACCTCGAGGCTGAGAAGGCGGCCGCAGCGGGCGCGGCGGCCCGGTTCGTCGAGGACGGCATGCGGGTCGGGCTCGGTACCGGGTCGACGGTCGCCCATCTGCTCCGCGCGCTGGCCGCCCGCCGGCTCGCGGTGCGCTGCGTGTCCACCTCCCCGCGTACGGAGCAGGCGGCCCGCGCCCTCGGGCTCGAGGTCACCACGCTGGACGAGCTCGGCCACCTCGACATCACCATCGACGGTGCCGACGAGGTCTCCGCCGACGGCTGGCTGATCAAGGGGGGCGGCGCGGCCCACACCCGGGAGAAGATCGTGGCGGCAGCCGCCGACCGCTTCGTGGTCGTAGTGGACTCGACGAAGCCGACGCCGGCGCTGCGCGGACCGGTGCCACTCGAGCTGCTCTCCTTCGGGCTGGCCGCCACCGTGCGGCTGCTCGGGCCGGTGGCGCTGCGCGCCGTCGCGCCGAGCCCGGATGGCGGGGTGATCGCGGACTGGTCGGGGACGCTGGACGACCCGGGCGAGGTGGCGGCGTGGCTGTCCGCCGTGCCGGGCGTGGTCGATCACGGGCTATTCCCGCCGGAGCTGGTCTCCGACGTCCTCGTCGCCCGAGGTGCCGACGTGGAGCACCGGCGGCTGAGCTGAACTGGCGGGGCTGAACGGCGGGGCTGAACTGGCGGGGCTGAGCGGGCGCGGGCCGGCGGGTCAGCCCCGGGCGGTCGGGACGACGGCCACCGGGCACTGCGCGTGGTGCAGCACGGCCTGGCTCACCGACCCGAGCAGCAGCCCGAGGATGCCACCGCGGCCGCGGGTGCCGACCACGAGGAGCTGCGCCTCCAGACTGGCCGCGAGGAGCGCCCTGCGCGGCTCGTCGACCACCCGGTCCGCCCGCACCACGATGGCGGGCCAGCGCGCTCGGCACCCGCGCAGCGCGGCCCCCACCACCTCGTCCGAGTCCGCGGCCGTCGCCGCGTGCAGCGCCCACACGTCCGCGCCGCGCAGGGCCGCAGTCTCGAACGCGAAGCCGGCCGCGGCATCCCCGGTCGGTGAACCGTCGATGCCGACCAGCACCGGCCGCGCTGGGTCGGAACTGCCGCGGGACACCAGCACCGGACACGGGGCGTGGGCCGCGAGGTGGCCCGCCACGGAGCCGAGCAGCAGACCCGTGAAGCCACCGATTCCGCGGTCGGCGACGACGACCAGCGCCGCTTCTCTGGCGTCGGCGAGCAGGACGGCCGCCGCACGACCGTCGACCACCTCGCCGTCCACCGGTGTGTCCGGCGCAGCTGCCTCCGCTCGCTCCATCGCCTCGGCCAGGATCTGTCGCGCCAGGTCGCGGTAGCCGTGCTCGGGTGCCGGCACCGCCAGCGGTGCCGCCGCGGCACTCACCTCCGGCCCGTGGAACGCATGGACGACGCGCAGCGGGCGCTGGCGCAGCACGGACTCCCGGACCGCGAGGTCGACGGCGGCCAGGCTCGCCGGTGAGCCGTCGACGCCGACGACGACAGGGGCTCGCATGGGGTCGGTGGCGGGCATGGCGGGCTCCTTCCGCGTACCGTCACGCTTTCCGGCGCCCGCGGCCCAGGGCAAGAGGCGCCCGGCCCATGCCGGTCAGGTGCCCCGAGCGTCAGCACGTACGGCCGGGTCCAGGTGAGCGCCTGCAGCCCCAGCCGCTCCAGCACGGGCCGGCTGTCCGGTGAGGCGTCCACCTGCACGAGCGAGTGACCGGCGCCGGCGGCCTGCTCCACGCGCCGCCGGACCAGCTCCCGGTAGATCCCGCGCCGCCGCCACGCTGACCGCGTACCGCCGCCCCACAGTGAGCAGAAGTCGGTGCCCGCGTGCAGGCGCAGCCACGCGGCACTGACGACGACCGGCTCACCGTCGGCGCCGGCAGCTTCGGCGAGCCAGATGCGCAGCCCCGCCGGCCCGCCGACGAGCTCGGCACGCAGCTCGGCGATCAGGCTGCCGAAGTCCTCGTCCCACACCTCCTCCTTGCACACCCGGATGCGGCGCAGATCGTCGTCGGGGGCGGCCGGGTCGACCTCGCGGAAGCCCACGCCGTCGACCGTGACTGGCACGACCGCGGCCAGCACGTCCGCGACGCGCCCCACGAGGAGGGTCTCCTCGTCGTCGGGGACCCAGCCCGCCCGCTCCAGCCGGGCGCCGAGGTCGGCCGGCGCGTCGTGCCCGTACGCCTTCCACTCCACACGGCGGGGACGACCGTCTGCGCAGCTGCCCGGACGCTCGCGCCAGGACGCGGTCTGCGCCGCGATCTCCGCGTCGACCGCGTCGGGCGGCAGGCCGGACAGGTCCGACCAGCCGACGAACCCGGCCCACTCGGTGTCGTCCGGGCCGATCGAGCGCTGGACGCGGGCGGAGCGCTCGAGGATCCACCCCGGGCCGGCCGGTGTGTCGCGTGCCCGTAGCTGCGCCTCGAAGGCGGCGAGCAGGTCGTCCGGTGCGGCTCGGGCTCTGGCCATGCCCCGATGCAACCAGTCGCGCCTGAGGATCAGTCAATCGCCGGTCGAGGTGTCCAGGCCGTCGCCGGTCAGCTTCGTCAGCCGCCGCTCCAGCGTGAGCAGCACGGCCGGCCGGGCGGCGTGCTCGCGCTCGTACGCCAGCAGGAGCCGGACGTCGGCGAGGCCCAGCGACCGGACACGCTGTCGCACGACGGCGATGGTCAGCCCGTCCCAGTTGTCGACCGGCAGGTCCTCGCGCACCACCCCGTCCCCCGGCAGGTCGCCGGCGGCTGCGGCCTCGGCCAGGGCGGCCTCTGCCGCGGCATGGGCATCAGCCGGAGTCCTCGCCCCGGGGGGCCACATCTGCACGACTGTGTCCGGCTCCTGGCCCACCCCGAGCCGCTGCCCGACATCGAGGACGACGCGACGCCCGGCGCCGGCCGTGGTGCCGACGACCCGTGCGGCCAGCGGCAGCACGGCCGCCGAGGCGGTCACTGCGAGGCCTCTCGCACGGTCGAGGACGGCGTGGACGACGCTGTCCACCGGCGGCGGTAGCCGCCGCAGCGACGGGGGTAGCGACACGAGGGCCTCCGGTTCACGGGACGATGTGGTGCCGACTACCCGAACGGCACTGTGCCGAACCCGCTGGGCGCCATAGCGTCCCTCACTCAGCCCAAAGCACGGAGGTCAAGGTGGACGTCGAGACTGGCACAGCAAGCACTCAGCGACCCGGCCCGCTCGACGGGCTCGTGACGTCGGTCGAGGAGCTGCGCTCCCTGCAGCTGGCCCGCTTGCAGGACACCCTGCGGCGGGCGTACCAGCACGTCCCGCACTACCGCGCCGCGTTCGACGCCGCCGGGGTCTCGCCCGACGACCTGCGCGACCTCGCCGACCTCGCTCGCTTCCCCACCACGAACAAGGAAGACCTGCGACAGAACTACCCGTTCGGAATGTTCGCGGTGCCGCGCGAGGAGGTGGTCCGCATCCACGCCTCGAGCGGCACCACAGGCCTGCCCACCGTCGTCGGCTACACGCGGGCCGACATCGACGCCTGGGCCGAGGTCGTCGCCCGCTCGATCGCGGCCGCCGGCGGCCGGCCGGGTGACATCTGCCACGTGGCGTACGGCTACGGGCTGTTCACCGGCGGCCTCGGCGCGCACTACGGCGCCGAGCGCCTGGGCTGCACCGTGGTGCCCGTCTCCGGCGGCATGACGGAGCGGCAGGTGCAGATCATCACCGACTTCCGGCCGCGCATCATCATGGTCACCCCCTCCTACTTCCTGGCCATCCTCGACGAGATGGTGCACCAGGGACTCGATCCGCGGGCGAGCTCGCTGGAGATCGGCATCTTCGGCGCGGAGCCGTGGACGGAGGAGATGCGCCGCGAGGTCGAGCAGCGCGCCGGGATGCACGCGGTCGACATCTACGGGCTCTCCGAGGTCATGGGCCCCGGGGTGTCCCAAGAATCGGTGGCGACCAAGGACGGCCTGCACATCTGGGAGGACCACTTCTACCCCGAGATCCTCGACCCGGTCAGCGGCGAGCCGATGCCCGACGATGAGGAGGGGGAGCTCGTGTTCACCTCGCTCACCAAGCAGGCCATGCCGGTCATCCGCTACCGCACCCGCGACCTCACCCGGCTGCTGCCGGGCACGGCCTTCCCGGCGTTCCGCCGCATGCAGAAGATCACCGGGCGCACCGACGACATGATGATCGTGCGTGGGGTCAACGTGTTCCCGACCCAGATCGAGGAGCAGATCCTGCGGGTGGACGGGCTGGCGCCGCACTACCTGTGCGTGCTGAGCCGGCCCGACCGGCTCGACGAGCTCGCGGTTCGGGTGGAGACGGTCGACGAGGCCGTCGCCGCGGAGGAACGCGAGCGGCTGGGCCGTACGCTGGCCCAGCGCGTCAAGCACTCGATCGGCGTCACCATCGCGGTCGAGGTGGTGGAGCCGTACGTCGTTGCCCGCTCGCTCGGCAAGGCCAAGCGCATCGAGGACCTCCGCCACCTGTGATCCCGCGACGTGGCCTATGCCACCCCACACGGCCCTGCCGCGCGCCGCGGGCCATGCCCTAGGTTGCCTGCCGTGAAGGTCGCCGTTGCGCGGGAGAGCAGGCCGCACGAGCGGCGCGTGGCGATGGTGCCAGAGCTGGTGCCCCGCCTCACCGGCGCCGGCCTGGAGGTCGCGGTCGCCACGGGAGCGGGCGAGGCGGCCCACTTCCCGGACGCGGAGTACCGCGACGCCGGGGCCACCGTCGTCGATGACGCGGTGACCGGGGCCGATGTCCTCGTCAGCGTCCAGCCACCCTCACCGGCCGACCTCGCGCAGCTGCGGCCGGGGGCGGTCACGCTGTCCTTCCTGCCGACCACCACCGAGTTGGACGCCGTCCGGGCCCTGCGCGACGCGCGGGCCACGGCGATGGCGATGGAGCTGGTCCCCCGCATCTCCCGCGCCCAGTCGATGGACGCGCTGTCCTCGCAGGCTCTCGTCAGCGGCTACCGCTGTGCCATCGTCGCCGCCGAGCGGCTGCCCCGCTTCTTCCCCCTGTTCATGACCGCAGCCGGGACCGTGCCGCCGGCCAAGGTCGTCGTGCTCGGCGCCGGCGTCGCCGGCTTGCAGGCCATCGCGACGGCCCGGCGGCTCGGAGCGGTCGTGGAGGCCTACGACGTCCGCGCCGCGGCCGCAGAAGAGGTACGCAGCCTGGGCGCGGCCTTCATCGACCTCGAGCTCGACACTCTCGAAGGCGCGGGCGGCTACGCCCGGGAGATGACCGAGGACCGGGCCGCCCGGCAGAAGGAGCTGCTGGCGCCGTACGTCGCCGCGGCCGACGCGCTCATCACGACCGCAGCCGTTCCCGGGCGGCGGGCGCCGCTGCTGGTGACCCGCGACATGGTCGCCCCGATGAAGCCGGGATCGGTCGTGGTCGACCTGGCGGCCGAGACCGGTGGCAACGTCGAGGGAAGCCAGCCGGGGGAGGACGTCCACGTCGGCGATGTCGTCGTGATCGGGGCCCGCAACATGCCGAGTGCGATGCCGGTGCACGCCAGCAGGCTCTACGCGACCAACGTCACCAACCTGCTCCTATTGATGACCGCGGACGGCCGGGTGGTGCCCGACTTCGACGACGAGATCGTCATCGGCGTCTGCGTCACCCACGACGGCGAGGTGCGGCACGAGCCCACCCGCGAGCTGCTCGGATCGGAGGCCTGATGGACTCGGGGATCGCGCTCCTCACGGTCTTCGTGCTGGCGGTCTTCGTCGGCTTCGAGGTCGTCTCCAAGGTGACCTCGACACTGCACACGCCGCTGATGAGCGGCGCCAACGCCATCCACGGCATCATCCTCGTCGGCGCGATCATCGTCGCCGGCGCAGCCAGAGGCACCGGCGCGCTCGTGGTGGCGCTGATCGCGGTGGTGCTGGCTGCGGTCAACCTCGTCGGCGGGTTCGTCGTCACCGACCGAATGCTGGAGATGTTCCGCCCGCGCGGCCGGGACGGCGGCTCCTCGTGATCCCGATCTGGGCGCAACTCACCTATCTCCTGGCCGCCGTCTGCTTCATCCTGGCGCTCAAGGGCCTGTCCGGTCCGCGCACGGCCCGCCGGGGCAACCAGATCGGCGCCGTCGGCGCGTTGCTCGCACTCGTGGTCACGTTCTTCGTCTACGACCTGGACCACCTGCTGCTGATCCTTGTCGCGGTGGCCGTCGGCACCGTCGCCGGTGTCTGGGGTGCCCGCGTCGTCGCGATGACGCAGATGCCGCAGCTGGTCGCGCTGTTCAACGGCGTCGGTGGTGCTGCGGCCGCGCTCGTCGCGCTGCTGGAGCTGCACGCCGTACGGAGCTCCTCGGTGCCCGACTTGGTGGCCATCGCGTTCACCGTGCTGGTCGGGGGCGTCAGCTTCGCCGGCTCGATGGTGACCTTCGCCAAGCTGCAGGAGCTGATGACGACTCGCCCGGTCATCCTGCCCGGGGCGCGCTGGGTGTTCATCGCCGCCCTGGTCGGAAGCCTGGCGCTGTCGGTCTGGCTCGTGGTCGCCGGGCACTGGTGGCTGGGCGTCGTGCTCGGCGTCGTCGCGCTCGTCGTCGGCGTGCTGCTCGTGCTGCCGGTGGGCGGCGCGGACGTACCCATCGTCATCTCGCTGCTCAACGCATTCACCGGACTCACGGTGGCCGCCAGCGGCTACGTGCTGGAGAACGCGCTGCTGCTCGTGGCCGGCACCCTCGTCGGCGCGAGCGGCACGATCCTGACCCGTGCGATGGCCTCGGGAATGGGCCGTTCGGTCACCAACATCCTGTTCGGCGCGCTGCGCGGCGGCTCCACGGCCGGCTCCACGACGGTGAGCACGCGCCCGGTGCGCTCGGCGGGCGCGGAGGACATCGCGGTGCTGCTGGCGTACGCCCGCAAGGTGGTCGTCGTGCCGGGCTACGGCCTGGCCGTCGCCCAGGCTCAGCACACCATCCACGAGCTGGGGCAGGTGCTGGAGGGCAAGGGCATCAGCGTCGTCTACGCCATCCACCCGGTAGCCGGGCGCATGCCCGGGCACATGAACGTGCTCCTGGCCGAGGCCAACATCCCGTACGAGCAGCTGGCGGAGATGGACCAGGCCAATGGCGACCTGCGCACGGCCGACGTGGCGCTCGTGGTCGGCGCCAACGACGTGGTCAACCCGGCGGCCAAGACTTCGCCCGGCAGCCCGATCTACGGCATGCCGATCCTCGACGTCGACGAGGCGCAGGCAGTGGTGTTCCTCAAGCGGTCGATGCGGCCTGGCTTCGCCGGTATCGAGAACGAGTTGCTGTTCGACCCGAAGACGACGCTGCTCTTTGGTGACGCCAAGGACTCGCTGACCAAGCTGGTGAGTGCGGTCAAGTCACTCTGATCGCGTCCGGCCGGTGTTCCCGGCTGCTCAGCGGGTACCTGCTGGGCCATGGCGCCCCCGGCCGGCACCCCGTCGCGCCGGCCCGCGCGTGACGAGACGCCGGCCGAGCGGTACGACCGAAACTTCAGCGAGCTGCTGCAGGAGCTGCGGGTCGTGCAGACCGGCACCCAGGTGCTCTTCGCCTTCTTGCTGTCGATCGCGTTCACGCAGGTGTTCCAGCGCCAGGACCAGCAGCTCCACGCGGTCTACGTCGTGACCCTCCTGCTCACCGTGCTGGCGACCGGGCTGCTAGTCGCGCCCGCCGCCTATCACCGTCAGCACTTCCGCCGCGCGGCCTCAAGGAGGAGGTCGTGGCGGTCAGCCATCGGCTCGCCCGGGCCGGCCTGCTGATCCTTGCCCTGGCGATCAGTGGCGCGGTCCTGGTGGCGCTCATGGTGGTCATGGACGACCCCTGGCATGCCGTCGTGGCCGGCTGTGTGCTGGTGGTGCTGCTCGGGCTGTGGTTCAGCGTCCCGTCGCTGCGACGGGTCCCATCCCGACCCTCGATCTCACGACGACGAAGAGGAGCTGCCATGACACGGTTCGGCTACCTCCTGTCCTCCGAGGAGCACCCGCCGGAAGCCCTGGTGGCGCAGGCGTTGCTTGCCGAGCGGCACGGCTTCGAGGCGCTGTGGATCAGCGACCACTTCCACCCGTGGAACGACGAGCAGGGCAACAGCCCGTTCGTCTGGTCCGTCCTGGGAGCACTGTCGCAGCGGGTGTCGCTCCCGGTGACCACGGCGGTGACCTGCCCGACGGTGCGGATCCACCCGGCGATCGTGGCGCAGGCCGCGGCGACCGCCGCGCTGCTGCTCGACGGCCGCTTCGTGCTCGGGGTGGGGTCGGGCGAGGCGCTCAACGAGCAGGTGCTCGGCGCCGAGTGGCCGCTCGCCGAGAGCCGCTTGGGGATGCTCGAAGAGGCGGTCGGGCTGATGCGCGCGCTCTGGTCCGGGGAGGTGGTCACGCACCACGGGCGCCACTTCACCGTCGAGCACGCCCGCCTCTACACGCTGCCCGACAAGCCGGTGCCGGTGTACGTGTCGGCGTTCGGCGACAAGGCGATGGACGTCGCCACCCGCATCGGTGACGGCTACATCTCGACGACCCCGGACGCCGGGGCGGTCACGGCGTTCCGCGCCGGGGCGGGCCCGGACAAGCCGACCCAGGCCGGGGTGAGGGTGAGCTACGGCCCCGACCGTGCAGAAGCCGTCGACACCGCCCACCGGCTGTGGGCCAGCGGCGGCGTCCCGGGCGAGCTGTCGCAGGTCCTGCGGACGCCCGAACACTCCATGCAGGCGTCCACGCTGGTGACGCGCGAGTCGACTGCGGACTCGGTCGTGTGCGGCGGCGACGTCGACGAGCACGTAGCGGCGCTGCAGGACTACGTCGACGCCGGCTTCGACGAGGTCTACGTCGGCCAGATGGGGCCGCGCCAGGAGGAGTTCTTCCGCTTCTACGGCGAGACGGTGCTGCCGCGGCTGCGCGGCGCGTGAGAGCGGTCGCTGCGCCGGCGGGGCGCCGGTCCGGGCAGCAGGTGCACTCGGCCCGCTACCCCCGGCGGGCGACCATCGCGCCGGACAGCGCTAGCACGCGCTCGGCAAGGGATCCCTCCCCGGGTGGGCGCACGCCACCCGATCCGCCGACCGGGAGGAGCTCCTTGAGCGTGACCTTCGATGATGGGCGGTCGACGGTCAGCGCAATCGATCGAGCCCGGGTCAGACGATGCCGTAGAGCCGGTCGCCGGCGTCGCCGAGGCCGGGGACGATGTAGCCGCGCTCGTCGAGCCGCTCGTCGAGCCCGGCGGTCACGACCCCGATCGGGACCGCCAGGTCTGCGGTCTCCTCGTCCAGCCGTCGGACGCCCTCGGGAGCCGCGAGCAGGCAGATGGCGGTGATGTCGTCGGCGCCGCGCTCCACGACGAAGCGGATGGCCGCGGCGAGCGTGCCGCCGGTCGCGAGCATCGGGTCGAGGAGGTAGATCTGGCGTCCGGTGAGGTCTTCGGGCAACCGCGTGGCGTACGTCGTGGCGCGCAGGGTCTGCTCATCGCGCACCATGCCGAGGAAGCCCACCTCAGCGGTCGGCACGAGCCGCACCATGCCGTCGAGCATGCCGAGCCCGGCCCGCAGGATCGGCACGACGAGCGGTTTGGGCGCCGCCATGCGGGTGCCCGTCGTCGGAGCCACCGGCGTGACCACGTCGACCGCCTCGGTGCGCACGTCACGCGTCGCCTCGTAGGCCAGCAGCGTCACCAGCTCGTCGGCGAGCCGCCGGAACGTGGGGGAGTCGGTCCGCTTGTCGCGCAGCACCGTGAGCTTGTGCGCGACCAGTGGATGGTCGGCGACGTGCAGCCTCATGAGGCGCAACCTACCGGGGTGGAGCAGGCTGGTCGGGCAAACGCGTCCGCCGGCAGGAGGTTCCCGTGTCCGCGTCCGAGCCCACTCCGGTCACCGCCGTCCGCCGTGATCGCTTCGTCCGCGTCGGCGTCCAGCTCCAGCCCCAGCACGCCGACTTCGCGGAGATCCGGCGTGCCGTCGTGACGGCGGAGGAGCTCGGCGTCGACGTGATCTTCAACTGGGACCACTTCTATCCGCTCTACGGCGACGCGGACGGCCGGCATTTCGAGTGCTGGACGATGCTCGGTTCCTGGGCGGAGATCACCCAGCGAGCCGAGATCGGCGCTCTGGTGACCTGCAACTCCTACCGCAATCCGGACCTGCTCGCCGACATGGCACGCACGGTCGATCACGCAAGCGGTGGTCGGCTGGTGCTCGGCATAGGCGCCGGCTGGTTCGAACGTGACTACTCCGAGTACGGCTTCGACTTCGCCACAGGCGGACGCCGGGTCGATGCTCTCGGGGCGGCCCTGCCGCGCATCGAGGCTCGCTGGCGCCGGCTCAACCCACCACCTCTGCGCAAGATCCCCGTACTGGTGGGCGGCGGCGGCGAACGCAAGACCCTGCGCCACACCGCTCGCCACGCCGACATCTGGCACGGCTTCGGCGATGCCGCGACCATCGAGCGCAAGCACCGGATCCTCGACGGCTGGTGCCGCGAGATCGGGCGCGACCCGACCGAGATCGAGCGCTCGGCCGGCGTGGAGAGCGGCCGCGTGGCGGCGGCCGAGGCGCTGTACGAGGTGGGTACCCGGCTATTCACCGTCAGCCTGGGCGGCCCCCACTACGACGTGGACCGGCTGGTCGACCTGCTGGCCTGGCGCGACGAACGCAACGCCGAGGGCAGCGTCCAGCACACGGGCGACTACACACGGTAGTCTCCACGGCGTGTCCGGGCGGGGGACGGAGGACGTGCCGGCGGCGGCGGACCGCGACCGGCTGCGCCGTCGTGCGGACTTCCTGCGTGAGCGGGAGCAGCTGAGGGCGCTGCGCCGGCGCGTGGCCCCGCGCCGCCAGCGGGTGCAGCGGGTACGCCAGCTGCTGCGCGCGGCGTCGCTGCGCCGCTGACCTCGGCCGACCGAGCGTTCCCAGGCGTTGCGCCCCTGGCGCGTCGGCGCCGGTTCGGCCACGATGCCCCGAGCGGCGGGGAGGCAGCCATGTCCGACGGAACGGTGAGGCAGCAGGGGGACGAGGTCGACTTCGTCGTGCTGGCCTATCGCGAGGAGGGGCGCTGGGAGGTCGAGTCGCTCCCGCCGCGGCTCGGTGGTGACCTGTCCACGCTGCTGGTGACGCTGCGCCAGCGGCCGGGCGAGGGTGGTGCACTCGGCATGATCTCGGTGGACGAGGACTTCTTCGTCGCGGCGCGCGTCGTCGGCGACTCGGTGCGCCTGCTGCTGTCCGACGTGACCGCGGCGACGGAGTGGCCGCTCGCCCGCGACGTCCTCGACCGGCTCGCGATCCCCCCACCGGAGGGCGAGGACGAGGATCGCGTCCAGCCCGCCGGTGACCTCGGCCTGCTGTCCGACCTCGGCGTCTCGACTGTCGAGCTGGCCGCCCTGTGCGACGACCTCGACCTGTATCCGGAGGAGGTTCTGGGCCAGGTGGCAGAGCGGCTAGGGTTCGCGGAAGCCTTCGACCGAGCGCTGGACAGCGCCACGGCCTGAGGGCCGTGCGCCTGCCGGGCCGCCTCGCCAGCACCCCGCTCGACCCAAGGAGAACGGCACCGTGTCGTACTTCGCGACCCTGCTCGCGCGCCGCGCGGGATCCTGGAGCGCCGACGACGTCGACCTCGACGATGTCGAGTCCCTCGACGACCTGATCGAGGCGGTGCTGGAGGCCGCCGACGACGCCGACAACGCGGTTCTGCTCGTCGAGCACGAGGCGGAGTGGTTCGGGGTCGTTCGCTGCGACCCGGGAGTGGACGATCCCCGGGTCTACGTGAGCGACGCCCAGGCGGCACTGCGCCACGCACTCGGCGAGGTGCTGCTACCCGAGCTGGTCGAGGATGTCGACCTCGACGACACGACGGCGGACGAGGAGGAGGCGGAGATCGACGACGAGGACGCGGTCATCGTGACCGCCGCGCCCGCCGGCGACGGCGCCCTGCTCGCCGACCTCGGCCTCACCCCGGAGTCGCTGGACTCGCTCGTCGGCAAGTCCGGGCCGGCGACCTCGGAGGCGGTAGCCGCCGTGGCCCGGGAGATCGGCGCCGGCGAGGCGCTCGAGTCGGTCCGGTGAGCCCGCCCTGCCGCTGAATGCCGTCCCGTCGGCAGCGGTGGCCCGGTGGGGGCCGCCCATGGATCGCGCGCTTGCCGAGGCACGGGCCGCCATGCAATCTGGTGACGTCCCGGTCGGCGCGGTGGTGCTCGACGGCGACGGCGAAGTCCTGGCCGTGGGTCGCAACGAGCGTGAGGTGACCGGTGACCCCACGGCGCACGCCGAGCTGCTCGCGCTGCGGACGGCGGCGCGCGCCCGCGGCAGCTGGCGCTTCGAGGACGCCACCCTCGTCGTGACCCTGGAGCCGTGCACGATGTGCGCCGGCGCGGTCGTCCTTGCCCGGCTGGCCCGGTTGGTCTTCGCCGCGACCGACCCCAAGGCCGGCGCCGTCGGCTCGCTGCGCGACGTCGTCCGCGACCGCCGGCTGAACTGGCGCCCCGAGGTCGTCGCCGGCGTCCGCGAGGCCGAGGCAGCGGCGCTGCTGCGGGACTTCTTCGCCGCCCGCCGGGGCGGCGGCGCGCCGCCACAGGTCCGGTAGCCTTCCGCGCGGTGGCGTGTCCGAGCGGCCTAAGGAGCACGCCTCGAAAGCGTGTGAGGGGGCAACTCCTCCGTGGGTTCAAATCCCACCGCCACCGCTCTCGCCGCTCCCTCCTGACCCGTGACCCGGCGCTCGTGGGTCGGGTCCGGCAACTGCCGTGTGCCCTGGCCGGTCTCGCACTCGTCATGGGATGGCTCGCCACCCGAGCGTTCGGGGCCCACCAACGGTCGATCTGAGGCCGAGCTACGCCGGCCGGCGGCACCCGGTCGACGGGCCCGTGTTCCGCGCCGGGCCGGCGCATGATCTTGGTCTGCCGCCCGACCGATAGGGTCGAGCCTCCCGCGGAGGAGGCCGCAGCGTGGACCTGGAGACCCTCGACCGCGTGCTGCTGGTCGGTGGGCTGGTCCTGGTGGCGGCCATCCTCGCGGTGCTGCTCTCGGTGCGCGTCGGGCTGCCCAGCCTGGTCGCGTACCTGCTCCTCGGCGTCCTCCTCGGCGAGAGCGTCTTCGGAATCCAGTTCGAGGACGCCGAGCTCACCCACGCCCTGGGCTTCGCCGCGCTGGCCATCATCCTGGCCGAGGGCGGTCTCACGACCCGCTGGCGTGAGGTGCGCCCGCACATGGCACTCGGGGTGTCGCTGGCCACGGTGGGCGTGCTGGTCAGCGTCCTGGTCATGGGGGCGTTCGCGCACGTCGTGCTCGGTCTGGAGTGGCGGCTCGCGCTGCTGCTGGGCGCCGTCTTCGCCCCGACCGACGCGGCCGCGGTGTTCTCGACCCTGCGCCGCGTGCCGCTGCGCCCGCGGCTGTCCGGCGCCCTGGAGGCTGAGTCGGGGCTCAACGACGCGCCGACCGTGGTGGTGGTCACCCTCCTCGCGACCGGCGACGCGGTCTCGCGGTCGATAGCCGAGGTTGTCGGGATCGTGACCTACCAGCTTGCCGCCGGCGTCGCGTTCGGGCTGGCCGTGGCCTGGCTGGGTGGGCAGGTTCTCCGCCGGGTGGCGCTGCCGGCGTCCGGGCTCTACCCGCTGGCGGTGATGACCTTCGCGATGCTCGCCTACGCGACGTCGGCGACGCTGCGGGCCAGCGGCTTCGCCGCCGTCTACGTCGCCGCTCTCGTGCTCGGAAACACCGACCTGCCGCACCGGGCGGCGACCCGTTCCTTCGCGGAGGGGCTGGCCTGGCTGGCGCAGATCGGCCTGTTCGTCATGTTGGGCTTGCTCGCCTCGCCGGTTCGTCTCCCGGACGTAGCGCTGCCCGCCCTCGCCGTGGGGGTTGTGCTCACCCTGCTGGCCCGCCCCGCCTCCGTCGTCGTGGCCGCGCTGCCGTTCCGCATCGGCTGGCGGGAGCAGGCGTTCCTGTCGTGGGCGGGGCTGCGCGGTGCCATCCCCATCGTGTTGGCGACGATCCCCCTGGCCGCCCGGGTGCCAGGCGCTGGACGCCTGTTCCACCTCGTGTTCGTCGTCGTTCTCGTCTTCACCGTGGTGCAGGCCGCCCCGCTGCCGTGGCTGGCCCGGCGACTCGGCGTGGGTGCCACGCAGCCGACCCGAGAGCTCGACGTCGAGGCGGCCCCGCTCGAGCGACTCGCCGCGGACCTGCTCGAGGTGCGGATCCCCGCACGCTCACGCCTGCACGGCGTCGAGGTTGCGGAGCTGCGGCTGCCGCCGGGGGTCTCGGTGGCTCTGGTCGTACGGGACGGGCGCAGCTTCGTCCCCTCGGACCTCACCCCGCTTCGTCACGGTGACTCGCTGCTGGTGGTCACCCCGCGCCGGCACCGCGAGGCGACCGAGAAGCGGTTGCGGGCGGTCAGTTACGGCGGCCGGCTGGCGGGATGGCGCGCGATCGACTGAGCGCCTGCTAGCAGCGCGGCGACGCGCTGCCAGCCGCCTTCTTGGTGGCGAGCTTCTTGGCGGCGAGCTTCTTGGCGGCGCTGTTGGCGGGGGCCTTCCTGGCCGGAGCCAGCCGCCTGAACCGGTCGCCGAGCACCAGGTCGACGGTGCCGTCGTCGCGGTTGTCCGTGACCCAGACCGCCCCCGGCACCTGCTTCTTGAGCAGTGCCACCTCACGCCGGGACGCCTTGGCGGCCCGGATCTGCGCGGCCACCCGCACCCGCTTGCTGAGCGGATCGTTGCCCACGCGCTCGACCTGGAACCCCCGCGCCCGCAACGTCTTCGCGGTCCGTCCGGCCAGGCCGTCGCGCTTGGTGGCGTTGTAGACGTTGAGCGTCACGTCGGACGGCACGACCCGGATCCCGGCCGGTTTCGGGGTGGGACTGCATGCCGAGCTGGCGTCGCTGCTGGTGAGCGCGTTCCAGCCGTACCATCCCGCGCCGACGACGAAGGCCAGCAGCACAACCAAGGTCACCGGCGTGCGCCAGCGATGGCGCGGACGCCGGACCGGCGGCTGCGACATCGTGCGTCTCCTGTCCGGAAGTGCTCGTCCAGGGCAGCGTAGGTGACGCCGTCACCCGGTCAGCACAAGCACTCGCGCGTGGATGACCGGGCGCTGCTGCAGCGCCGCCCGCAGCGCCCGGTGCAGGCCGTCCTCGAGGTAGAGCTCGCCGCGCCACTGGACCACGTGTGCGAACAAGTCGCCGTAGAAGGTCGAGTCCTCGGCGAGCAGGGCGTCGAGGTCGAGGGTTCGCTTGGTGGTGACCAGGTCGTCGAGCCGGATCTGGCGGGGCGGCAGAGCGGCCCAGTCGCGCTGCCGGGTGGCGTGCTCGGGGTAAGGTCGCCCGTCGCCCACCCGCTTGAAGATCACCCTCCGCAGTCTAGGTCTGACTTCGCCGGACGACGCCCGACGGGCCCGTCGATAGGCTCCCTGCAGTGGCGAAGCCGGAAGGAGACCGATGAGCGACGAGCTCGTCAGCGCGGTGCGGAAGGGATACGCGTTCGAGGGACCCGCGCTCGATCTCGGCGCCCTGGTCGCCGACGACACGGTGCACACCGACGTGCAGGTACGCGTGCCGCTGTCGGCGATGAACCGGCACGGCCTCGTCGCCGGCGCCACCGGCACCGGCAAGACCAAGACGTTGCAGCTGATGGCCGAGCAGCTGGCCGCGCAGGGCGTGCCCGTGTTCGCTGCCGATATCAAGGGTGACCTGTCCGGGATCGCCCAGCCGGGTGAGGCCGGCGACAAGGTGAGTGCCCGGGCCACCGAGGTCGGGCAGCAGTGGGTGGCCACCGGCTACCCGGTCGAACTGCTCGCGCTGGGCGGCAAGGGCAGCGGCGCTCCGGTACGCGCCACCATCACCTCGTTCGGACCGACCCTGCTGGCGAAGGTGCTCGGCCTCAACGACGTGCAGGAGTCCTCGCTCGGGCTCGTCTTCCACTACGCCGACAAGGCGGGCCTGCCGGTGCTGGACCTGGCAGACCTGCGGGCGGTCGTCCAGCACCTGACCTCCGACGAGGGCAAGGACGAGCTCAAGGCGCTCGGCGGGCTCTCGAAGCAGACCGCCGGGGTGATCCTTCGTCAGCTGGTCGCCTTCGAGGACCAGGGGGCGGACGACTTCTTCGGCGAGCCGGAGCTCGAGGTCTCCGACCTGCTCCGCCCCGCTACTGACGGCCGCGGCGTGGTCACGCTGCTGGAGCTGCCGCAACTGCAGGACCGCCCCGCCCTGTTCTCCACGTTCCTCATGTGGCTGCTCGCCGAGCTGTTCGAGGAGCTGCCGGAGGTGGGCGACCTCGACAAGCCCAAGCTCGTCTTCTTCTTCGACGAGGCTCACCTGCTGTTCAAGGACGCCTCCAAGGCCTTCCTCGCCGCGATCGGCCAGACGGTGCGCCTCATCCGGTCCAAGGGCGTCGGCGTCTTCTTCGTCACCCAGACGCCGCAGGACGTCCCGGACGAGGTCCTCGCGCAGCTCGGCAACCGGGTGCAGCACGCGCTGCGCGCGTTCACCCCCGACGACGCGACCGCCCTGCGGCGCACCGCCCGCACCTACCCGGTGTCGGAGTACGAGCTCGAGCGCGTGCTCACCCAGCTCGGCACCGGCGAGGCTGTCGTGACCGTGCTGTCGGAGAAGGGGGCGCCCACCCCGGTCGCCTGGACCAAGCTGCGGGCGCCGCAGTCGCGGATGGCCCCCGCCGACCAGGCGGTGCTCAACGCGGCCGTCGCCGCCTCGCCGCTCGCGGCGCGATACGGCGCCGCGATCGACCGCGACAGCGCGTACGAGATGCTCGCGCGGCGGGTGGCGCAGGACAACCCACCAGCCGCCGGGCCGGCCCCCGCCCCCGCCCCCGCCCCCGCCCCGAAACAACGGCGCGAGCCCAAGCCGGAGCCCAGCGTGGTCGAGCAGGTCGTGCAGTCCTCGGCGTTCAAGTCGATGCTGCGCTCCGCTGGGACCGTCATCGGCCGGGAGATCGCCCGCGGCGCGTTCGGCACCCGCAAGAGACGCTGAGACCGCCGAGCCGACCGTGCCCTCGAGGCGGCTCGCGCGAGAGTGGCGGAGGATGCGGGATTTGAACCCGCGAGGGGTTGCCCCCAACACGATTTCCAATCGTGCGCCCTAGGCCACTAGGCGAATCCTCCGCCGCAGAGAGTAGCGGGCCGCCGCTCCCGCCCAGGACCGTCGCCACCCCCCATGCGGCCTCACCGCTGCCGGCACCGGCCCCCTAGACTGGGCTGCCGACCCCTCGCGCGGCGGTATCTCGCCGAACTCCCCCAGGGCCGGAAGGCAGCAAGGGCAGGTGGGCTCTGCCGGGTGCGCGAGGGGTCCTCGCTGCCCGTGCCGGCTCCGCTGGCCGCCGCCGCAGCCCGCGGTTCGTAGCCGCTGGGGCCTGTCCCAGCGCGGCGCTAGGGTCGTTGCGTGTCCGTGGCTCTCTACCGCACCTACCGCCCCGGTCGGCTTGCCGACGTCGTGGGCCAGGAGCACGTCACCGAGCCGCTGCGGCGTGCCCTCGAGGGCGACCGGGTGCACCACGCGTACCTGTTCTCCGGGCCGCGCGGCTGCGGCAAGACCTCCAGCGCGCGCATCCTGGCCCGTTCGCTCAACTGCGAGCAGGGGCCGACTCCGGAGCCCTGCGGGCAGTGCCGCGCGTGCGTCGAGCTGGCTCCCCTGGGCCCGGGGAGCATGGACGTCATCGAGATCGACGCCGCCACGCACGGCCTGGTCGACGACGCCCGCGAGCTTCGGGAGAAGGCGCATTTCGCCCCGGTGTCGAGCCGGTTCAAGGTCTACATCATCGACGAGGCGCACCAGCTCGGGCCGGGCGCCGCCAATGCCCTCCTCAAGATCATCGAGGAGCCGCCGCCGCACCTGAAGTTCGTCTTCGCCACGACCGCGCCCGACAAGATCCTCGCGACGATCCGCTCGCGCACCCACCACTACCCGTTCCGGCTCATCCCGGCGCGCACGCTGCAGCGCCACCTCGGCTGGATCTGCGAGCAGGAGGGAGTCCACATCGAGCCGGCGGCGCTGGCGCTCGTCGCCCGCTCGGGAGCCGGCTCGGCGCGGGACGCCCTGTCGGTGCTCGGCCAGCTCATTGCCGGTGCCGGACCCGACGGTGTCACCTACGAGCTGGCCAACGCCCTGCTCGGGGTCACCGACGCGGCCCTGCTCGACGAGGTCGTCGACGCGGTCGCGGCCGCCGACGGGGCCACCGTGCTGACCGCGGTCGACCGGGCGCTGGACTCCGGACACGACCCGCGGCGCTTCCTCGCCGACCTGCTCGAGCGCTTCCGCGACCTGCTCGTCATGCACGCGGTGCCCGACGCCGCCGCTCGGGGCCTGGTCGACGTTTCCGGCGACCAGGCCGAGCGCATGGCGGCCCAGGCCCAACACTTCGGCCCCTCCGACGTCGTGCGGCTGGCCGAGGTCGTCGACGAGGGAATCACCGCGATGAAGGGCACCACGCCCACCCGGCTGCAGCTCGAGCTGGTCATGGCCCGGCTGCTGGTGCCCGGCGCCGAGGACACCGTGCGCGGGGTCCAGGCGCGCCTCGATCGCATCGAGCGCCGCATCGGGCTGGGTGGCGTCCCCGGACCGGACACCCGGCCGGCACCGCCACCGGCCCGGCCACTGCCGGCCGCGCCGACGCCACCCGCGCGGCAGTCCGCGGCGGGGCCGGAGCCGACGCCCGCCCCGCCGGAGGCGTCCCCCGCGCCACCGGCCGGTGGGGTGTCGGCGCTGCCCGGGCCGGCCCTGCCGGCGGGCCCCGCCGCTGCCGGCCCCGGCGTCGCCGACGCACGCCGGCTCTGGCCCGAGGTGCTCGACGCGGTCAAGGACGCCCGCAGGTTCACCTGGACCCTGCTCTCCGGCAACGCCCAGGTCGCCGGCGTCGAGGGGCGCGTGCTCACGCTGACGCTGGCCAGTGCGGGTGCCCGGGACGCGTTCGTGCGGTCGGGTTCCGAGGAGATCGTCCGCCAGGCGCTCATCGACGTGCTCGCGGTCGACTGGCGGGTCGAGGCGGTGCTGGGTCCCCCCGGCGCGACGACGCCAGCAGGTGCGCTCCCATCGCCCCCGCAGTCGCCAGCATCCCGCGGACCTTCGTCAGCAGGGGTGGACTCGCGGGCCGGGCAGCGTTCGCCCGCCGCGGTGGCCTGGCCCGGTGCCGCCGACGTCTCGCCCGACGACCCGGTGGCCGTCGCCGGCTCGCACGCCGACCTGCTCGCCCGCGAGCTCGGCGCCACGGTCATCGAGGAGTACGACGAGAGCTGAGCCCGCTCTAGGCTCGTGGCACCCGCTCGTCGTACCGCTCGAAGGAGCCGACCGTGATCCCCGGTGACCCCGCCGTTCCGCCCCCCGGCCCCGACCCCGGCGGCTTCGACCTGCAGGGGCTGCTGGACCAGGCCCAGCAGGTGCAGCAGCAGCTCGCCCGGGCGCAGGAGGAGCTGGCGGCGGCCCGGGTCGCGGGCACTGCCGGCGGGGGGTTGGTGACTGCCACCGTGACCGGCACCGGCGAGCTCGTCGACCTCCGCATAGAGCCCGCTGCCGTCGACCTCGCCGAGGACGATGCCCTGGAGACCGTGGCCGACCTCGTGCTGGCGGCGGTGCGCGACGCGGCGGGCAACGCGCAGCTGCGCGCCCAGCAGTCGCTCGGGCCGTTCGCGCAGGGGTTCGGCGGCGGCCTGCCCGGTCTGCCCGGTGCTGCCGATCCGCCCGGCGTGTAGGAACACCGTGTACGAAGGAGTGGTCCAGGACCTGATCGACGAGCTCGCCCGGTTGCCGGGTGTCGGACCCAAGGGGGCCCAGCGCATCGCGTTCCACCTGCTCGCGGCCGATCCCGGTGACGTGCGGCGCCTTGCCGCCACCCTCGTCCAGGTCAAGGACACGGTGCGCTTCTGCGCCACGTGCGGCAATGTCGCCGAGGCGGCCGAGTGCCGGATCTGCCGCGACCCGCGCCGCGACCCCGCGGTGCTGTGCGTGGTGGAGGAGCCCAAGGACGTCGTCGCGATAGAGCGGACCCGGGAGTTCCGCGGGCGCTACCACGTCCTCGGCGGGGCGATCAGCCCGATCGAGGGCGTCGGGCCCGACGACCTTCGCGTCCGCGAGCTGATGACCCGGCTGGCCGACGACACCGTCACGGAGGTCATCCTGGCCACCGACCCCAACCTCGAGGGCGAGGCGACCGCGACCTATCTGGCGCGGCTGCTCAAGCCGCTGGGGTTGCGGGTCACCCGGCTGGCCAGTGGACTACCGGTGGGAGGCGACCTGGAGTACGCCGACGAGGTGACGCTCGGCCGCGCGTTCGAGGGGCGGCGACTGCTCGATGTGTAGTGCGCTGTGCCGGCCCGACCGAGGAGGAGAGTGCTGCTGTGGCCACTGACCCTGCCACTGCGCCGGTCACGGCGGCGCCCGGTGCGCTCGACGAGGAGCTGCTCGACTTCGGTGCCGAGATCGCCGACCAGGTCGAGAGTTTCCTGCTGGCGCTGCGGGCTGTGGCGCAGGCCGACGAGCCGGGCAGCACGCTGTCGATGCTGCTCCTGGAGGTCAGCCAGGTGCTCCTTGCGGGCGGCCGGCTCGGCGCCATCGCGGACGTCGTTCCCGATGAGCGGTTCGAGCCCGATGCGGGCTTCGACACCGACGTCGAGGAGCTCCGCGAGCGGCTTGCCACGCTGCTCGAGCCGGTCGACGACTACGTCGAGGTGCTCGATCCGGTCGACCCGACTCGAGGTGCCGACACGTTTCTGCTCTCCGACGAACTGACGAGCGTGGCCAGCGACCTGCTGCACGGGCTCAGCCACTACCGCGGCGGCCGCACCGTCGAGGCTCTGTGGTGGTGGCAGTTCTCCTTCCTGTCGTCCTGGGGGCCGGCGGCGGGCGGAGCGTTGCGCACGCTCGTCTCGCTCATCGCGCACACGAGGCTGTCCGCGGACGAGGATCCCGCGGTCGCCGCGGAGGACGAGCTGCTCGCCCAGACCGTGTCGCAGGCGGTCGCGGACGCGCCGGACGACCTGGCCTGACCGGGACGGCCGGTAGACTCGGCGCTCCTGTGCTGGCATGGTCGGAGAGCTCCGGGAGGACGCCGTGGGCCTCGTCGTCCAGAAGTACGGCGGCTCCTCCGTCGCCGACGCCGAGTCCATCAAGCGAGTGGCGCAGCGCGTGGTCACCACCAAGAAGGACGGCCACGACGTCGTCATCGTCATCTCGGCCATGGGCGACACGACCGACGAGCTGCTCGAGCTCGCCCAACAGGTCTCGCCGTTGCCGCCTCCCCGCGAGCTGGACATGCTGCTCACCGCCGGCGAGCGCATGTCGGCAGCCCTGCTCGCCATGGCGATCGCCAACCTCGGCAGCCAGGCGCGCTCGTTCACCGGCAGCCAGGCAGGGGTCATCACGACCGGCGCGCACGGCAACGCCCGCATCATCGACATCACGCCCAGCCGCATCCAGGCCGCGGTGACCGGCGGCGACGTGGCCATCGTCGCCGGCTTCCAGGGAGTGAGCCAGGACACCAAGGACATCACGACGCTGGGGCGCGGAGCCTCGGACACGACGGCCGTGGCGCTCGCTGCAGCGCTCGGTGCCTCGCACTGCGAGATCTATACCGATGTGGACGGCATCTTCACCGCCGACCCGCGCATCGTGCCGACCGCCCGCCGCATCCCCAGCATCTCCTATGAGGAGATGCTAGAGATGGCGGCCTGCGGGGCGAAGGTGCTGCACCTGCGCTGCGTGGAGTACGCGCGCCGCTACGACGTCCCCATCCATGTGCGCTCGTCGTTCTCGCAGGTGGACGGCACGTGGGTGGTGGCCGACCGAGGAGAGGACGAGATGGAGCAGGCGATCATCTCCGGCGTCGCCCACGACCGCAGCGAAGGCAAGATCACTGTCGTCGGCGTCCCGGACAAGGTCGGGGAGGCCGCGCGCATCTTCGCGGCCGTGGCCGAGTCCGACACCAACATCGACATGATCGTGCAGAACGTCTCGGCTGTCGCGACCGGTCGCACCGACATCTCCTTCACGTTGCCCAAGTCCGACGGGGCGACCGCGCTCAAGGGCCTGGAGCGGATCCAGCGCGAGGTCGGGTTCGAGTCGCTGCGCTACGACGACCAGATCGGCAAGGTGTCTCTCGTGGGCGCCGGCATGCGCAGCCACCCGGGTGTCTCGGCGCGGTTCTTCGCGGCTCTGGCCGAGGCGGGCGTCAACATCGAGATGATCTCGACCTCCGAGATCCGGATCTCGGTGGTGGTGGCGGCCGTCGACGTCGACGTGGCTGTGCAGGCGGTGCATCGCGCGTTCGATCTCGACGGTGAGCAGGAAGCCGTCGTCTACGCCGGGACCGGCCGGTGAGCGGGCTCCGCGTCGGGGTGGTCGGCGCCACCGGCCAGGTCGGCGGTGTCATGCGGCGGCTGCTCGACGAGCGCGCCTACCCCGTCTCGCAGGTGCGCTTCTTCGCCTCCACCCGCTCAGCTGGGAGCACGCTGCTCTGGCGGGAAACCGAGGTCGCCGTGGAGGACGCCGCCGCCGCGGATCCGGCGGGCCTCGACGTGGCGCTGTTCTCGGCCGGCGCCGCCGCCTCCAGGGCGCTGGCTCCCCGCTTCGCCGAGAGCGGCGCCATCGTGGTCGACAACTCCTCGGCCTGGCGGATGGACCCGGACGTGCCGCTCGTGGTGAGCGAGGTCAACCCGGGCGCGGTCGCCGAGTCACGCAAGGGCATCATCGCCAACCCCAACTGCACGACGATGGCGGCGATGCCGGTGCTCAAGCCGCTGCACGACGAGGCCGGGCTGGTGCGACTGGTCGCCAGCACCTACCAGGCGGTCTCCGGCAGCGGCCCGGCCGGTGTCGACGAGCTGGACAAGCAGGTGCGCCAGGTCGTCGACCGGGCGAGCGAGCTCGTCCACGACGGCTCGGCGGTGCAGTTCCCGGCGGCACACACGTACGCCGTGCCGATCGCGTTCAACGTGCTCCCGCTGGCTGGCTCGCTCGTCGACGACGGCTCGGCCGAGACCGACGAGGAGCAGAAGCTCCGCAACGAGAGCCGCAAGATCCTCGGCATCCCCGAGTTGCGCGTGTCGGGCACGTGCGTCCGGGTGCCCGTCTTCACCGGGCACTCGCTGGCGCTGAACGCCGAGTTCGCCCGCCCGCTGTCCGTCGAGCGCGCCCGCGAACTCCTCGCCGCCGCGCCGGGGGTGGCGCTGGTCGACGTACCCACGCCGCTCGCCGCAGCCGGCACCGACCCCAGCCTGGTCGGCCGGATCCGCCAGGACCCCGGTGTCGACGACTCGCGCGGCCTCGCGCTGTTCGTCAGCAGCGACAACCTGCGCAAGGGCGCCGCGCTCAACGCGGTGCAGATCGCCGAGCTCGTCGCCGCGCGCCTCGCCGGCTGACCAGGGACGCGACCCCGCCCAAACCGCGGCTGATGTGCAGAGATCGGGTGACGCGTCAGCGTCGGCGCAGCAGGTACGCCGCTGCCGCCGCGCCGAGGAACGCCCCCGCGGCACCGGAGACTGCCCCCAGGAACGGCAGCAACGCGAAGAGCAGGAACACCGCTGCCGCCGCCACCGCCCCGGCAAGCAAGGCCGTCTGTCCTCGGGAGCCGGCGCTCGGCGTGGCTGGTGGCTTCGCCCCGGACGGCCGCTTGGCCGGGACCGCGGCCGGGTTGAGTGAACGCTCCACCTCGGCGAGGAGCTCGGAGTAGTCGTCGGGCTGGGAGTTACGCGCCATGCCTGCAGTCTGGCACCGGGGGCGGGCTCCTGTCCTCGCCCGCTGCCGCTAGGGCCCAATGCCCAGCGGCTCCTGGAGTCGGCGATCGCGGCCGAAGCGCGGCTCGTCACGGATGCCGAGGTGCTCCAGGAGATCCTCATCGCTTTGCGGCGATTCGCCGGCCGGATGGATGCGATCCAACCCGCTTTCGACACGCCGCTGGGGCTCGTCGAGGCCGTCTATCCGGTCGAGCTCGCCGGCGCCAACTCGCGAAGGAACTGCTGCATGGCGGCCTCGGACTCTCCGCCCGCGACAAGTTGCACGTCGCCGTCATGCAGCGGCAGGACACCAGCCACAGCCGAGAACCTGAACGATGGCCCGAGACACCTGCGCAGGGTGTCCCGAGACATCACAGTGTCGGGGTGGCGGGATTCGAACCCACGGCCTCGTCGACCCGAACGACGCGCGCTACCAAGCTGCGCCACACCCCGCCGAACGCCGGCCGAGTCTAGCCGAGCCGCGGACCCGCTCCGCCCCGGACGCCGGCGGCCGGCGCTCCGGAGGACGCCCCGCTCGGCGCCTCCTCGATGGCCGCGCCGGAGAACTGGGCATCGTAGAGGCGGAAGTACGCCCCGCGCGCTGCGATGAGCTCGTCGTGAGCGCCCTGCTCGACGATGCGCCCCGACTCCATGACGAGGATGAGGTCGGCATCGCGGATCGTGGACAGCCGGTGGGCGATGACGAAGCTGGTCCGGTCGCTGCGCAGCGCCGCCATCGCGTGCTGCACGAGCGCCTCGGTGCGGGTGTCGAC
Organism: Jiangellales bacterium; assembly: GCA_038246785.1. Taxonomy (GTDB): domain Bacteria; phylum Actinomycetota; class Actinomycetes; order Jiangellales; family Jiangellaceae; genus JBBRVP01. The sequence continues at coordinate 62,982 of JBBRVP010000008.1, forward strand.
CGAGCTGGTCGCCTCGTCGAGGATGAGCAGCGACGGGTCGGCGAGGAACGCGCGGGCGATCGTGATGAGCTGCTTCTCGCCAGCGCTGACGTTGCTGCCCTCCTCGTCGATGACCGTGTCATAGCCGTCGGGCAGGGCGTGCACGAAGCGGTCGACGTACGCCGCCTCGGCGGCGGCCAGGATCGCGTCCTCGCCGGCCTCCGGACGGCCATAGGCGATGTTGTCGCGGATCGTGCCGCCGAACAGCCAGGTGTCCTGCAGGACCATGCCGATCTGCCGGCGCAGGTCCTGGCGGCGTAGCGAGGTGATGTCGACGCCGTCCAGCGTGATCCGACCGGCGTCGAGCTCGTAGAAGCGCATGACGAGGTTGACCAGCGTCGTCTTGCCCGCCCCGGTCGGACCGACGATCGCGACGGACTGGCCGGGCTCGGCGACGAGCGACAGGTCGTCGATGAGCGGCTGGCCCTCGACGTAGCGGAACGACACGTGCTCAAAGGCCACGCGGCCCCTGCGGACGCCCTCGGGCGACGGCACCGCCGGGTCGGGGACCTGTTCCGCGGTGTCAAGCAGCTCGAACACCCGCTCGGCCGACGCCACGCCCGACTGCAGGAGGTTCGCCATCGACGCAATCTGCGTGAGCGGCTGGGTGAACTGCCGCGAGTACTGGATGAACGCCTGGACGTCGCCCAGGCTCATCGCTCCGGTCGCCACGCGCAGGCCGCCCACGACGGCGATGAGCACGTAGTTGAGGTTCCCGATGAACATCATCGCCGGCATGATGATGCCGGAGACGAACTGCGCGCCGAAGCTGGCGCGGTACAGCTCCTCGTTTGTCGCCGCGAAGCTGGTCTCGACCTCGCGCTGGCGGCCGAAGACCTTGACCAGCTCGTGGCCGGTGAAGGCTTCCTCGACCTGCCCGTTGAGGACGCCGGTGTGCCGCCACTGCGCGATGAACATCGGCTGGGAGCGCCTGGCGATCTGTCGGGTCACCACGACGGAGATGGGGATCGTGACCAGCGCGACGACTGCGAGCACGGGTGAGATCACGAGCATCATGACGACCACGCCGACGACGGTGAGCAGCGAGGTCAGCAGCTGGCTCAGCGTCTGCTGGAGGGATTGGGACACGTTGTCGATGTCGTTCGTCACCCGGCTGAGGATCTCGCCGCGGGGCCGGCCGTCGAAGAACTCCAGCGGCAGCCGGTTGAGCTTGTCCTCGACATCGGAGCGCAGCCGGTAGATCGTGCCCTGCACGACGTCGTTGAGCAGGTACCCCTGCATCCAGCCGAAGAGCGAGCCCACGACGTACAGCGCCAGTACGACGAGCAGCACGTGCCCGAGCGCGGTGAAGTCGATGCCCTGGCCCGGCACCACGTCGGCGCGGAGCAGCATGTCGGCGAAGTTGTCCTGCCCGGCGGCCCGCGCCATGCGCGCCGCCTGCTCCGTCGTCGTCCCGGCGGGCAGCTGCCGTCCGATGACCCCGGAGAAGATGATGTCGGTAGCCCGCCCGAGGATCTTGGGCCCGAGCACGGTCAGCGTCACGCTGACGACCGCCAGGCCGATGACGCCGATCAGGCGCGTCCGCTGCGGGCGCAGCTGGGCGACGAGGCGGCGCGCGGACGGCCCGAACTGCATGGCCTTCTCCACGGGCATCACCGCCGCCATCGGGCCGCCCCGAGGCCCCATGCCGCCGGCGGGCGGCCGCGGGCGGTCTGGCTGGCGCTCGCTCACGCGGCCTCCACCGCCAGCTGCGACTCGACGATCTCCTGGTACGTCAGGCAGGACGCCACCAACTCCTCGTGGCGCCCGATCCCGACGACCTCGCCGTGCTCGAGCACCGCGATCTGGTCGGCGTCGACGATCGTGGACACCCGCTGGGCGACGATGACGACCGCGGCGTCCCGGGTGCGCGGCCTGAGCGCGGCCCGTACCCGCGCGTCGGTGGCCAGGTCGAGCGCGGAGAACGAGTCGTCGAACAGGTAGATCTCCGGGCGCCGCACCAGCGCCCGGGCGATGGCCAGCCGTTGCCGCTGACCGCCGGAGACGTTCGTGCCGCCCTGGGCGATCGGCGCCTCGAGCGCGCCTGGCATCGCCTCGACGAAGTCGCGGGCCTGGGCCACCTCCAGCGCCTCCCACAGCTGGCCGTCCCCGGCGTCCGGGTTGCCGTAACGAAGGTTGCTCGCGACGGTGCCGGAGAACAGGTAGGCCTTCTGCGGCACGAGCCCGATCCGGCTCCACAGCGCCTCGGGATGCAGGTCGCGGACGTCGACACCGTCGAGCAGCACGGCACCGCCGGTCACGTCGATCAGGCGGGGGACGAGCGAGATCAGCGTGGTCTTGCCCGACCCGGTGCTGCCGACGATCGCGGTGGTCTGGCCCGCTCGCACCACGAGGGAGATACGGCGCAGCACCGGTTGCTCGGCTCCGGGGTAGCGGAAGTCCACGTCGCGCAGCTCGAGGTGGCCGACCTGCTCGAGGTGCGTCACGGGATCGGTCGGCGGCACGACCGAGGACTCCGTGCCCAGCACCTCGCTGATGCGGTCTGCGGACACCGACGCGCGGGGGACCATGATCACCATGAAGGTGGCCATCATCACCGCCATCAGGATCTGCAGCAGGTAGGCGAGGAAAGCGGTCAGCGAGCCGATCTGCATCTCGCCGCTGTCGACGCGTGCGGCGCCGAACCAGAGCACGGCCACGCTGGACGTGTTGAGGATCAGCATGACGGTCGGGAAGATCATGGCCATGAGCCGCCCGGCGCGCAGCGCGGTCCCGGTGAGTTCGGCGTTGGCCACGGCGAAGCGGCTCGTCTCGTGCGGCTCGCGGACGAACGCGCGCACCACCCGGATGCCGGAGATCTGCTCGCGCAGGACGCGGTTGACCACGTCGATGCGCACCTGCATGGCCCGGAACTGCGGGACCATCCGCCAGACGATGAGCCCGATGCTGACGACGAGCGCCGGCACGCTGACCAGCATCAGCCAGGCCAGGCCCACGTCCTGCCGCAGCGCCATGATGATGCCGCCGACACACATGATCGGCGCTGCCACCATCATCGTGGCGCTCATGAGCACCAGCATCTGCACCTGCTGGACGTCGTTGGTGCTGCGCGTGATGAGTGACGGAGCGCCGAACGCGTTGACCTCGCGCGCCGAGAACGAGCCCACCTGCGAGAAGATCTCCGCACGCACGTCGCGACCGAACGACATCGCCGTGCGCGCCCCGAAGTAGACCGCGGTGATGGTGCACACGATCTGGACGACGGCCACGACCAGCATCCATCCGCCGATGCGCAGGATGTAGCCGGTGTCGCCCTTGGCCACGCCGTTGTCGATGATGTCGGCGTTGAGGCTGGGCAGGTAGAGCGAGGCCATCGTGCCGACGAGCTGCAAAGCGACGACCGCCGTGATCGGCCCGGTGTACGGCTGCAACTGCGTGCGCAGCAGGCGGATCAGCACGTCGGTTCTCCGGAGTCGGTCGAGCCGCGGCGGCGGACGCCGTCGAGCAGCAGGTCGACGATCTCGGCCGCGCTCAGCGGCGATCCGTCGGTGATGCGGGGGTGGGTCCCCGCGAAGACCAGCAGCCGCAGGCGCCGCGCCACCTCGGAAGGCGGCAGCCGCAGGTGCGCCCGGTCCGGCTCGAGCAACGCCGCCACGCGGTCGAGCAGCACGTCGTGACGTGCGTTTCCCGGCGGTCCGGGATGCCCCTCGAGCGGCGGTCGGTCCAGACCGAGCGCGTCGAGCAGGCGGAAGACGCGTTCGAGGCGATGCTGCAGCACCTCGACGACGGCCACCAACCGGACCCGCAGCGCGGCGGACGGGTCGATGCGGCTGAGCTCGGCGGCCACCGCCGTCACGTCGAACGCGCGGGCGATGCTGGCACGCACGAGGTCGTCCTTGCTGTCGAAGACCCGGAACAGCGTGCCCTCCGCGACCCCGGCAGCCCGGGCGATCTGCCGGGTGCTGACCTGGCTGCCGTGGGCGAGGACGAGCGGGACGGTGGCCTCGATGAGGGCCGCCCGGCGTTCCGCGGGGGGCAGCGGCGCGGCGCGTCCAGGGCGGGTGATCACCGGTACACCGTACCTGAGTGAACGCTCACTCACCAGCGGCTTTTCGGTGGCTCGCAGCCCGGAGCAGCCGCCGCGCGCCGGCCGACCTCGGCCGCCATCGCCGGTCACGGGTACGGCAGGAGGGTGAGCAGGCTGGCCTCGGGTGGGCAGGCGAAGCGCACCGGCGTGTACGGCGACGTGCCGATCCCCGCCGACACGTGCAGCCACCCGGCATCGTCACCGCCGCCCGCCGGGTGGCGCGACACCCCGCGAGCGCGCCGGGTGTCGAGGTCGCAGTTGGTGACCAGCGCCCCGTGCCCCGGGACGCAGAGCTGACCCCCGTGGGTGTGACCGGCGAGGACGAGGTCGTAGCCGGTGCCGACGAACGCGTCGAGGACGCGCCGGTAGGGGGCGTGGGTGACACCGATGGCGAGGTCGGCGTCGGCCGGGGCGGCTCCCAGCGCAGCGAAGTCGTCGCGGCGCAGGTGTGGGTCGTCGGTCCCGGCGAACGCCAGGCGTACGCCGTCGACGTCCAGGACGCCGGTGGCGTTGGTGAGGTCGATCCAGCCGGAGCCGACGAAGGCGTCCCGCAGGTCCGTCCACGGCAGCGGCGTCCCGCTCGGCGTCGCCGACGGCCGGTGCCCCCACAGGTACTTCGCCGGGTTCTTCACCACCGGGCCGTAGTAGTCGTTGGAGCCGGGGACGAAGACCCCGGGACGATGCAACAGCGGCTCGAGGGCGTCGAGCACGGCCGGCACCGCGTCGGGGGAGGCGAGGTTGTCACCGGTGTCGACGACCAGGTCGGGCTCCAGGGCGCCCAGCCGCCGCAACCACGCGCGCTTGGCACGCTGGCGCGGGACGAGGTGCAGATCGGACAGGTGCAGCACCCGCAGCGGTCGGCGACCGCGGCGCAGCACCGGCAACTCGTAGCGGCGCAGCCGGAAGGCGCGCGCCTCCGCGAGCGACCACCCCAAGCCGGCCGTTCCCGCCGCTGCCAACGCGACCAGCGACCGGCCCGAAGCGGTGCCGGCACCCGTGCGGACGCTGGGGGGCCGGGGGAAACGCACGGGCGCCATGCTCGCAGACGCTGCCAGACTGCCCTGCGTGCCGACCCTCAAGGAACGCCTCCGGGACGACCTCACCACGGCCATGAAGGCGCGCGACGAGCTGCGCACCTCCACGCTGCGGATGGCCCTTGCCGCCATCAGCACGGCGGAGGTCGCCGGCCCGCAGACGCGCGCGCTGGCCGACGACGAGGTGGTCGCCGTCCTGACCAAGGAGACCAAGAAGCGGCGGGAGTCCGTCGCGGCGTACGAGACCGCCGGGCGGCCCACGCAGGCCGATCGCGAGCGGGCGGAGGCTGCCGTGCTGGCCGACTACCTGCCGGCTGCCTTGGACGCCGCGGAGGTCGCCCGGCTCGTCGCGGCGGCCATCGCCGACACCGGTGCCCAGGGTCCGCGGGCGATCGGCCAGGTCATGAAGGTCGTGCAGCCGCAGACCACCGGACGGGCCGACGGCGCTGCGGTAGCCGCCGAGGTCCGCCGCCAGCTGGGCGTGGGCTGAGCGGGCGGGTCGTGGACGTCCGGGTCGCGACTGACGAGGACTGGGTGCGCATCTGGCCGTTCTTCGCTCGCATCGTCGCCGCCGGCGAGACCTACGCCTACCCGGAGCGGCTGACCGCGGACACGGCAAGCGCGCTGTGGATGGAGCGGCCGCCCGGGCGAACGCTGGTCGCGGTCGACGATGCGACCGTGCTCGGGTCGGCGAAGATGGGGCCCAACCGCCCTGGGCGCGGAGCCCACATGGCGACCGCGAGCTTCATGGTCGACCCGAACTCCCAGGGTTGTGGAGTCGGCCGCGCGCTGGCCACCGGGGTGCTCGAGGCGGCCCGGGCCGACGGTTACCGCGCGATGACCTTCAACGCCGTCGTCGAGACCAACGTGGCCGCGGTGCGGCTGTGGCGCTCGCTCGGGTTCGAGGTGCTCGCCACCGTGCCGGAGGCGTTTGCCTCGGCCCGGCACGGTCTCGTCGGGCTCCACGTCATGCACCGCAGCCTCTTGTCAGCGCCCGAGTGAGCGCCCGCGCGCCCGCTGCCGGCGCTGGTTCAGCCTGAGCCGGTGGAAGTGTAGAGCCGGATCTCCTCGCCGAGCGGCAAACTGGCGCCGGCCTCCTGCCCGTTGCCGGTGCCCACCACGAGGCCCGGCGCGAGCGACGAGCCGACCTGCCCGGCCACGCGCCAGCGGTAGCCGGCCGAGGCCAACGCAGCGCCGGCGTCGTTAACCGAGAGCCCGCGCACGTCGGGCACCGTGCCCTGGTCGGCGGAGCTGGACTTCTCCGGCTTCGTGAAGCTCTCCTCGGGCACGTCCTTGAGGGCGCTCTCCATGGCGGCCTTCCAGATGGGGCCGGGCAGGCAGCCGCCGCAGATGTCGTTCTTGCCGCGGTAGATGCCGCCGATCGTGCGGTTGTAAATCGGGCCGCTGGAGTCGCCGCGCGGGTCGGCGACGGCCACCGCGCCGGCCAGCTGCGGCACGAAGCCGACGAACCAGACCGCGCGCTTGCTCTCGGTGGTGCCGGTCTTGCCGGCGGCCGGGCGGCCCAGGGACATCTTCGCCCCCGTGCGGCCGGGTAGCGGGCCGTCGATGACCTTGCGCAGGACGTCGGTCACCGTGTCGGCGACGTTCTGGTCGATCACCTGCTCGCACCGACTCTTCGGAACCGAGAAGTTCTTGCCGGACAGCGAACGGATCTGCGTCACCGCCAGCGGGGTGCAGTGGACGCCGTGTGCGGCGAACGTCGCGTAGGCGTTGGCCATCGCCAGCGGCGACACCTCGTTGACACCGAGCGTGAAGGAGGGCACCTGGAGCAACGGGTTCCCGGTCGCCGTCGTCACTCCGAGCTTGGCCGCGATCTCGGCGGGACGGCACAGCCCGGTGCGCTCCTCGAGCTGGATGTAGAACGTGTTGTTGGAGTAGGCCGTGCCGGAGTAGAGGTCGAGCACGCCGGAGCCGGTCGAGCTCTCCGGCGCGTATCCCTTCTCCGCGATCGCGGTGCCGGAGCACGGCTTGAAGTCGCGCCCGGAGACGTCGATCTTGTCGGGTGCGTTGATCTTGGTCGAGGTGGGGATTCCCTCGTCGATCGCCGCCGCGAGCACGAAGGCCTTGAACGTCGAGCCGGGCTGGAAGCCGCTCGAGCCGCCGCGGTCGTAGTTGGTGGCGTAGTTGACGAACGTCCGGCCCGGGCCGTTGCCGTACCTGCGAGACTGCGCCATCGCCTTGATCCGCCCGGTGCCGGGCTCGACGAGGACGGCGGCGGCGGCCACGCTGTCGCCCGGGTCGACGTAGGACCAGATCGCCTTCTGCAGCGACGCCTGTGCGCGCGGGTCGAGCGTGGTCCTGACGAACAGGCCGCCGCGCATCAGCAGCCGCTCGCGGGCCTTGCGGGTGGCGCCGAGCGCCTTCATCGACAGCAGCTCGCGCTCGACGTAGTCGCAGAAGAACGGCGCGTACGCGGTGACGCAGCCGTTGGGCTTGGAGGTGAGGTGCAGTCCGAGCGGGCTCCGCCGCGCCCTCGCCGCCTGCGCGGTGGTGATGGCGCCGGTGGCGTCCATGCGCGTGAGCACGAGGTTGCGCCGGACCTTGGCGGCCTGGGGGTTGCGGGCCGGGTCGAAGGCGCTCGGGGACTGGACGAGCCCGGCCAGCAGGGCGGCCTCCTTCAGTGTGAGGTCGCTGGCCGTCTTGTCGAAGTAGTGGCGGGCGGCGGCCTCGACACCGTAGGCGCCGCCGCCGAAGTAGGCGATGTTGAGGTAGCGCTCGAGGATCTGGTTCTTGGTGAAGCGCTGCTCTGCGGCGATCGCCAGCCGCAGCTCGCGCAGCTTGCGGGCCGGGGTGGTCGCGGTGGCTTCCGCCACCTGCGCCTTGGTCTCGGCCTGGTCGATCAGCAGCAGCTTGACGTACTGCTGGGTCAGGGTCGAGCCGCCCTGCACGACGCTGCCCGATTGCAGGTTGCGCACCAGCGCCCGGCTGGTGCCCTGCAGGTCGATCGGTCCGTGCTCGTAGAAGCGGTAGTCCTCGATCGCGATGATGGCCTTGCGCATCACTTTCGGGATGTCCTTGAGCGGGCGGTAGATGCGGTACTGGTCGTAGAAGGTCGCCAGCACCTTGCCGTTGGCGTCGAAGACCACGCTGCGCTGGGCCAGCGGCCGGACGCTCAGCTCCGCGGGAAGGTCCTTGAAGCTCTGCGCGGACGACCGAGTCGCCAGCCCGAGGCTGCCGACGAGGGGCAGCAGCAGCCCGGCAACGAGCACGCCGGCGAGCGTCGCCAGGCCGAGGAGGAGGAGAAGGCGCTGCACGGCGCCCGCCGCGGCCTGCGGCGTGAAGGACGGCATGGTGCAAGGGTACGGGCTCCGGTCGGCACTCCCGCCGTCGGCGCGCACCGCTAGCGCATGTCGGGCCTGCCTGTCAATAGCCCGAGCGCATCGAGAGTCCAGACGGTCGGCGGCTGTCGGCGCGCCCGGCGCGCACCTAGCGTCGCTACCACGACGGGAACCACGTCCGCAGGACGTGCCGGAGTCCCGTCCGGAGGGGATTCTCACCATGACCTGGGAGAACGACTGGGCTGCCCGCGCGGCCTGCGGCGTGTCCGACCCGGACGCGCTGTTCGTGCAGGGAGCAGCGCAGAACCGCGCCAAGACCGTGTGCTCTGGCTGTCCGGTCCGCACCGAGTGCCTCGCCGACGCGCTGGACAGCCGTACCGAGTTCGGCGTGTGGGGCGGGATGACCGAACGGGAGCGCCGCGCGCTGCTGCGCCGCCGGCCGAACGTCACCTCCTGGCGCGGCCTGCTGGAGGCGGCGCAGACCGAGTTCGAGCGCGAGCGCGCCCCGCAGCCGGCCCTCACGGGCATGCGGCAGGCGGTCTAGCTCTGTCCAGCCGGCTCCAGGCGACCGCTGCGTGCGATCCGGCCGGCCCACGCGACGTCCTGCGGCGGGCGTCAGCCGCCCAGCAGGTTGCCCACCTGGCGCAGCCCGTCCACGTCGTGCACGTCCTCGGCGAGGGCCGGCACCGTGGCGACGGCCACGGTGGGGTGCGCGGCCGTGAAGCGCTCGGCGAGCCGACGCTCCCGGCGGACGACCTGCATCCGCTCCGCGTGCACCAGCAGCGCGGCGCGGGCAACCGGGTGGCGCCCCAGCTCCTCGAGCCGCTCGGCGGCCGCGATGCTGCGCGACACCCCGAGACCGGGGGCGTGGACGGTCGTGACCCGGTTGAGCACGAGCCCGGCGAGCGGCATCTCGTCGGCGGCGAGCCGCTCGACGAAGTATGAGGCCTCGCGCAGCGGGTCGGCCTCCGGCGCGGCGACGACGACGAAAGCCGTCTCGGGGTCCTGCAGCAGCGCATAGGTCGACTCGGCACGCTCGCGGAACCCCCCGAACATCGAGTCGAGGGCGCTGACGAAGGTCTGGACGTCGCGCAGCAGCTGTGCGCCGAGGATCTTCGCGACGGCCCCGGTGACGAGCCCGACGCCGGCGGTCACCAGGCGCAGGGCACCCCGGCCACCGCGTGCCGGCGCGCTGAGCAGCCGGATGAGCCGACCGTCGAGGAAGGACCCCAGCCGGGACGGCGCGTCGAGAAAGTCCAGCGCCGAGCGCGATGGCGGGGTGTCGACGACGATCAGCTCCCACTCCTCGCGAGCCCGGAGCTGGCCGAGCTTCTCCATCGCCATGTACTCCTGCGTGCCGGCGAAGGACGACGACAGCGCCCGGTAGAAGCCGTTGTCGAGGATCTGCCTCGCGCGTTCGGGGGTGGAGTGCGCGACGACGATCTCGTCGAACGTGCGCTTCATGTCCAGCATCATCGCGTCGAGCGAGCCCTCGCCGGCGATCCCGGGGACCGGGCGCGGCACGTTGTCGAGCTCGGACATGCCCATCGACTGCGCCAGCCGGCGGGCGGGGTCGATGGTGAGTACGACGGTGTGCCGGCCGCGCTCCGCGGCCCGCAACGCAAGCGCGGCGGCGGTGGTGGTCTTGCCGACGCCGCCGGAGCCGCAGCAGACGACGATGCGAACGGCGGGGTCATCGAGCAGGTCGTCGAGGTGCAGAAGGACCGGAGGCGCAGGGGCGCTCATGTGGCGCCCTGCGAGCGCAGGAGGTGGGACAGCTCGTACAGGCCGCCGAGATCGACGCCGTCCGGCAGATGCGGAAGCTCGTACGTCGGTCGCCGCAGGGCCTTGACGGTGCGACGCTCGCGCCGCTCGAGGGCAAGCCGCTCGGCGTGCTCGCGCAGCTCGGTCACCAGTCCTTCCACGACCGTTCCGTTGGCGCGCAGCTCGGCCGCGGCGAGCCCGAGCGCCAGCTCCTCGCGGTCGAGGGCGTCGTTGCGGGCGGCGGTGAGGTCGCCGCGGCTCAACGGCGAGCGGCGCACGTTGTCGACGATCACGGCGCCCACCGGGACACCGATGCCGGTCAGCTCGGCGATGCCGTCGGCGGTCTCCTGGACCGGCATCTCCTCGAGGATCGTCACGATGTGGACTGCCGTCATGGGGGACCGGATCAGCGTCATGATCGACTCGGCCTGACGGTGCACAGGGCCCATCCGGGCCAGTCCGGCGACCTCGGCGTTGACGTTGAGGAAGCGCGCGATCCGTCCGGTGGGCGGGGCGTCCATGACCACAGCGTCGTAGACGGACCTGCCGTTGGCGCGCCGGCGGACGGCCTCGTACGTCTTCCCGGTCAGCAGCACGTCGCGCAGCCCCGGCGCGATCGTCGTGGCGAACTCCACCGCACCGAGCCGCTCGAGGGTGCGGGTGGCGCGTCCGAGCCGGTAGTACATCTCGAGGTACTCGCGCATCGCCCCGACCGTGTCGACGGCGAGGGCGTAGACGTCACCGCCGCCCGGGGCCACCGCGACCTTGCGCTCCTCGTAGGGCAGCGGTGGGCAGTCGAAGAGCTGGGCGATGCCCTGCCGGCCCTCCACCTCGACCAGCAGCACGCTCGAGCCGCCGGACGCGAGTGCGAGGGCGAGCGCCGCGGCGACGGTCGTCTTGCCGGTGCCGCCCTTGCCCGTCACGACGTGCAGCCGTACGCCTGCCCAGTCGCCCACAGCGGTCACGGTAGTGATCGCTCACCCGGTGAGCGCGTCGAGGCCGGCTCGGACCTCCGCGAACGTCGGGCTCAGCGGGTCGATGAGGCCGAAGTGCTCGGCACCGGGCAGCACGCGCAGGTCTGGCAGGTCCCCCTGTTCACGGGCGGCGTCGGCGAAGGCGAACGCGATCGCCACTGGCACCTGCTCGTCGGCGGTCCCGTGCAGCAGCAGCGTCGGCACCCCGGTCGGTAGCAGCGCGCACGGATCGGCCTGGGTGTAGCGGTCGGGGACGGCCGCCGGCCCCCCGCCGAGCAGCGCCACGGTGGCACCGCCGCCGAGGCCGAGTAGGGCCGCCTCCGCCAGCGCGCCGACCGCGGCGAGCGCCACGACCGCGCCGAGCGCGGGGTCGCCGGCGTCGCGCCGCCAGGGTGAGCCGGGCGGCAACCGGTGCCGGGCGGCTGCCCACAGCGCGAGGTGGCCGCCGGCGGAGTGACCGGCGAGGACGTACCGGCGACCGACCCGTACGCCGCGTGCCGCCGCCGTCTCGGCGACCAGCCCCGGCAGCCGGTCGATCGCGCGGGCGATGTCGTCGAACGTGTCCGGCCAGCCGCCGGCGCCCCCGATGCGGCGGTACTCGGGTGTGACGACCGCCCAGCCCGCCTCGGCCAGCGTCGTCGCCATGGGACCGAGCTGGCCCCGGTCGTGCTCCTGGCGCCAGAAGCCGCCGTGCAGGAGGACGAGCAGGGGCGCCAGGGGGGGCGGGATGTCCGTGTGGGGGGGCCCTGGCGCGCCGTACTCCCCCTTCACGAGTCCTGCAGGACGCGGCAAGGGGGTGTCGATCACGTTAACGTGATCAACTGGGAGCCGGAGGTCGGCGACCTGGTCGGGGTGCTCGCCGTAGTGGAGCACCACGTCCGGCGGGGGGGCAGGGCGGCTGAGCACCTCGCGGGGGTCTGCGGGCTGGGTCATGGGCGCGACCCTTCCCCGCCGGCCCCGCCGCTAGGCTCGCCGCCATGGCTTCGTGGGAGTACGCCACCGTCCCGCTGCTCGTGCACGCCACTAAGCAGATCCTCGACACGTGGGGCGCCGACGGCTGGGAGCTCGTCCAGGTCGTGCCCGCCCCGGGCGGCGGCGAGCAGCTCGTGGCCTACCTCAAGCGGGAGCGCGGGTGAGCGCCGTCGCCGACCGCCTCGCCGAGCTGGGACTGCGGCTGCCGGGCGTGGCTACCCCGGTGGCGGCCTACGTCCCGGCGGTCCGCGACGGCGACCTGGTCTGGACCTCCGGCCAGTTGCCCATCGTCGAGGGCAGCCTCGCCGCGACCGGCAAGGTCGGCGAGGGGTCCGGGCTGGTCGACCCGGCCCGCGCCAAGGAGCTCGCGCGCACGTGCGCGCTCAACGCACTGGCCGCCGTGGACTCGGTGGTCGAGGACCTGGACGCCGTCGAGCGCGTGGTCAAGGTCGTCGGTTTCGTGGCCAGCGATCCCGCGTTCACCGGCCAGCCCGGCGTGGTCAACGGCGCCTCCGAGCTGCTCGGCGCGGTCTTCGGCGACGCCGGCGTGCACGCGCGCAGCGCGGTCGGGGTCGCGGTGCTGCCCCTCGACGCGCCGGTCGAGGTCGAGATCACCGTCAGGGTGCGCTGAGCGCCACCGGACGTCGAGCCAGGTGAGGCCCTACGTGCTCGACGCACACCTGGCCGAGCGGGCCCGCGCGATCGCCCGCGGCGAGGCCGCCCCCGTGCCGCTGCGCGCGGCCGCGACGGTGGTGCTGCTACGCGACCGGCCCGCGGGCATCGAGGCCTACCTGCTGCGCCGGCAGACCTCGATGGCCTTCGCTGCCGGCATGCACGTGTTCCCGGGCGGCGGCGTCGACCCCCGCGACGCCGACTCCGCCACCGGCTGGTCGGGTCCGCCGGCGAGGGAGTGGGCGGCCCGGCTGGGCTGCGACCCGCCCACCGCACGGGCCTCGGTGGCGGCGGCGGTGCGGGAGACCTTCGAGGAAGCCGCTGTGCTGCTCGCCGGACCGGACGGCGGCGACGTGGTCGCCGACACGACCGGCGCCGACTGGGAGGCCGACCAGCGAGCGCTGCTCGACCGTTCGCTCGCCCTCACCGACCTCCTGGAGCGGCGGGGGCTCGTGCTGCGCTCCGACCTGCTCGCGGCCTGGGGACACTGGGTGACGCCGCGCTTCGAGGAGCGTCGCTACGACACGCACTTCTACGTCGCGGCGCTGCCGGCCGGACAGCGCACCCGGCACGTCTCGGACGAGGCCGACCGGGTGCGCTGGGTACGTCCGGCGCAGGCGCTGGCCGAGGCCGACGTCGGCTGGCTGGCCATGCTGCCGCCGACGCGGATCACGCTGGAGGAGCTGACCGCGTACGGCAGCGTGGCCGAGGTCCTCGCGGCGGCGCCCGCCGGCGAGGTCACCACCTGGGTGCCGGGTTGGGTCGACGACGGCGACGCGGTGCGGATGCTGCTCCCAGGCGAGCCGGGCTACCCCGGCGACGATCCCGGCGTCGAGCCATGAGCGCGCCCGCCGAGGGCGTGCCGGGTGCCGACCTCCCGGCCTGGTGCGCACTCGTGCGTGCCGACAACCCGGGGCCGCTGACACTGGAGGGCACCAACACCTACGCGCTCTCCGCGGCCGGGAGCCTGGTCGTGGTGGATCCCGGGCCGCTTCTCGACGACCACCTCCAACGGGTGACCGGGCTCGGCCCGGTGGCCCTCGTCCTGCTCACCCACGGCCATCCCGACCACGCCGAGGGTGCGCGGCGATTCGCCGCGATGACGGGGGCCCCGGTCCGGGCGCGGCAGCCGACCCTGTGCATCGACGGCGAGCCGCTGACCGTCGACGGTGCGCCCTGCGGGGTGGACGGCCGGGAGATCCACGTGCTGCACACACCCGGGCACACCGCCGACTCGGTGTGCTTCATGGTCGCCGACGAGCGCGGCTCGGCGCTGATCACCGGCGACACGGTCCTGGGCCGCGGGACGACGGTGCTGGCGCACCCCGACGGCGGACTCGGCGACTACCTGCGCTCGCTCGAACGGCTGCGGTCGTTGGGATCCCTGCTGCTGCTGCCTGGTCACGGGCCGGTGCGCCCGGACGCGGCGGCGACCGCCGCGGCCTACCTGGCCCACCGCCACGAGCGGCTCGCCCAGGTGCAGGCTGCGCTCGGCGCCGGTGCGCGTACTGCGGCCGAGGTCGTCGAGCGGGTCTACGCCGACGTCGACCGCGCGTTGTGGCCGGCGGCCGAGCTCTCCGTACGCGCGCAGCTGGCCTACCTGGCCGGCCGCTCGGCCGGGCATCACCCGCCTCCCGGCCGGGGGCGGGACGTCTCGGCCGGGTGACAGAATGTGCCCGCCGTGACAGACGTCACGGTGTGGCCGGCCAGCGGGGCGGGCCGTCGGCTGAGCGGAGGTCGCGTGGACGACGTGCTGCGGAGTGCACCCCTGTTCCGCGAGCTCGACGACGAGGCGGCCTCCGCGCTGCGCGCGTCGATGGAGGTGGTCCACCTCGAGCGTGGCGACGTGCTGTTCAACGAGGGCGACGAGGGCGACCGCGTCTACGTCGTCATCGACGGCAAGGTCAAGCTGGGCCGCACCTCTTCCGACGGCCGGGAGAACCTGCTCGCCCTGCTCGGGCCCGGCCAGATGTTCGGCGAGCTGTCCCTGTTCGACCCCGGGCCGCGCTCGGCGACGGTCACCGCTGTCACCGACACCGAGCTGCTCGGGCTCGGCCACCATGACCTGCTCCCGCTGCTGTCCGGGCGCCCGGCCGTCGCCCGCGGCCTCCTGCTGCAGCTGGCCGGACGGCTGCGCAGGGCCAACGACGTGGTCGCCGACCTCGTCTTCTCCGACGTGCCCGGTCGGGTCGCCAAGGCCCTGTTGGAGCTGTCGCAGCGGTTCGGCTCGCCGTCCGAGGACGGCATCCGGGTGGCGCACGACCTGACCCAGGAGGAGCTGGCGCAACTGGTGGGCGCCTCCCGCGAGACGGTCAACAAGGCGCTCGCCGACTTCGCCTCCCGGGGTTGGCTGCGCCTCGAGCCGCGCTCGGTGGTGCTGCGAGACGTCGAGCGGCTGCGCCGTCGCGCCCGCTGAGTCCACACACCCGTTCGGCGGGTGGTCGCCCACGTACCCTGTGCCGGTGCGACGCCGGACCTTCGACGACGAGAGCCGCCCGGCGCTCGTCCGGCGGGCCCGCCGCATCGACCGCGACCTCGCCGCGAGCTACCCCGATGCGCGCTGCGAGCTCGACTTCGGCACGCCGTACGAGCTCCTGGTGGCGACGATCATGTCGGCGCAGACCACGGACCGCCGGGTCAACGCGGTGACCCCGGAGCTGTTCCGGCGTTGGCCAGAGGCCAAGGCCCTTGCCGGGGCCGAGCGGGCCGAGCTCGAGGCGCTCCTGGCGCCGACCGGCTTCTTCCGCGCGAAGACCCAGTCGCTGCTGGCGATGTCGCAGGCGCTCCTCGAGCGCTTCGACGGGGAGGTTCCGGGTCGGCTCGACGACCTGGTCGCCCTGCCGGGGGTCGGCCGCAAGACGGCCAACGTCGTGCTCGGCAACGCCTTCGGGGTACCCGGCATCACCGTCGACACCCACGTCGGGCGGCTGGCCCGACGCTTTCGCTGGACCGCGCACGCCGACCCCGACAAGGTCGAGGTCGACCTGGCGGCGCTGTTCCCCCGGGCCAGCTGGACCATGCTGTCGCACCGGCTCATCTGGCACGGCCGGCGCTGCTGCCATGCCAGGAAGCCGGCCTGCGGCGCCTGCCCGGTGGCGGCGCTGTGCCCGGCCTACGGCAGCGGGCCGACCGACCCGGTGGTCGCCGAGCGGCTGCTGCGCACCGAGGGACCTGCGTGAGTCCTCCCGGCAGGCCCGCCGAGTCCGCTCCTGGGTCGCCTCCTGACTGGATGGCGCGCATCGCCGCGGCGGCGTCCGCGGCGGCGCCGGAGGACCTCTCCGCGTTCACGCCGCCGCCTGCCGGCGGGCGCGCCTCGGCGGTGCTCATGCTCTTCGGCGAGCAGGAGGCCCACGGCCGGGCAGAGCCCGACGTGCTGATCATCGAGCGCTCGCACGGGATGCGCAGCCACGCCGGCCAGCCGGCGTTCCCGGGCGGCGCCCTGGACCCCGGAGACGACGGCCCGGTGGCGGCAGCGCTGCGGGAGGCCGTCGAGGAGACCGGGCTCGACCCCTCCGGTGTCGACGTCCTGGCCCGGCTGCCCGACCTCTACCTGCCGCCGAGCCGCTACGTCGTCACGCCGGTCGTGGCCTGGTGGCGCCGGCCCAGCCCGGTCGTCGTCGTCGACCCCGCGGAGGTGGCGTCGGTGCACCGCATCACCCTCGGCGAGCTGCTCGACCCGGCGAACCGGGGCCTGGTCCGGCACCCCAGCGGCTACGTCGGCCCGGCCTTCCACGTCCGGGGACTGCTGGTGTGGGGCTTCACCGCCGGGCTGCTGTCGAGGCTGTTGGCCCTGTCCGGGCTCGAGCGTGCGTGGGACACCGGCCGCGTCGACGACCTGCCCGTGTGGGCCCGGCGGCTGGCCGACGGCCTGCGGGAGGCGCCGGCGTGAACGTCATCGACGTCATCCTCATCGTGCTGGCGCTGGCGTACGCCGTGGCCGGTTACACGCAGGGCCTCATCGTCGGCTTCTCCTCCTTCATCGGTTTCGTCGGCGGCGCGCTGCTCGGGCTCTGGCTCGGCCCCCGGCTGCTCGGCTCGCTGTCCCCCGGCCTCGGCACCGCCATCCTCGGGCTCATCCTGGTGCTCGTGCTGGCCACTCTCGGCCAGGGCGTGACGGCGTGGGTCGGCACCGCCGTGCGCCGGCGGGTGCGCTGGCAGTCCGCGCGCCACCTCGACGCCGTCGGCGGCGCGCTGTTCAGCGTCCTCGCGCTGCTCCTCGCCGCCTGGGCGATCGGGCTGGCCGCTGCCTCCTCCTCCATCCCGAGCGTGTCGGCGGCGGCGCGGGAGTCCCGGGTGCTCAGCACGGTCGACTCCATCCTGCCCGACGGCTCGCGCGCCGTCGTCGGGCAGTTCCGCGACCTGGTCGACGCCGGTGGGTTCCCCTCGGTCGTGCTGCCGTTCGAGCCGGAGCCGATCGCCGGAGTGCGTCCGCCGAGTGCCGTCGCGGCGCGGACCTCGGCGGTCCGCGCCGCCTCCGCGAGCGTCGTCAAGGTGCTCGGGGAGGCGCCCGGCTGCGGCCGAGTCCTCGAGGGCAGCTCCTTCGCCGTCGGCGGCGAACGGCTGCTCACCAACGCCCACGTCGTCGCCGGCACCGAGCGCGTCGTTGTCGTCCCGCCTGACGGTCGCCGCCTCGACGCCAGGGTCGTCTACTTCGACGCTCGCACCGACGTCGCGGTGCTGCGGGTGGCGAGGTTGCGGCTGCGCACGCTCGAGCTGGCCGCCGAGCCGGCCGCCCCCGGCCAGCCGGCAGCGGCCATCGGCTACCCGCACAACGGTCCGCTCGTCGCCGAAGCGGTGCGGGTGCGGGCCCGCCGCACGCTGGTCGGCGAGGACGTCTACGGACAGGACCGAGTGACCCGGGAGGTCGTCGCGGTGCGCGGCTCGATCCAGCCGGGCAACTCCGGCGGCCCCCTCGTCGCCGACGACGGCAGCGTCCTGGGGCTCGTCTTCGCCGCGTCGCTGACCGATGCCGACACCGGCTACGCGCTCGCGCCGAGCGAGCTGCGACCGGCCCTGCGGTCGACACGGGGGGCGACCCGGCCGGTCGGCACCGGCGGCTGCCGGCCCTGATCACGGGGTCGTGGGTGGCCCCGTGTCAACTGGCCCGGTGTCCGCGTGCCCGGTGTCCGCGTGCCCGGCGTGCCGTGGCGCGGGCGGGGGCGGGGACGGTCCCCGGGCCTCGGCCAGCTCGGGGTCGGGCTGGTCCCCGTCGGTCGGCTCGCCGGCGGCCACGTGCGCGATGCTGCCGAGCACAGCCGTGGCGTACCGCTCGTCGTCCGCCCGGCGCAGGGCCGCGAGGTAGGCCGCGGCCTCCCCGGCCGGCGCGTGGGCCTCCAGCACCTCTTCGAGGGGCACCGCGTCCTCGGTCGGGTGCTCCACATCCTCCGGATGGTCGCTCATGCGCTGCCCGGGGGGGACACCTTGCCCAGCCAGCCGAGCAGCGCCTCGCTGACCAGCTCGGGTGCTTCCTCGTGCGGGAAGTGCCCGACGTCGGGCAGCAGCCGCCAGTCGTACGGCGCCTCGACGAGCTCGCCCGAGCCGGCCGCACTACTGGGCAGAACCGCGCCGTCCATCTCGCCGTGCATCTGCAGGACGGGTACCCGGATCGGCTCGCGCATCCGGCGGGCGAAGCGGCGGCCGTCGGCTCGTGGGATCGACCGGACCGCCCACCTGTGGTACTCCAGCGCACAGTGCGGCGCCGGCCAGATCGCCATCACGCGCCGGTAGCGGGCGGAGGCCTCACGGTCGGGGAAGCCCGAGGACGGCGCAGCCCAGCCGTGCATGAGCCGCTCGACCAGGGCACCCTCGTTGGCGACCAGGCGCCGCTCGGGGAGCACCGGCTGCTGGAAGCGCAGGAGGTGGCCGGCGGCTAGGGCCTGATGGGGGTCGGTCAGCAGCGCGTGACGCAGCCGCAACGGGTGGGGCATCGACAGGACGCCGATGGCGGACGTGGTGCGCTGCTGCAGGACCGCGGCTGCCCAGGCGACGAAACCACCCCACCCGTGGCCGACCAGGACGGCCTGCGGCTCGCCGAGCGAGCGGACGACGCCGGCGACGTCGGCGGACAGCGTGAACGGGTCGTAGCCGCGGGGCGGCTTGTCGCTGCCGGCGTAGCCGCGCAGGTCCATCGCGGCAACGCGGTAGCCGGCCGCGGCCAGCACCGGGAGCTGGTGGCGCCAGGCCCACCAGAACTCCGGGAAGCCGTGGAGGAGCAGCACGAGCGGACCGTCGCCGGACTCCGCGAGATGGAAGCGCGCCCCGTTGGCCGCGACCGTGCGGTGGGTCCACGGACCTTCGACCTCGACGCCGTGCGTGACCACCTGTGCTCCGGTGACCGCCGTCAGGACCCAGTGCCGGGCTTGAGCGCCTGGGGCAGCGCCTTGGCCTGCCGGACCGCCCGCTCGGGCGGTGTCAGCGAACTGACCGCCCGCTTGCCGAGCAGGCCGAGAACGCCGGCGACGATGAGGTAGACCACCGCGACGACAAGGAACGCCAGCGCGGGGTGCAAGCCGGCGGCGACCAGCCCGTAGGCGGCAGCGATGGAGAGCAGGACGAAGGCCACGACGCCGAGGAATCCGGCCGCGCCGAGCATGCCGGCGCCCTTGCCCGCGGACTTCGCGCTGTCGGCGGCCTCGGCCTTGACCAGCGCGATCTCGTCGCGCACGAGCTCGGAGAGGTCGCGGCTGGCCGCCGAGACCAGCTCGCCGAGGCTCGGCTCTGCGGCGCCGACGGGCGCCGCGGCGGAGGAGGTCGACATGGGCGCTGCTCCCGTTTGGTTGATCGTCACCGCGACTCTATGCCCTCACCGCCGGCAGGGTAGTCATGAGCCGGCTGGTCGTCCGGGCTGCCCATCGGCCACCTCGTCGCCGTCGTCGGTCTCCTGCAGCCGCCGGTGCGCGGCGTTGCGGCTCAGCAGGACGACGATGGCGAGCACGGCGGCGATGACCGAGCCCTCGAGGACAGCTGTCGTGACCAGCGCGGTGGCGGCGGCATCGCCCTCGAACGCCAGCTCTCCGATGAGCAGGGACACCGTGAAGCCGATGCCGGCGAGCAGCGCGACCCCGAGGACGTCGGGCCAGGCCAGCCCCGGATTGAGCTCGGCGCGGGTGAAGCGAGCCGTGATCCAGGTGCCCCCGAAGACCCCCACCGCCTTGCCGACCACGAGGCCCAGCACCACCCCCAGCGCCACTGGCTCGCTGAACGACTCGCCGATCGACCGGAAGGACAGCGCCACCCCCGCCGACAGCAGCGCGAACAGCGGCACGCACACCCCGGCCGACCAGGGTCGTACGCGGTGCTCGAGCAGCTCCGCCGGCGAGCGGAGCTCACCGGGGTCGCGCCGGACGCGGGTGAGCAGGGCGATCGCCACGCCGGCCACAGTGGCGTGGACGCCGCTGGCGTGCACGAGGGTCCAGATGGCCAGCCCCAGCGGGACGTAGAGCCACCACGCCGTGACGCGCCGGCGCTGCAGCAGCGCGTACAGCCCCAGCAGTACGACGGCCGCGACCAGCGGCGCCCAGGACAGCGAGTCGGTGAAGAACAGGGCGATGACGAGGATGGCCAGCAGGTCGTCGACGACGGCGAGGGAGAGCAGGAACGCCCGCAGCGTGGTCGGCAGGTGCGAGCCCATCACCGCCAGAACGGCCAGCGCGAACGCGATGTCGGTGGCGATGGGGACTGCCCAGCCGGACAGGTCGCCGTCCAGGGCGAGGTTGAGCCCGACGTACACCAGCACCGGGAAGACCATGCCGCATACCGCGGCCACGACCGGCAGCACCGCCTCGCTGCGCTCGCGCAGGTCGCCGAGGACGAACTCGCGCTTGAGCTCGAGCCCGGCCACGAGGAAGAACACCGCCAGCAAGCCGTCGGCTGCCCAGTCCTGCAGGGACAGGTCGAGGTGGAGCGCGGCGGGTCCGACCACGGTGTCCTGCAGATCCGCGTAGCCCGCCGACCACGGCGAGCTGGCCCAGACGAGGGCGACCGCGGCCGCGAGCAGCAGCAGGAAGCCACCGGTGGTCTCGTTGTGCAGGGCCTCCAGCACGGTGGTGCGCTCGTCGCGGGAGAGCCGGTTCAACAGTGCCCGGCGGGCGCGCCGGAGGGGGGTCACGGAACCTCCGCTGAAGTCGGCGCGGTGAACGACACTGGCTCGTTGAAGGACATGGCGTCAGGCCAGGACGAAGTAGCGCAGCCACAGGTACGGCCACGACAGCCCGACCGTGACCGCGGTGACGACGATCCCGTAGCGAGTGAAGCGGGCGAAGGAGATCGGGTAGCCGCTGCGGGCAGCGATGCCGGTGACGACGACGTTGGCGCTGGCCCCGACGGCGGTGGCGTTGCCGCCGAGGTCGGCCCCGAGGGCGAGCGCCCACCACAGCGACTCGGCCTGCGGCCCGGAGCCGCTGGCGACCAGGCCGACGACCAGCGGCGCCATCGTGGCGACGTAAGGGATGTTGTCGACGATGCCGGAGAGCACGGCCGAGCCGAACAGCAGCAGGGTCATGGCCAGCAGGAAACGACCACCGACGGCCTCCACTGCCCGCTCCCCGAGCCAGTCGATGACCCCGACGTTGACCAGCGCGCCGACCATCACGAAAAGGCCGACGAAGAAGGCGAGGGTCTCCCACTCGACCTCTTCGAGGAATTCCTCGCGTCCCACCCCGGTGACCAGCACCATGAGACCGGCGCCGAGCAGGGCCACCACCGCCGGTGACAGGTGCAGTACGGAATGGCTGACGAACGCGGCGACGATCAGCCCGAGCACGGCCAGCACGCGCCAGAGCATCGTGGGGTCACGGATGGCCTGCCGCTCGTCGAGCGCCATGACGTCGGTCACTGAGGCGGGGTCGATGACGAAGGCGCTGCGGAACAACCAGCGCGCCATCACGAGGAAGACCGCGACGAGCAGGACGATGAGCGGGCCGAGGTTGAGGAGGAACTCGTCGAAGGTCAGCGTGGACCGGCTGGCGATGATGATGTTGGGCGGGTCGCCGATCAGGGTGGCCGCGCCGCCGATGTTGCTGGCGAGGGCTTCGGCGATGAGGAACAGCTCCGGGCGCACGCCGATCCGCGCGCAGACCAGCAGCGTCACCGGTGCGACGAGCAGCACGGTGGTGACGTTGTCGAGCAGGGCCGAGGCGATCGCAGTGATCAGGCAGAGCAGGACCATGACGCGGTACGGCTGTCCGCGGGCCCGCTTGGCCGCCCAGATCGCCAGGTAGTCGAACAGGCCGGTCTGCTTGACGACGCTGACGACGACCATCATCCCGAACAGCAGCAGGACGACATCCCAGTCGATGCCGGTCTCGGTGCTGTAGAAGGCGGCGCCCGCCGTGGTCGCCCCGATGACGAACATGACCGCCGCGCCGCCGAGGGCCGCCTTGACCCGGTGGACGCGCTCGGTGGCGATGAGCAGGTAGGCCGCGACGAACGTGGCGATGGTGAGGGCGACGATCAGCCCGCTCGGGTCGCTGTCCCTCACGTCTCGGCCATGAGCTGCCCGAGCAGCCGGTGCACCGTGATCACGCCGACAACGCGGTCGTTGTCGACGACGGCGACCACCGGAGAGTGCTGGCGGCTCATGACCGAGGCGACCTGGATGGCCGTGGCGTCCCCCGGCACCAGCGGCCGGTCGCGGTCCCGGCGGGGCAGGTAGTCCGGGGAGGGCATCAACTCGGCGACCGTGCGGCCCTGCAGCGCGGCGCAGAGCCGGTCGGCCTCGTGCTCCGGGATCACGCCCGCCAGGGAGGGGTCGTCCTCGACGTAGTCCGGCAACGAGAAGCGCAGCACCTGGGAAGCCGGGAGGATGACCAGCGGGCGGCCCTCGCGGTCGAGCACCACCAGACCGGGCAGGCCGTGTTCGACCAGCAGCCGGGTGGCGACGAGGGCGTCGGTACCGGGCCCCACGACGGGGAAGTCCTGAGCGAGGTCGCGGGCACGCACGGACGCGAGGTTAGCGCGGCCGCGCCGCCGTGATCACTCCTCGGCGGTGCCCGAGTCCATCCCCGTGCGGATGGTGTCCATGACGGCGGAGTCGGTGAGCGTTGTCGTGTCGCCCATCTCGCGGTGCTCGGCGATGTCGCGGAGCAGCCGGCGCATGATCTTGCCCGACCGGGTCTTGGGCAGCTCGTCGACAATCATGATCTGCCGTGGCTTGGCGATCGGGGAGATGTCGTGCGCCACGTGGTCGCGCAGCACGCCGGCGATGTCACCGTCGGTCTGCGCCCCCTCGCGGAGGATGACGAAGGCGACGACCGCCTGGCCGGTCGTGTCGTCGGTGGCGCCCACGACGGCGGCCTCGGCCACCGACGGGTGGCCGACCAGCGACGACTCGATCTCGGCAGTCGAGAGCCGGTGCCCGGCCACGTTCATCACGTCGTCGACCCGGCCGAGCAGCCAGATGTCGCCGTCCTCGTCGCGGCGTGCGCCGTCGCCGGCGAAGTAGCGGTCGGGGAAGCGCGCCCAGTAGGTGTCGCGGTAGCGCTCCTCGTCTCCCCAGATGCCGCGCAGCATCGCCGGCCAGGGCTCGGTGAGCACGAGGTAGCCGGCGGTGGTGTCGAGCTGCGGCTCGCCGGCGTCGTCCAGGATCTCCGCGGAGACCCCCGGCAGCGGCACCTGCGCCGAGCCGGGCTTGAGCGTCGTCACCCCCGGCAGCGGGCTGATCATGATGGAGCCGGTCTCGGTCTGCCACCAGGTGTCGACGATCGGGCAGCGACCGCCACCGACGGCTCGGTGGTACCACAGCCAGGCCTCGGGGTTGATCGGCTCGCCGACGCTGCCGAGCAGCCGCAGCGAGGACAGGTCCTGGCTGGCGGGGATGGCGTCCCCCCACTTCATCCAGGTGCGGATGAGCGTGGGGGCGGTGTAGAGGATGGTGACGCCGTACTTCTCGATGAGCTCGAACATCCGCGTCTGCGTCGGGTATGCCGGGGTCCCCTCGTACATGAGCTGCGTCGCGCAGTTGGCCAGCGGGCCGTAGACGATGTAGCTGTGTCCGGTCACCCAGCCGACGTCTGCCGTGCACCAGTAGACATCGCGCTCGGGGTGCAGGTCGAAGACGTCGCGGTGGGTGTAGGCGACCTGGGTGAGGTAGCCGCCGGTGGTGTGGAAGATGCCCTTGGGCTTCCCGGTGGTGCCCGACGTGTACAGGATGTAGAGCGGATCCTCGCTGTCGAAGGCTTCGGGGGAGTGCTGGTCACTCTGCTTGTCGACGAGCTCGTGCCACCACACGTCGCGTCCCTCGTCCCAGGCGACCTCCTGCCCCGTGCGCCGGACGACGAGCACCCGCTCCACCGGCGAGCCCTCGGTCGAGACGGCGTCGTCGACGGCGGGCTTGAGCGCTCCCACGGTGCCGCGCCGCCAGCCGCCGTCGGCGGTGATGACCAGCTTGTTCTGCGCGTCGTCGATCCGGGTGCGCAGCGCGTCGGCGGAGAACCCGCCGAACACCACGGAGTGGATCGCCCCGAGGCGGGCGCAGGCCAGCATCGCCACGACCGCCTCGGGGATCATCGGCAGGTAGATGGCGACCCGGTCGCCGTGCCCGACTCCGAGCTCGACGAGGGCGTTGGCCGCCTTGCACACCTCGCGCTGCAGGTCCGTGTAGGTGATGGTGCGGGTGTCGCCGGGCTCGCCCTCCCAGTGGATGGCGACCCGGTCTCCGCGACCGGCCTCGACGTGGCGGTCGACGCAGTTGTACGCGACGTTGAGCCGGCCGCCGACGAACCACTTGGCGAACGGGGCGTCCGACCAGTCCAGCGCCTGCGTCCACTCGGTGTCCCATGAGACGAACTCGCGGGCTTGCCGCTCCCAGAACGCCACCCGGTCGGCCTTCGCCTCGTCGTAGAGCTCGGCGGAGGCGACCGCGTCGGCGGCGAAGGACTCGGGCGGCGGGAAGGTCTGGGTCTCGCTCATCGTGACCGGGCTCCTGTGACGTCGGGATGACTCGTGTGCAGTCGGGCCCACCCCACCACCCCTTCCCTGTGCGGGCAAGGGGCCGGCGGGGCGGTGCTCGGTGCGGGTCCGCACCCAGTGCGGCGCCGCCTTCGGGTATGCGGCGCCGTCACCGGGTGAAGCGGATCCTCAGCGTGGGGCAAGCGGGGCGATCGGCAGCACCGTGCGCCCCCAGGTGTTGTTGATCACGCCGGCCGCGCTGCCGTACCACGCGCCGAAAGCCGTGAGGAGCCCGAACCAGCCGCCGGCCTTCAACATGCCGGCGTTGCTGCCCAATGCTCCGATGGTGAGGAGCAGGAAGGTGATGGTCAGCAACGCGAAGACGACGACCAGCATGCCGTTGAGGCGCAGCGCGGCGATCAGCATGTAGGCCGTGAAGATCGTCCAGGCCAGCAGGAAGAGGCCGGTGGCGGTGTGTGCGTCCTTCAGCGGCAGGACTGGTGCGATGAACTTCACGTAGGCGGCGAACGACAGCCAGAACGCGCCGTACGACGAGAAGGCGAGTGCACCGAAGGTGTTGGCCTTCTTGAACTCCCACATCCCGGCCAGCACCTGAACGATGCCGCCGTAGAACAGCGCGAGCGGCAGCACGACTGCCTCGAGCTCGGCGTTGCCGATCAGCTTGGCGTTGAACGTCGACAGCACGAACGTCGTCATCGCGAATGCCCCCAGCCCCAGCGGGCCAGGGTCCGCAACGGCCGGCGAGGCGGCGACGTGCTCCCCGGCGACCTGGGCGTCAGGAGCGTGGGCCCCCGGGCTCATGTCTGTGGACGTCATCGGATCCTCCTCGGGATCGGGGCCACCCGCGCAGGGTCGGGGGCTGCCTGGCCGACCGCCGTCGCGAGGCCAGGAGGGCCACGCTCGCGGACGGTCCGCCGCTGGTGTGACGGCGATCACCGTAGGAGAGCGACGGAACCACCGGCAAGGGCCGCCAGGCAGGCCGCGCCGAGCGGGGTCCCGGCCGCGTCGTGCGCGCCAGTGGGGCGGGTCGGCGGTCGGTCCGTCGCGACGAGCGGTCGACGGGCGGGTCAGCGAGGCTCGGCGGTGAGCGTGAAGCCCGCCGTCCGCAGCCGGTCGACGAGCACATCACCCAGTGCTGTGGCGGGCGTGAGCACGCCGGCGCGGTCCGGCAGCCAGTCGCTGTCGAGGGCGAGTGCCAGCGCGCTCTGCCCGAGCATGACCGCCGTGGCGGCGTAGCCGGGGTCGCCGGGCCCCGCGACCAGCGTGCGATAGCCGGCGCCGGACGTGGTCGTGGCGCGGACGTCCATCCGGAACCAGCCCTCCCGCCGGGCACGTTCAGCAGGCCCCTGTCCGGGCGTGGGCAGCACCCGGTCGAGCAGGGCGCGCGCCGGGCCGAACGTCATCCCCGCCATGACCGCCGGTGGGACGTACGCCAGTCCCGCCGCGACGAGCGGGGCGCGCAGGCCTCGCCCGGCCGACATCACCTCGCGGTAGCGCATCGCCCGCCCGTACACCCAGCCCAGGAGCGCGTTGCTGCGCCGCACGACCCGGGTGTTGAACGGCGCCATGACGAACGGCGCCAGCCAGCGTCCCTCCTCATCGCGGTGCACGCCGCTGGGTTCGCCCTCCCGGCCGAGGTCCGGCTCGGCGGCGCGGTCGGGGCTGAGGGCGTAGGGGTCGGCGAGCAGCCGCCGGGCGGCCGGGTCGCGACGGGCGGTGTCGACGGTGAGCCGCATCGTGTCGAGGGTGCCGCCGCTGAGCCCGCCGCGCGCCGACGCGACGAGGGTGACGTCGGCGAGGCCGGGCGCTCCGTCGCCGGCGGCGCGCTGGTGGGTCAGCAGCACCGCGAGGTCGGACGGGATCGAGTCGTAGCCGCAGGCGTGCACGATCCGGGCGCCGCTGGCCCGGGCCGCCGCGTCGAAGCTGTCCGCGCTCTCGCGGACGAAGAGCACCTCGCCGGTGAGGTCGGCGTACGACGTGCCGGCGCGGGCGCACGCCTCGACCAGTCCGATCCCGTAGCGCCCGTACGGCCCGACGGTCGTGGCGACCACCCGGGTCGACCCGGCGAGCGCCGCCAGAGCGGCCGCGTCGTGGGCGTCCGCCACGATCACCGGCCAGCCGGCTGCGGACGCGCCCAGCCCGTCGCGTACGGCGGTCACGCGCTGCGCCGAGCGGCCGCTGAGCCCGATCCGTACGCCGGCCGGCGCGTGCCGCGCGAGGTGCTCGGCGACGAGCCGCCCGACGAAGCCGCTGGCGCCGTGCACGACGACGTCGAGGTCCCTGGCGCCGGACATCACGCGGCACCGTAGGCGGTGAACGAGCACCAGCCCACGTAGGAGGCCGCGTCGGTGGGCCCGAAGCGACTGCGGGCGACGTGCAGCGCGCCGGCCAGGTCCAGGCCGGTGGCCAGCTCTTTGTGCACGGCGACCATGAGGTCGCTCACGTGCGGGTCGGGCACCGGCAGAGTGCTGGCGAGCAGGCCGCCGGTGCCGCGGGCGAGCAGGGTGCCCACGAAGCCCAGGGCCTCGTTGCCGGCGTAGGTCGTGCTGCCGCCGACGTCGCAGGCCGCGAGCACGAGCCGGTACGGCGCCGCCGTACCGCTCTCGAGCTCCTGCAGCGTCAACCGGCCGTCCGCGAGGAGGAGAGAGGAGAACGTCGGGCTGTCGGCCCGGATGCTGCCGTGGCAGGCCAGATGGGCGAGCGCGACTCCGTCGACCTCGCGGCGGATCCGCTCGGCCCGGCTGTCCGGAGGGACGAGCACGACCGCCGAGGGATGGATCTCGCGCAGGGCGGCCACCTCGTCGACCGCACCGGTGAGCCCCGGCCCGGCAGCGAGCAGGACGCGTCCGCCGGCCGGCGGCTCGACCCTGCTGCTGTGCAGCCAGAGCGCCGCTGAGGGGGCGACCGACACGGGCCCGCTGTGCAGCGCGGACCAGGGCACGCGCTGGAGGTCCCCGACGGGCACGACCACCGTCCGGGCGCCCGGCGGGAGTCCGAACGGAGTGACGAGCAGGTCGCGCAGCCGCCGGACCGTCGTGCGCGCGATGTCGAGCATGCCGGCCTGGACCGAAGCCGGAACCCCGGGCAGGACTCGCAGGGCGAGCCGCAGGCCCTCCAGCTCGGTCGTGACCGCAGCCGTCGGCCCGAGGTCCACCAGCGACGTACGTCCGGGTGCGGCGACGACCGCGAGCAGCCGTTCGTCGAGCTCGTCGTACTCCACCAGCACCCGATCCGCCAGGGCCGCGCGCAGCGCGGCCAGGCGCGAGACGGTCGCGCCGCCGGCCGTCACCGGCCCGGAGCGGGCCTGCCACTGCGCGCGACGGATCCGGGCCTCGACCCGGGCCTGCCGGGCCCGCAGCTCCACGGGCTCGACGCCGCTTTCCCGCCGGGCCTCGACGATCTCGCCCTCAAGGGCACGCAACTCCCCCATCTCCTCGATGGGTGTCGCCGCCTCCACGGGCCGCACCGCGGTCAGCGCGGCCGCCCGGGTGCGCTCCATCCAGGCCAGGACCCGGGCCGGCGTCCCCTCGCGGACGAGCACCGCCAGCCCCAGCGAGCCGAGCTCGGCTCCGTGACCGGAGGCGAGGGCCCGCAGCTCGGTCGAGGCGAGCGCGCTGCGGTGCCGCGCCAAGTCGTTCAACCCCCGGCGGGCGCTGCGCAGGACGGTCGCGTGTTCGCCGCCGGCCCGGGCGCCCAGCGCCGCCGCGAGGTGCCCCTTGAGCCGCCCGAGGACCGGGGCACGCCGCGACAGCGCGGACGCCCGCTCCCAGCTCGCCACTGCCGTACGCCGCCGTCCGAGCGCTTCGGCCACGCGGCCGGCGAGCAGGAAGCCTTCGACCGCCAGCGAGGGCATCCCGCTGCGCAGCAGGATTCGGGCGGCGCGGACGGCGACCGCCGCGTCGGCCGGGCGGAGCGCGCCGGCGCAGCGCCGGGCGTCGACGGCGACCAGCACGGCACGAGCCACCCAGTCCGGGCGACGCTGGCGGCGCAGCCGCTCGGCCACCTCGTCGGCCAGGCACCCAGCCTCCGCCGCGTCGCCGGACAGCAGGGCGAGCCGGGCCACCCGCAGGGCCGCCTCGGCGGCCATCAGGTGCACGCCCTGCGCGTCGAGGGTCGCCGCCGCGCGGCGCGCCTGCTCCAGCGCCTCGGGCAGCAGGCGCAGCTCCAGGAGGGCGTCGGCGTACTCGGCGTAGAGCTCGCCGGCGGGCAGCCCCGCCTCACCGAAGCGCGCCTCTGCGGTGGCGAACAGCTCGACGCCCTCCGCCAGCCGGCCGGACTGGACCGCCACCCAGGCCCTGGTCTCGGCCGTCATCGCCTCGTACGCCGGGCCGACCTCCGCTGCCGCGGCGGTCGCCGCGTCGACCCAGCGCGCGGCCTCGGCGAACCGGCCGCGGAGCGCCGCGATGACCGCGAGGTTGTTGCTGGCCCGGGTCAGCGTCAACGGCTCGCTGGCGCCTGCGATGACCTCCCGGTAGCGGTCGGCCGCCTCGGCCAGCCGTCCGGTGTTCTGCGCCAGCGTGGCCCGCTGCAGGGCCAGCTCGCCGACCGCGTCCGGACCGATGAGCGGGCCTGCACGGTCGAGGTCGCGCCGGGCCGCACTCAGCTGGCCGAGCTCGTGGCGCACGACGCCTCGGGCGAGCAAGACCTCGCCGAGGCGGGCCTGCAGGCCGTGCCGGTCGGCGACCCGGGCTGCCGCGGTGAGCAGCTGCAAGGCGCGCCGCGGGACGTAGACACCGCGTTGCGCCTGAGCGGCGCCGCGGAGCGCGACCACGAGGGCCTCGGGATCACCGCCGGCGCGGGCCTCGTCGATCAAGTCCTCGGTGAGGCGGAGCCAGCGCTGGGGGTCGCCGAGCGCGCCGGACGCGGCCTGCGATGCTCGTATCAGCAGGTCGCTTCCGGGCTCGTCGCTCATGACCCCCTCCGTCCCTGCGCACGCCCAGGCTAGGGCGGCGCCCGCACCCACCGCAGCGAGGTTCTCCATGGCCAAGTTCGACCCGCCGAGACCGGTCCGCCGAGAGCGCACCCCCAAGCAGCGGCAGGTCGCCGCCGACCAGTCCGCCGCGATCCGCCGTCAGCAGCGCGAAGCCGGCGGGCCCGACCCCTTCGAGCGGGTCAACGGGCGCCGGCCGAGCGGGCGTCGCTTCCGGCCGGTCGAGGTGTCGCCAGGGCGCAATGCGTACGCCGCCCCGGACGACCTGCTGGCTCTGGCCGACGGACTCACCGACCAGATGCGCACGAGATTGAGAGAGCTGGGCTTCTCGCTGCGCGTCTCGCACGTCCTGCGCGACCGGCTTGTCCAGCTGGTCAAGCCCGACGCGAGTGCGGACGACATCGCCGCCGCGCGCGACGTGATCGGCAAGAACACCTCGGTGTCGTACGTGACGCCGTACCGGATGGTGATGAAGTCCGGAGCCACGCCCGAGGACGTCGACGGTGCTGTGCCCGAGCACACCGCGGTCACCGGGTCGACCGTTCGGGTCGCCATCCTCGACACGGGCATCACCGCCGAGCAGCGCACAGACGGGTGGCTGCGCGGGCTGGTCTCGACGACGAACGAGGATCCGCTCAACGTCCTGCCGCTGGGCAACCGCGACTGCTACCTGGACCTGGCAGCCGGCCACGGGACGTTCGTTGCGGGAGTCGTGGCGCAGGTCGCACCCGATGCGGACCCATGCGTGCACCGTGTCCTCGACACCGACGGCGTCGCCACCGACCTGCAGGTGGGCGAGGCGCTGGTGCGCCTCGTCAGCGAGGACCTGCGGCCCGGGGGCCGGCTCGTCGTCAACCTGTCGCTGGGCACCGAGACGCCGGACGACAGGCCGCCGCTGGCCCTGAGCGTGGCCCTCGACGTCGTCCGGGAGATCGAGCGGGCGCGCCACGGTGAGGTGATGGTCGTTGCGGCGGCCGGCAACGAAGGCCGTGCGCGCAAGTGCTGGCCCGGCGCCTTCGACGACGTCGTCGCGGTTGCGGCGCTCGGCGAGGACGGGAACCCCGCCGCGTGGTCGAGCCACGGCGACTGGGTGCGCTGCTCGACGATCGGTGAGGCCGTGCTGTCCACCTACGTCGAGGGCAGCGAGTCCCCGGTCGTCGACCCGCAGCCGGAAACCTTCGGCACCGACGCCTGGGCCTACTGGACGGGCACGTCGTTCTGCGCCCCGCAGGTCGCCGGCGCCGTGGCCCATCTCGCCGCGCAGAACGACAGCTCGCTTGCCGACGCGCTGACGCAGCTGCTGGCTGGGGAGCCGAGCGATCCCGACTACGGGACGCTGCTCACGATCCTGCCCTGACCTCCCGAGGAGCATCCGGGCCGCGCGTTCGAGGGGGTCAGCGGCGTTCCGGGTTCCAGTCGCCGCGGTCGACGTCGAGCGACTCCGGTGCGTGCAGCCGCACCATGGTGAGGTTGACCCCCTGCGGGACCCGGCGCGGGCTGGCAAGGGAGACGCCGACCATCACCGCGAACGCCGCGGCCATCGACCACGCCGCGGGCTCGGCGAGCAGCGTGCCGGGCCAGCCGCCGATCGGGCCGGCGACGATGGTGACGAGGACGGCCACCGTGGCCAGCCCGCCGCCGACGAGCAGGCCCGCCATGGCGCCGTTGCTGGTGAGGCGCCGCCACCAGATGCCGAGCACCAGCAGCGGACAGAACGACGAGGCTGCCACCGCGAACGCCAGCCCCACGAGGCTGGCCACGCCGAGACCGGAGGCCAGCAGCGCCAACAGCAGCGGCACGATGACCGCCGGTACGGCCGCGATCTGGAACGCCGCCACGCCGCGGCGGGTCAGCGGCCCCAGCACGTCCTGCGACAGCACGCCCGCGACCGACACGACAAGCCCGCTGGAGGTCGACAGGAACGCCGCGAAAGCGCCCGCCGTGACCAGCGCGCCGAGCAGCTCGCCGGCCACCCCGCCGACGAGCCGGGCCGGCAGCAGCAGCACGACAGCGTCTGTCCGGTCGGTGAGCAGGAGCTCGGGTGTGTAGAGCCGACCCAGCGCCCCGTACAGCGTCGGCAGCAGGTAGAAGACCCCGAGCAGCCCGAGCACGGTGAGCGTCGTGCGTCGCGCGGCCCGGCCGTCGGGGTTGGTGTAGAAGCGGACGAGCACGTGCGGCAGCCCCATCGTGCCGAAGAACAGGGCGACGGCCAGGGAGTACGTCGCGTAGAGCGGATGGGCCGTGCCGCCCTCGAGCGGGCGCGCCCAGGCGGCTCCGTCGGCCGCGGGCAGCCGCTCGGCGACCGGGACGGTGGCACCCGCGGGCAACGTGAGGACGCTGCCCTCCAGCACGGTGTGCCGGCCCGGCGCCAGCGGCAGCTCGGCGTCGGCGACCCGGCGGCCGTCGACGGTCCCGTCGACCCGCACGGTCACCGGCTGCCGCACGCGGAGCGTCACGTCGGCCTTCACGTCCACCGTGGTGGCCGCTCGCACGGTCGGTGGCACCGGGTCGGCTGGCGACGGCGCCCCGTCGGCGTGCCAGGCACCGAGCAGGAAGACGACGGGCACGGCGAGCGCGGTGAGCTTGAGCCAGTACTGGACTGCCTGCACGAGGGTGATGCTGCGCATGCCGCCGGCCAGCACGTTGACGAGCACGACCACGGCGACGACGACGGCGCCGACCCAGCGCGGCGCCCCGGTGACCGTGCGCAGCGTCAACCCGGCCCCCTGGAACTGCGGGAGCAGGTAGAGCCAGCCGATGAGCACGACGAGCACGCTGGCCAGCCGGCGGACTGGCAGCGACTCCAGCCGCGCCTCGGCGAAGTCGGGGAGCGTGTAGGCCCCGGAGCGGCGCAACGGCGCGGCCACGAGGGCCAGCAGGAGCAGGTAGCCGGCCGTGTAGCCGACCGGGAACCACAGCATGTCGGCGCCGTAGGCCAGCACCAGACCGGCAACGCCGAGGAAGGACGCCGCCGAGAGGTACTCCCCGCTGATCGCGGAGGCGTTCCACCACGGGGTGACGGTGCGCGACGCGACGTAGAAGTCGCTCGTGGTGCGCGAGATCCGCAGGCCGTACGCGCCCACGAGCAGCGTGAGCAGCGCCGTGCCCACGACGGCGAGCAGGCCCAGCGTCGGGCTCACGGGGGCGGCCGCTCGGCGGTGGCGGCGACGTCGCGTTGGGCCAGCGTCGCGAAGTCGCGCTCGGTGCGCTCAGCGGCCCGGACGTAGAGCCAGCCCGCCAGGAGGAGCAACGGGTACACGAGCAGGCCGAGCACCAGCCACGGGAGCGCGACACCGGCGACTCGGGCCGAGCGCAGCTGCGGGGCCACCGCCATGGCCAGTGGCAGCCCGCCGAGCACCACGAGGACGGCGCCGACGACGCTGACCGACAACCGCAGCTGGGTGCGGACGAGCGAGCGCATCCACACCTCACCGAGCGCGGTCTGCTCGTCGATGTCCCGGGTGACCCGAACCGGCCCCACCCGAGCCGCGGGCCGCCGGGCCCGGGTGACTCGCACGCGAACCGGCGGCGCGCCGTGGCTCATCGGCGTTCGCGTCCTGGTCGGGCGTGCCGGACGAGCAGGTCGCGCAGCTCGCGGGTGTGCCGCCGGCTCACCGTGAGCTCCTCGCCGCGGATGCGCACCACGCAGCGCGTGCCGTCGATGCGCAGCTCGTCGATGTGGCCGATGGCGACGAGCAGGCTGCGGTGGATGCGCACGAAGCCGAGCGGACCCCACTGCTCTTCCAGGGTCGACAGGGGGACCCGGACGAGGTGGCTGCCGCGGGCGGTGTGCAGTCTGGCGTAGTCGCCCTGTGCCTCGACGTAGAGCACGTCGCGCCGGGAGACGAAGCGGGTGACGCCGCCGAGCTCGACCGGGATGGTGTCGTCGCCGGCCGGCGGCCCGGACTGCCGGCCGGTGGCGACGAGCACCCGCCGGATCGCCTCGCCCAATCGCTCGCCGTGGACCGGCTTGAGCAGGTAGTCGACGGCGCGCAGGTCGAAGGCGTCGACGGCGGAGTCGTCGTAGGCGGTGACGAACACGACTGCCGGCGGCGCGGCGAAGCGGCCGAGCACGCGAGCGAGGTCGAGGCCGGTGAGGCCGGGCATGCGGATGTCGAGGAAGACCGCGTCGACGGGGTCGTCCTGCAGCACGCGCAGCGCGGTCGCGCCGTCCCCGGCGACCTGCACGCGGGCGATGCGCGGGTCCTGCGTGAGCAGGTACGCCAGCTCGGCCAGGGCGGGCGGCTCGTCGTCGACCGCGAGCACGGAGAGCCCGTTCGTCGGCGGCGACGGCGCGCCCGGACGATGCGGCCCCTTCGTGGGGTCGGTCACGACGCCCGCACCCCCGCCTGGTACTTGGGCACGCGCAGGCTGACCTTCGTGCCCGCGCCCGGTGCGGTCTCCACGACGAGACCGTGCTCGTCACCGAAGACGCTGCGCAAGCGCTCGTCGACATTTCCGAGCCCGAGGTGGTCTCCCGTCGCGTCGCCGGAGAGCATCTCGCGCACCAGGGCGGGATCCATGCCGACCCCGTCGTCCTCCACGGCGATGAGGCATTCGCCGGCTTGGTCCTCGGCAGTGATGCCCACGTGCCCGGCACCCGCCTTGCTCTCCAGCCCGTGGCGCACGGCGTTCTCGACGAGCGGCTGCAGGCACAGGAAAGGTATGGCGACCGGGAGCACCTCAGGCGCCACCCGCAGCGTCACCTGCAGGCGTTCGCCGAAGCGCGCCCTCTCCAGCAGCAGGTAGCGCTCGATCGAGCGCAGCTCCTCGGCCAGGGTGGTGAAGTCCCCGTGGCGCCGGAAGGAGTACCGCGTGAACTCGGCGAACTCCAGCAGCAGCTCGCGGGCGCGCTCGGGGTCGGTGCGCACGAACGAGGCGATGGCGGCGAGGGAGTTGTAGACGAAGTGCGGGCTGATCTGGGCGCGCAGAGCCTTGACCTCCGCCTCCGCGGCCCGGGTCCGGGAGAGGTCGAGCCCGGCGAGCTCGAGCTGCCCGGAGACGAAGCGGGCCACCTCCTCGACCGCGCGGACGAGGACCGCCGAGGGGGTGGCCAGCGTGTACGCGGCCAGGCTGCCCACGACCGCTTCCTCGACCGACAACGGGGCCACGACCGCGTAGCGCACCGCGCAGTCGCCCAGCTGGCAGCGCACCCGTTCGGGGCCCAGCACCACCGTGCGCCCGGCGAGCACGTCGGCCGTGGCGTGGACCGGGGCATCGGCGGCGTGCTGGTCCGTGCCGCTTCCGTACCAGGACAGCGTCTTCGCCCCGTCGGTGAGGGCGACCGCAGGCGTCCCGAGCAGTGCCTGCAGGTGACGGGCAGCCCGGTCGGCGCTGGCCCGGGTCAGCCCGCCGCGAAGCGGCGGCGCGGCCAGCGAGGCCGTGTGGAGCGTGCGGAACGTCGCCTCGTCGGCGCTGGATCCCAGCTCGCCGCGTCCGCGGACGAGCCGTACGAGCAGGACGGCGGCCACGGCCAGGGCCACGGCGAGTGCGGCCCCGGTGGCGACCTCGCGCATGACGGGACGGTAGCGGCACCTACGCTCGCCAGCCGTGGCCAGCACGAATCCGGATCCGTTGGCGGAGGTCGCCGCGCTCGAGGGCGTCGCCGTCGCGGCGGCGCAGGCCCGCGACTCCATCGACGCGCTGCTGCGCCACCCGGCGATGCGCCGGCGCTCCGGGGCGGTGGCGGCGCGCTGTGCGATCGTCGACGCCCGGGCATCGGCGACCCTGCAGGGAGCCGACGCCGACGATCCCGACGACCCGGTGCTGCAGGGGACGCTGCGGGTGGCCGTCGAGCTGCCCTCGCTGGCGCTGACGTGGCGGCGCGCGCCCGGCCAGGCGCTCGCCCGCCTGCACCTACTCGCCGCCAAGGGCCTCGTCGACGACGACGGGCTCGGCCGCCCGCGGCCCGACGCCGAGGCGGGGATCCGGTTGCGCCAGCTGCTCGACCTCGCGGTGCGCCCCACGTCCGCACCGGCCCTCGTCGTGGCCGCAGTCGTGCACGGCGAGCTCGCGGCGCTCGCGCCGTTCGGATCCGCGGACGCGGTGGTCGCCCGGGCCGCCGAGCGGGTCGTGCTCGTCGCACTCGGGGCCGACAGCGCGGCGGTCTGCCCCACTGCCGCCGGACACCTGGCGCTGCGTCGGCGCTACGCCGCGCTGCTGCCGGCGTACGCCTCGGGGCGGCGCGACGGGCTGGTCGCCTGGCTGCGCTACGTGGCCGACGCGTGCATGGCAGCGGCCGAGGAGGGACTGCGCGTGGCGGGCGAGGTCGCGACCGGCTGAGGTGTCCTCCCGCACGTGCGAACGGCGCCCCTGCGAAGGGACGCCGCCGCTGGCACGTCAGCGCGGGTTACCAGTGCGTGCTCCTGATCCGTCGCCACCGGCTGTCCGGGGACGACTGCCCATACATGGGTAGGTCGCCGCGTGGGTGCCCGGCTGTCGTGCACGGCTCGAGAAGTCCGGGTCCGCTGCCGCGGGCCCGACCTGCCCGGGTCGTGGGACCAGTTTTACGCCGTGCAGGACGGCGCTGGGAACCCCGTACGGCGTGTCGCGCCGCACCTGCTCAGTCCGGACAGACGCGTTCGGAGAGCCGGACGAGCGCGACCGCGAGGTCCTCGGGCAGCGGCACCGACGTCTGGCCGTGTGGAGCGCCGACGACGCCGAGCACGATGGTGGCCTGCGCCGGGTCGAGCGTGAGGGCGGAGGTGCAGGAGGCGACCCCGGCGGTGACGAGGACCTGTCCCGGGACCGATTGGCTCAGGCGCAGAGGGAGGCCATGGACCTCGACGTAGAAGGGCCCCGCGGGCTCGATGTGCAGTCCGACGACGCGCACGCCGTCGGTGGACGTGGACAGGTCGAGCTGCGCGACGACCTGCCTGCCCACGATGTCCGGAGGCACGCTCTGCCGCACCTGGACGGCCGACCGGCCGCCACAGCTGTGGATCAGCGACCGGCGGCCTTCCGAGTCGACCGCTCCGAGCGTGCTGACGTGCCGGTGGCCGTCGGCCGTCCGGGCGGTGAGGCTGAGCGTCACCGGGGGGACGCCTCCGTCCGCCACCGCGCCGCAGTCGAGGTTGCCCGTGACGTCCACCGGGACCCGTTCCTCGGGTGACAGCGTGACCGGGCCGCGGAGCGGGTCGC
The DNA here is from genome assembly GCA_038246785.1 of Jiangellales bacterium. Taxonomy (GTDB): domain Bacteria; phylum Actinomycetota; class Actinomycetes; order Jiangellales; family Jiangellaceae; genus JBBRVP01. Next base: position 99,761 of record JBBRVP010000008.1, read on the forward strand.
TGGACAGCGGGTCGCCGAGCAGCGCCACGTCGACCAGCACCACCGGTCGCGGGCCGGCGTTGCGCACCTGGAGCTGGTAGGCGTACGACGGGTTCCTGGGGTCGGCGGTGACGCCGAGCAGCGTCTCGTCGTCGAGCCGCAGGTCGAACGCAGCGCTGGCCGCCGCATCGGCGCCCGCCTCGCGCAGCCGCCGGTCGACGTATGCGCCGAGCAGACCTCCGACGAGGGCAGCCACCAGGAGAGGGCCGAGCAGCCGCCGACTCGGCAGCCGAGCGCGCCAGCCGGCGGCGGACCGCGCGTCGCGGGGCGCGACCGGTCCGCGCGGAGCCGGCACACCCTGGCCGCTGGTCCTTTCCGGCCCCTCGGCGCGCCACCACGACCCGCCGCCGTTGTCGAGGATGTCGCGCCCGCTGGCCACGGCCCGGGCGCCTCAGCCGGCCGGACCGCCGGCGCGGCGGCGGGCGGCGTACCAGACCAGTCCGGCGGCGGCCGCACCCGCACCGACAGCGGCCGCGGCCAGGGTCGGCGCGCCCGCGCGTTCGCGCAGGGGGCGACGCTGGCGCAGGGCCACCGGCGTGGAGAACACGAGCAACGGCCAGCCGCGCTGGGCGGCCAGCTTGCGCAGCGGCCGGTCGGGGTTGACGGCGTACGGGTGGCCGACGACCTCGAGCATCGGCAGGTCGGTCATGGAGTCGGAGTAGGCGTAGCTGCGAGCGAGGTCGTAGCCCTCCCCCTCCGCCAGCTCGCGGATCGCCGTGGCCTTGTGCTCGCCGTACGCGTAGAACTCGATGTCGCCGGTGAACTGTCCGTCCGACACCGCCATCCTGGTGGCGATCACCCGGTCGGCGCCGAGCAGCTCGCCGATCGGTTCGACCACCTCGGCGCCCGAGGAGCTCACCACCACCACGTCGCGGCCCGCGAGGTGGTGCTCATCGATGAGCGTCACCGCCTCGTCGTAGACGATCGGGTCGACGATCGTGTGCAACGTCTCGGCGACGATGTCGCGCACCGTCTGGACGTCCCAGCCCTTGGCCATGGCGGAGAGGTACTCGCGCATCCGCTCCATCTGGTCGTGGTCGGCCCCGCCGACGAGGTAGACGAACTGGGCGTACGCGCTGCGCAGCACCGCCCTCCGGTTGATCAGCCCGCCCTGGTAGAACGGCCGCGAAAAGGCCAGCGCGCTCGACCGCGCGATGATCGTCTTGTCGAGGTCGAAGAACGCTGCCGTGAGCGTTGTGGCCGGCCGGGCCGGGTCGGCGGCCCCGTCACCGCCGCGCGCGCTGGCGTCGTCCGTGCTGTCGGGGGGCACCGTCCGAGCATAGGGACGCGGTCGGCCGGGTGCCCGGCTCGTGGCCGGCGGGCGTACGCCGCCGCGCCGACTCGCCACAATCAACTGTGCGTCGTCGTTTGCACACCGCGCGGGAGAGGGCAAGACTGGACACGCGGCACCCCCCCTTGCCGCAGGCACCCAGACTCCCTTCGCGGATGTCAGGGGCCACGGCCCCCGCCCACCCCCCCGGCGGGGGCCGCCTGCGTTGTCGACCCGCTCCTGCCCCGCTCCCCCGCGGCCCCCCGCCCCCGCCCCCCGCCCCCCGCCCCTCCCGCCTCCCCGCGACCACCCCTGCCCCGGCGGGCCAGTGCAGGTGGGGGGGGATAAGCCGGGTGGGGGCCGGGGGGAAACCACCCCGACCCAGACCCCCGCGCCCCCCCCCCCCCGCCCACACCGGGGTGGGGGCCGAAA